>DATJNS010000064.1:0-29872 GCA_035507915.1 Candidatus Sulfotelmatobacter sp.
CGCGGCGGGCGCCGGGTCAGGCAAGACCGGCGCCCTCGCGCTCGCGTTCGTAGATCTTGGCGTCGACCAGGAAGCGGAACCAGAAGGTCTGCAGCACGAAGAAGATCAACCCCGGCCGGCCGTCGAGGAAACCGGCGCGCAGGACGTAACGATAGAAGAACAGCAGGAAGGCGCGCCCGAATCGCGGCAGGCGGTTGTAGGAACCGCGCAGCGCGCGCTTGCGCTCCACCGGATTCCCGCCGAATCGGGCGGCCACCCGGCCGTCGGTGCCGCCGTGCATCAGCTCGTCGGCCTCGGCGTCGGCCCAGCGGTTGTGCCGGATCACCCATTCGCCGAGCGGCGTGCGGATGTCGTCGATCATCGGGAAAGCAAGACGGGCGGTCGGACCGTCGACGTAGAAGTGCTGGTCGTAGCGCCGCGCCTCGCAGCGCCCGCGGCCGCGGCGGAACAGCCGCATGTGCCAGATCGGGTACATGCCGCCGTGGCGGATCGGGCGGCCGAGGAAATGCACCAGCCGCGGAATGAAGTAGCCGACCGCCGGCCCTGCAAAACCGCGGGCCTGCAGATCCGCGATCGCGTCAGCCAGCTCGTCGCTCAGCCGCTCGTCGGCGTCGAGATGGAGCTCCCAGCCGTGACGCAGCGGCAAGCTGTCGATCGCCCAGTTGCGCTGCGCACCGTAACTCTCGAAGGTGTGGCGCGCGATCTGCGCGCCGTGGGTCTCGGCGATCGCGATCGTGCGGTCGGTCGAGCCCGAATCGACGACGTGCACGTCGTCCGAAACGCGCCGCGCGCTCGCCAGCGTGGCGCCGATCGTCGCCTCGGAGTTGAAGGTCAGGATGACGACCGACAGGCTCATGGACGCCAAAATACCTTGAAATGGCGCGCTCTTTTAGGAGATGCCAGGACGGAAGGCAAATGAACGGCCGGTAACGAATGGCTGCCAGGCTCAAGATCCTGCAGGTGTCGAGCGGGCTCGACCCGCGCACCGGCGGGACGGCGACCGCTGCGATCAACGTTGCGCTGGCGGCCCGGCGCGCCGACCTCGCGGTGACGCTGGTCTACCCGTTCGCGCGCGCCGCCGCCGACCGCCTGGCGCCCGATCTGGCGCGCCTCCGGGACGGCGGCGTGCGCGCCGTCGGCCTGCCGTTCTGGCGCGCCGGCGGCACCCGCGCCGAGCGCTGGGCGATCGCGCCGGCGCTCCACGGCTTCCTGGCCGGCCATGCCGGCAATTTCGACGTCGTGCACGCCCACAGCGCCTGGGTCGCCACGAGCGTCGCCGCGGTGCGCGCGGCGCGCGGCGCCGACCGGCCGATCGTGCTGATGCCGCACGAATCCCTGACGGGTTTCGACATGGCCCACGGCCCGCGGCTCGCCAAGCGGATGCTGCGCCGCTGGTATCTCAAGCGCGTCGATCGCATCGTGGTGTCGAGCGAGCTCGAGCGCCACGACAGCGGCCTCGACGACGATCCGCGCGCGCTCGCGATCCCGCATCCGGTGTTGGACGAGACGGCGCCCGCGCCGGCATCGGGCTACCGGCCGGGTGACGGGCTGCGCGTCGGCTTTCTCGGACGGCTCGATCCCAAGAAGAACCTGCACCGGCTCGCCAAGGCGCTGGCCGATGCGCCCGGCGTGCGCCTGATCATCGGCGGTGCGGGCGACGATGCCTACCGCGCCGAGGTCGAGACGCTGATCGCCCGCCACGGCGTCGCCGACCGCGTCACCTGGCTCGGCTTCCTCGACGCCGCGGTCAAGCCCGGATTTTTCGACAGCGTCGACGTGGTCGCGATGCCGTCGGCGTTCGAGTGCTTCGGCCTGGTGGCGGCCGAGGCGCTCGGCGCCGGCGCGCCCGTGATCGTGTCGCCGACGGTCGGGGTCGCCGACATGATCGCGGGGGCCGACTGCGGCGTCATCGTGCCGCCGCGCGCCGACGCGCTGGCGGCGTGCTTCCGGCGCCTGGCCGACGGCGTCGAGCTCTCGCGCTGGCGCGCCAACGCGCGGCGGGTCGCGCTCGAGCTGTTCTCGTTCGCGGCGCACGGCGCGCGCCTGCGCGAGGTTTACGAGACCTTGGTCAAGGAGCGCGCACTCCGATGAAGGTGCGTGAAGTCATTCGATTGCTGGAGCGGGACGGATGGTTGCTTGTGGCGACCAAAGGCAGCCACCGGCAGTACAAACATCCAACCAAGCTCGGGCGTGTTACGCTGGCGGGCAAGCCGTCCGACGATCTCGCGCCTGGCACGCTGAACAGCGTTCTGAAGCAGGCTGGACTGAAGGAGGGGCGCTGATGCGCTACGCCATCGTGATCGAAAAGGCTGGAAAGAACTATTCCGCCTACGTCCCCGACCTGCCCGGCTGCGTAGCGACGGCGTCGAGCGTCAAGGCGGTCGAAGACGAGATCCGCGCGGCGATCCGATTCCATATCGAGGGCCTTCGGGCGGATGGACTGCCGGTTCCGGAGCCCACCAGCATGGCGGAATACGTCGAGGCTTGACCGACCATCGGCTGGACCACCTGCGCCGCATGCTCTCCCACTATCTGCCGCCGGGCCTCCGGCGCGCCGGTGCCGGGCTGCTGCTCGATCTCAAGAGCCTGCCGGGCCGCTTCGTGGATCCGCTGCGGCGCGGCGATCCCTGGCAGGTCGCGCACAATGTCGGCGCCGGCGACTTCCGCGCGATCGGCGACAATCTGCTGGGCGTGCTGATCGCCCACGCCGATCTCGGGCCCGACGACCGCGTGCTCGACATCGGCTGCGGCGCCGGGCGCGTCGCCCGGCCGCTCGCCGATCACCTCTCGGCGGCCGGCGGCTATCTCGGGTTCGATGTGTCGCGCCGCGCGGTCGCGGGCTGCCGCCGCCGCTTCGCCGCCGCGCGACCCGATTTCGCGTTCCATCACGCCGACGTGCGCAACGCCGACTACAATCCGCGCGGCGCGCTGGAGGAGACCGCCTACGCCTTCCCGTGCGCCGAGGCCACGATCGACCTCGCGTTCGCGACCTCGGTGTTCACCCACATGCGACTCGCGTCGGTGCGGCACTATCTCGCCGAGGCGGCGCGCGTGCTCAAGCCGGGCGGCCGACTCGCCTTCACGGCCTATCTGATCGACGACGACAGCCGGCGCGCGCTCGCCGACGGTCGCGCCGGCATGCGCTTCGCGCCGTGGCGCGACGGTTCCTGGGTGCTCGACCCCGCCCATCCCGAGCGCGCCATCGCGCACGACGCGGCGCACATCGCGGCGGCCGTCGCCGATGCCGGCCTGGACTCGGCGGGCGCCGCGCTGCGCGGCAGCTGGCGGCCGCCGGCGACCTATGACGGCTGGCAGGATCTTTGGCTGGCGGTGAAGCGTTGAAGCTTGCCGATCTTTAACACGCCGGTCATCGCGGGTTGCTTTGCCCCATGCTAGACCCCGTGCTAGACCCGCCTGCCAAGCGGGACACGGAACCAGTCAAGGAAGCGGGGCGCGATCGACGCGCGAGCCATGCGGATCCTGGTGCTTCTTCACGATGCGTTCGGCGGCCGCGGCGGCATCGCGAAGTTCAACCGCGACCTCCTGACGGCGCTCGCCAGCCACCCCGACGTCGACCATGTGGTGGCGCTGCCGCGCGTCATCGTCGAGGCGATCGGGCCGTTGCCCGACAAGCTCGACTATCGCGCCTACGCCGCCGGCGGCAAGGCGGCGTTCCTCGCCGCCGAGCTCGCCGCCCTGATGACGCCGCGCTGGTTCGACCTGGTCATCTGCGGCCATCTGCGCCTGCTGCCGCTCGTCCAGCTGCTGGCGCTGCGCGGCCGGGTGCCGCTCGGCCTGGTGCTGCACGGGGTCGACGCCTGGGAGCCTTACGGCGGCGCGGCGGTGCGGCGCGGGCTGCAGCGGCTCGACTGGTTCCTCGCCGTCAGCGAGGTGACCAAGCAGCGCTTCCTCGCGTGGTCCGGCGTCGCGTCCGAGCGCGGCCTCGTGATCCCCAACGCGGTCGACCTCGCGCGCTTCACGCCCGGCGCCAAATCACCGGCGCTGCTGGCGCGCTACGGCCTCGCCGGCAAGCGCGTGCTGATGGGCATGGCGCGGCTCGACGCGCGCGAGCGCTACAAAGGATTCGACGAGGTGATCGAGGCCTTGCCGACACTGCTGGGGCGCCACCCCGATCTCGCCTACATGATCTGCGGCGACGGCACCGATCGCGCCCGGCTCGAGGCGAAGGCGCGCGCGCTCGGCGTCGGCGAGCGCGTCGTGTTCACCGGCTGGGTCGACGAGGCCGAGAAGGTCGAGCACTACCGGCTTGCCGACACCTTCCTGCTGGCCGGCTGGGGCGAGGGCTTCGGCATCGTGCTGATCGAGGCGATGGCGTGCGGCGTGCCGGCGATCGCCTCGCGGCTCGACGCGTCGTGCGAGGCCGTCGGCAACGGCAGGTTCGGCATCGTCGTCGACCCCAAGGACCCGGCCGACCTGATGCGCGGCATCGAGAGCGCGCTGGCGCGCCCGCGCGGCGAGGTGCCGGGCGGCCTCGAGACCTTCTCGTTCGAGAGCTTCGAGGCGCGCGTGCACGAGCACATCCTCGGGCGCATCGTCGGGCGCGGCGTCGGACAGAAGGGTGCACCGCTCGCGCGGGAGCGCGCAGCATGAGCGCGCCGGTCCGTCTCGCCTACCTGGTCACCCATCCGATCCAGTACCAGGCACCGCTCCTGCGCCTGATCGCCAACCAGCCCGACATCGACCTGCACGTGATGTTCGGCAGCGACTTCTCGGCGCGCCAGTTCACCGATCCGGGCTTCGGCCGAACCATCGCGTGGGACGTGCCGCTGCTCGACGGCTACAGCCACGAGGTGCTGCCGGCGCTCGGCCGACCGCTCGCCGACACCGAGCTACCCGGCTTCTGGCGCCCGCTGAGCCACGGCATCGCGCGCCGGCTCACCGCCGGCCGCTTCGACGCGTTGTGGGTGCACGGCTACAACAGGGCCTGCCACTGGGCCGCCATGCTGGCCGCCAAGCGGCGCGGGCTCGCGGTGCTGCTGCGCGACGAGGCGACCCAGGTGAGCGCCCAGCGCTCGATCCTGAAGCGCGCCGCCAAGCACGCGTTCTTCCGGCTGCTCGATCGCGCGGTCGACGGCTACCTGACGATCGGCAGCCTCAACCGCGAGTACTATCTCGGCCACGGCGTCGCGAGCGCGAAGCTGTTCGCCATGCCGTACGCGGTCGACAACGGCTTCTTCCAGGCCGCGCTCGCCGGCACCGCGCCCGAGCGCGCGCTGTTGCGCGCCCGCCTCGGCCTGGCCTCCGACCGGCCCGTCATCCTGTTCGCCGCCAAGCTGATCGCCCGCAAGCGCCCGCTCGATCTCCTGGAGGCCTACGCGCGCATCTGGCGCGAGCCCGAGGCGCGCCGACCCTATCTCCTGTTCGCCGGCGACGGCACGCAGCGCGGCGCGCTCGAGAGCGCGATCGCGCGTGGCGGGCTCGGCCTCGGACCGGACGGCGGCGCGCAGCTGCTCGGTTTCCAAAGCCAGGCCCAGCTCGCCGCGCTCTACGACCTCGCCGACGTGCTGGTGCTGCCGTCGGAGCGCGAGTCCTGGGGGCTGGTGGTCAACGAGGCGATGAACGCCGGTTGCGCCATCGTCGTCAACGACCGCATCGGCGCCGGCGCCGACCTCGTGCATGGCGGCGACAACGGCTTCGTCTATCCGTGCGGCGACGTCGCCGCGCTCGCGGTCTCGCTGCGCTCGGTGCTGCGCGATCCGGCGCGCTGCCGCGCCATGGGCGAGCGCTCGCGCGCCATCATCGCGCGCTGGAGCTTCGCCGAGGACCTGGCAGGTCTGCGCGCCGCCCTGGCGACGTGCGTGCGCGCGCGCGCCGCGGCCGAGGCCTTGGCATGACGGGCACCGTGCTGGTCACCGGCGGCGCCGGCTATGTCGGCAGCCACACGGCGAAGGCGCTGGCGCGCGCCGGCTACCAGCCGGTCACGCTCGACAATCTCTCCCGCGGCTTCGCCCATGCGGTGAAGTGGGGGCCGCTCGAGCAGGGCGACATCCTCGATCGGGCGTTCCTCGACGACATCCTGGCGCGCCATCGACCGCACGCCGTGCTGCACTTCGCGGCGCTCGCCTATGTCGGCGAATCGGTGACCGACCCGGCGCGCTACTATCGCAACAATGTGGTCGGCACGCTGACCCTGCTCGAGGCGATGCGCGATCACGGGATTCCGCTCCTGGTGTTCTCGAGCACCTGCGCGACCTACGGCCTGCCGGTGCGCCTGCCGCTCGACGAGGACCACCCGCAGGCGCCGATCAGCCCATATGGCGCCTCGAAGCTGATGGTCGAGCGCATGCTCGCCGACCTCGGCGCGGCGCACGGTCTACGCTCGGTCGCGCTGCGCTACTTCAACGCCTGCGGCGCCGACCCGGACGGCGAGATCGGCGAGAACCACGACCCCGAGACCCACCTGATCCCGCTGGCGATCGGCGCGGCGCTCGGCAGCCAGCCCAAGCTCAAGATCTTCGGCACCGACTACCCGACCCCAGATGGCACCTGCATCCGCGACTACATCCACGTGACCGACCTGGCGGCGGCGCATGTCGCGGCGCTGCGCCATCTCGAGGCCGGCGGCGCCAGCACGGCGTGCAATCTCGGCACCGGCGCCGGGCTGTCGGTGCGTGCGATCTTGACCGAGGTCGCGCGCCAGGTCGGCCGCCCGGTGCCGGCCGAGGAAGGTCCGCGCCGACTCGGCGATCCGCCCGAGCTGGTCGCCGATCCGACGCGCGCGCGCCAGCTGCTCGGCTGGACGCCGCACTGCTCGGACATCGCGAGCGTGATCTCGACCGCCTACGCCTGGGCGGCGCGCCACCACAATCGCACCGCGCCTTGAGCCCAGGCGCCCCGACCGCGCGCGCGACGCCCGACCGCGCCGGCCGCGCGGTGCTGGTGGCGCATCCGGGCGCGGCGCACTTCATCTACGAGCTGGTCGCCGCGGTCGCGGGATTGGGCTTCGCCACGCATTTCGAGACCGGCTTCTACTACGACGACGAGGGCGCGCTGGCCGGGCTGGTCGCGGCGCTGCCGGCCGCGCTGCGCCGGCGCGTCACGCGCGAGCTCGGACGCCGGCGCTTCGACGGCATCGACCCCGCGGTCGTGCATCACCATCCCGATCTCGAGCTGCCCTACGTCGCGGCGGCGCGCCTGCTGCGGCGTCATCCGGCGACCGTCGAGCGGGTGCTGCATTGGCGCAACCGGCGCTTCGACGACCGCATCGCCCGGATCGTCGAGCGCGCCCGGCCCGCCGTCGTGATCGGCCACGACACCAGCGCGCTCCGCATGCTGCGCGCGGCGCGCCGCGCCGGCGCGGTCAGCGTGCTCAACCAGCTGATCGGCCACCTCGCGGTCGGCGACGCGATCCTGCGCGAGGAGGCCGAGCGCCATCCCGAGTTCGCCGACTCCCTCCATGCCGGCGCGCCCGCCTGGCTGATCGCGCAATGCCGCGACGAGGCGCGCGAAGCCGACTGCGTGCTGGCGCCGTCTGACTACGTGCGCCGCACGCTGATCGAGCAGGGCGTGGCCCCCGAGCGCATCGCGCTGGTGCCGTTCGGCGTGCGCGTCGAGCGCTTCCGGCCGGCCAGCGAACCGCGCGCCGACGGCGTGTTCCGCCTGCTCTATGTCGGCCAGATCAGCCAGCGCAAGGGCATCAAGTATCTGCTCGAAGCGGTCAGGCACCTCGGCCGGCGCGACGTCGAGCTGGTGCTGGTCGGCGGTATCGTCGGCAGCGGCGCCGGCCTGGCGCCCTACGCGTCGTGCTTCCGTCACGTCCCCAACGTGCCGCACGCCGAGTTGCACCGGCTGTTCCAAAGCGCCGACCTGTTCGTCTATCCGTCGCTCCACGAAGGCTCGGCGCTGGCGATCTTCGAGGCGATGGCGTCGGGCTTGCCGGTGATCACCACCGAGAATGCCGGCTCGATGGTGCGCGACGGCATCGACGGCTACCTGGTGCCGCTGCGCGATCCGGCCGCGATCGAGCGGCGCATCGTCGAGCTGCAGCGCGATCCCGAACGGCGGCGCGCGATGGCGGCGAGCGCGCGCCGGCGCGCCGAGGATTTCACCTGGATGCACTACCGTGCGCGCGTCGGCGTCGTGCTCGACCGCCTGATCGCGGCCCGCGCTCAGGCGGTCTGAGGCTGATCGAGCGCCGTCACGTTGTAGGGCGGCATCGCGTCGAGCGATGTGCCGCCGCCGGCGGCGGCCATCACGCCGAACACCGCGAGCCCGAGCGCGGCGCACAGCACCAGCACGAGGATGACGCGTTGCCACGCGGCGACCCATCGGTCGTGACGCGCGGTCGGTTCGAGATCGATGATCTGCATGACGTCACGCCGACGCGTGCTGCGTCGCGTATTGGGCGACGCCGTTGCCGAACGACCAGTCGGCCGGCTCGTTCTCGACCAGGCTGACGAACACGTCCTCGGGGCGCACCTGCGCGCGGTCGTGCAGGAGCGCGGCGACGCGTCGGTAGAGCGCCTGCTTCATCGTCACCGTGCGGCCGCGCCGCAGCGCGATCTGAATGCCGACGAAGCCGGTGCCGCGCGCGATGCCGGCGTAGTTGGGATCGTAGATCAGGGTCTCGGGGCCGTGCTCGGTGATGACCTGGAAGCGGTCGTCGGCCGGCACGTTCATGGTCTCGACCAGGGCCTGGTGGACGGCGTCGGCGATCGCCTGGCGGCGGGCGGGCGTCTGACCGGCACGGAGGTCGATGCGGACCAGCGGCATGGGGTTTCTCCTTCCCGTGCCCGACCGGGAGGCCGGGCTTCACGCCGCTGATGTGGGTGCTTATATTACTTTCGTAAAATTGATTGTTCTGAACGGATATATTTATAAAACTCAACTATGGCTCGGACCAACCTCGACATGGACGTGCTCCGCACCCTCGCGGTCGCCATGGAGCTGGGCAGCTTCGCGCGCGCCGCCGAGCGGCTCGGGCGCACCCAGTCGGCGGTCAGCCTGCAGATGCGCCGGCTCGAGGCCCAACTCGGCCAGACCCTGTTCCGCAAGCAGGGGCGCGGCTTGGCGCTGACCGAGGCGGGCGACGTCGCGCTCCGCTACGCGCGCCGCATCCTCGCGCTCAACGACGACGCGGTGAGCGCGCTCAAGGGCCTCGCGATCGCCGGCACCGTGCGGCTCGGCGTGCACCAGGATTTCGCCGAGGCGGCGCTGCCGGCGGTGCTCGCCCGCTTCGCGCGCGCCCATCCGGCGGTGCACATCGAGGCGCAGGTCGAGCGCAACGCCGTGCTGGTCGACCGGCTGGCGCACGGCCGGCTCGACCTCGCGCTGGTGTTCGGCACGTCGGCACCGCCGGTGTCCGGCATCGCCACGGTCGCGGCCGGCGAGCTCGCGATGGCGTGGATCGCCGCGCGCGACTTCGCGCCCACCGCCAACGCGCCGCTGCCGCTGGTCCTGTTCGAGGCGCCGTGCGTGTTCCGCGATGCCGCGCTGGCCGCGCTCGAGCGCGCCCGCTTGCCCTGGCGGCTGGCGCTGACCAGCCCCAGCCTCGCCGGTCTGTGGGCCGCCGCCGATGCCGGGCTCGGCGTCACGGTGCGCACGCGCATCGGCCTGCCCAACCGCCTCGTGCCGGTCGAGAATGGGTTGCCGGCGCTGCCGCGCGTGTCACTCAGCCTGCACACCACCGCCGAACCGTCACCGGCGGTCGCGCGCCTGCGCGACATCCTGATCGAAGAGCTGGCCGGCTTGGCGCGTTAGCGTCCGCCTAGTCCATCAGCCGACGGAAATAGTGGATCGTCTTGTCGAGCCCCTCGTCGAGCGCCACCTTGGGCTCCCACTTCAAGAGATTCTTCGCCATCGTGATGTCGGGGCAGCGCTGCTTGGGATCGTCGACCGGCAGCGGCTTGTAGACGATCTGCGATGTCGAGCCCGTCAGCGCGATCACGCGCTCGGCCAGATTCTTCACCGTGCGCTCGACCGGATTGCCGAGATTGACCGGGCCGGTGACGTCGTCCGACGTCGCCATCAAGCGGATGAAGCCCTCGACCAGATCGTCGACGAAGCAGAACGCGCGCGTCTGGCTGCCGTCGCCGTAGAGCGTGATCGGCTCGCCCTTGAGCGCCTGGATCACGAAGTTCGACACCACGCGCCCATCGTTCGGATGCATGCGCGGCCCGTAGGTGTTGAAGATGCGCGCGACCTTGATGCGCAGCTTGTGTTGGCGGAAATAGTCGAAGAACAGCGTCTCGGCGCAGCGTTTGCCCTCGTCGTAGCAGGCGCGCGGCCCGATCGGATTGACCGAGCCGCGGTAGCTCTCGCGTTGCGGATGCTCGGTCGGATCGCCGTAGACCTCCGAGGTCGAGGCCTGGAAGATCTTGGCGCGCACGCGCTTGGCGAGCCCCAGCATGTTGATCGCGCCGTGCACCGACGTCTTGGTCGTCTGCACGGGATCGAACTGGTAGTGGATCGGCGAGGCCGGGCAGGCGAGGTTGTAGATCTCGTCGACCTCGATGTAGAGCGGGAACGTCACGTCGTGGCGCAGCACCTCGAAATGCGGGTTGTCCATCAGATGGACGATGTTGTCCTTGGTG
Source organism: Candidatus Sulfotelmatobacter sp. (assembly GCA_035507915.1). Classification (GTDB taxonomy): domain Bacteria; phylum Pseudomonadota; class Alphaproteobacteria; order Elsterales; family Elsteraceae; genus JACQAI01. The sequence continues at coordinate 10,554 of DATJNS010000064.1, forward strand.
CCCGTGAAATAATTGTCGACGCACAGTACGTCGTGGCCGAGCGCGAGCAGGCGCTCGCACAGATGCGATCCGAGGAACCCGGCTCCGCCGGTGACCAGGATGCGCTTGCGGGTGAGCATGGACGCGACCCTCGAGGACGAACGGTGCGGCGTAGGGCCGCGACGCCGTCACTCCTAACATCGGCACCGCGCCTTGGGTAGATGGCGGGCCGCTCATGACCAAGATTACATGCGCGCTAAAGCTCGCTGTAATGCGGGTCGGCCGGGCCGCATGCGGTGATCAGGCGCTGGCGCGCACCGGTGATCGCGAGCGCGGTCAGCCGCCCGGTCCGATAGGCGCCGGTGTCGATGCCGATCCGGTTGGGCCTGAGCTCGGGGTCCGGCGCGATGCTGTGGCCATGCACGACCAGGCGGTCGAACCGCTCGGCGGACTCGAGGAACGGCCCGCGGATCCAGATCAGGTCCTGCACCGCCTGCCGGCCGAGCGGCACGCCGGGGCGGACGCCGGCATGAACAAAAAGATAATCGCCCACCGCATGCGACGTCGCTAGAGTGTCGACGAACCGCCGGTGGCGCGGCGGCAGGTTGCGCGCCAGCGCGTCCCGCAGGGACGGGTAGCGAAACCGCTCCGGCCACCCCGTTCCGACCGCGACGCCGTAGCTCGCCAGCGTCGCGGCCGCGCCGTTGGCGAGCCAGGGTCCGCCCTCGTCCGGATCGGCGAGGAACTTCAGCATCAGGTGCTCATGATTCCCCATCAGGGGAACCAGATCGAAACCCCTGGCCTCGAACTGGCTCAAGCGCTCGATGACGGCCGCCGAGGCGGGACCGCGATCGACGTAGTCGCCCAGGCCGATCAGGAGGTTTCTCGCCGAGCCGACTTCGTCGGCATCGGCGCGGACCGCGTCGATGAGCGCCGCGAGCAAATCGTCGCGCCCGTGAACGTCGCCGATCGCGTAGAGGCCGAGGCCGTCCGGCCCGGCCGGGTAGCGCCACGGCGGCTGGGCCTCGGCGACCTCGATGCGGACGGCGGGCGGCGCGTTCCCCATGGCCTTCCTATATAGCGACGGGAATCGCCTGCTGCCATGCGCGACGAGCCCGTAACCGGTACATCCAAGACCCCGCCGCGCACCGCGCCGCGCGTGCCCATGCGCGGCCTGCGCGCGGGCGGCCCCGGCCACCTGGTCCGCGACAGCCACACCCTGGTGCGCGGGCTCTTGCGCGCGGCCGACGTCCTGGTCGTGGTGGCGAGCGCGATCGCCGCCTACTGGCTGCGCCACGACACGCTCGACATGCCGTTCTACTACCAGGCTGCGATCGTGCTGGCCGCGATCCTGACCGTGAACTTCACCCAGGTCGCCGGGGTCTACCGCTTCCCGGTGCTCGAGCACGTGCCGTCACAGATCCTGCACGCGCTGGCGGCTTGGGCGGGCGTGCTCGTCACCCTGCTCATCATGGCGTACTTCACCCGCACCTCGGAGTGGTTCAGCCGCGCCTGGGTGGTGATGTGGATGGCGCTCGCGGTCTTCGGCTTCATCGGCATCCGGCTGGTCGCCCTGCTCGAGCTGTGGCGGCTGCGTCAGCGCGGCGATCTCAGCACCCATATCGCGATCGTCGGCGCCCGCGACCTCGGCAGCGCGGTGATCCGCCAGCTGCGCGCCGACCGCATCGAGGACGTCCGCATCGTCGGCGTGTTCGACGACTTCGCCGGCCTGCCGACCGAGGTCGAGGGCTGCCCGGTGCGCGGCACCACCGACGACCTGATCGAGGTCGCGCGGCGCGAGCGGATCGACGAGGTCATCCTCGCGATGGTCGACCGTTCGGAGGACGAGATCGAGCACGTGGTCGCCAAGCTCCGGCCGCTGCCGCTCAACACCAAGCTGTGCGCCCACAGCCTCCGGCTCAACCTGCCGGTCCACGGCTTCACGTCGTTCGCCGGGCTGCCGTTGCTGCACGTGTTCGAGCGCCCGCTGAGCGGCTGGGGCGGCGTCTGGAAGGGCCTCGAGGACCGCGCGCTGGGCGCCGTCATCCTGATCCTGATGGCGCCCTTGATGTGCGTCTGCGCGCTGATGATCAAGCTCGACAGCCACGGGCCGGCGCTGTTCCGTCAGAAGCGCTACGGGTTCAACAACAACGAGATCACGGTCTTCAAATTCCGCACCATGGCGCACGAACCGGCGCCCGACCCGAACGTGCCCCAGGCGCGCCGCAACGACCCGCGCATCACACGGGTCGGCGCCTTCCTGCGCCGCACCAGCCTCGACGAGCTGCCCCAGCTCTTCAACGTGCTGCGCGGCGAGATGTCGTTGGTCGGCCCGCGGCCGCACGCGGTCGCGCACAACGAGCATTACGCCAAGATCATCGACGGCTATCTCGGCCGCCACCGCGTCAAACCGGGCATCACGGGCTGGGCCCAGGTCAACGGTCTGCGCGGCGAGACCGAGACGCCGGAGAAGATGCGCATGCGCGTGCAATACGACCTGTTCTACATCGACAACTGGTCGCTGCTGTTCGACCTCAAGATCCTGGTCATGACGAGCCTGTTGGGCTTCGTTCACCGCAACGCTTATTAAACGTTATTTAGTAATGGATCCGGGCTAATATGGCTCACCGGCCGGACTGAAATCGGTCGCCAAGGCTTTGCACGTCAAGGGGATTTTGGGATGGCAGTGGAGCAGCCCGTAAGAGCGCCGAGAACCATCGCGCCCAGCGCGGCGGCGATCGCGGCGAAGCGCCCGGACGACGTCCTGCCCGCCCAGGACGCCCAGCTCCTCGACTATCTCGACTGGGTCGACCGGCACCGGGTCGGCCGCCGGGCGGTCCATCTGCATTTGTCGCGCCTGTTGCCGCACAACCGCCGCGACCAGCATCTGCGGATCGCGGTCAGCACGTTCGAGGATCTGGTCAAGCAGTACGACGGCCAGATCTTCCTGCTCGGCAACGGCGACATCGTGTTCATCGCCAAGGGCGCCAGCGCCGCCGACATCGACGCGGCGGTCACCCGCGTGCGCTTCCTGTTCAGCGAGGATCCGCTGGCCCAGGAAGGCGGCACCAGCGACCAGTTCGCCACCTGGTACAATCTCGAGAGCCACTACAACGACTACTATTCGATCGTCAAACGGCTGGCCGCCGAGGCCGAGCGCAAGAAGCGCGCGACCAAGGCGCCGGGCGCGCCCGAGGCCGCCGGTCGCCGGCGCCACCCGCTCGACCCGACCCTGCTCGCCAAGCTCGAGGAGTTCCTCGCGCGCGCCGACATGTCGAACCTGATGCGCCGCCAGGCGATCTGCGCCATGACGCCGGGCGCGCAGCCGCAGGCGATGTTCCGCGAGCTCTTCATCTCGATCGGCGACCTTCAGACGACGGTGATCCCCGACGTCGACCTGTTCGCCGATCCGTGGCTGTTCCAGCGCCTGACCCAGACGCTCGACCGCCGCATCCTGTCGCTGATGACGCGCAACGACGATTCGACCCTGAGCTCGGCGTTCAGCCTCAACCTCAACGTCTCGACCATCCTGTCGCCCGAGTTCCTGGCGTTCGACAAGGCGTTCAAGTCGGCCTCGCGCGGGACCGTCGTGATCGAGATGCAGAAGATCGACATCTTCGCCGATCTCGGCGCGTTCTTCTTCGCGCGCGACTTCCTGAAGGAGCGCGGCTACAAGACCTGCCTCGACGGCGTCAACTTCCTGAGCTTCCCGTTCATCGATCGCGCCAAGCTCGGCGTCGACATGCTGAAGATCGTGTGGAGCCAGGACATGACCGCCGATCAGCCGCCGCGCGGCGGGCCGACGATGAAGGAGCTGGTCGAGCAGACCGGACGGGCGCGCGTGATCCTGTCGCGCATCGACAACGACAGCGCGGTGCGCTTCGGCCATTCGCTCGGCATCACCCTGTTCCAGGGCCGCCATCTCGATCAGCTGCTCGCCAACCGCACCCGGCCGCTCGGCAGCTGACGACGCGCGACCATAGGCAGGGTTGGCGTGGCGGCTGCGGACGCGGCTGAAACAGAGGCATGACGGCCGAGATCATCGAGCAGCTCTGGGAAGTCTCGAAGCGGGCCTTCCAGGCCGGCAAGCCCGAGCTGTCCGATCAGATCAACAAGATCATCTTCGCCAACAGCCCGAGCTTCAAGGTCTACGCCGAGCTGTCGAAGATGCTCGAGCAGACCGGCCAGTACAAATCGGCCGCCGACGCGCTCCGGCGGGCGATCAAGATCGACCCGGCCTCGTTCGACGCCTGGTACCAGCTCGGCTACTACATGTACTACCACGCCGACCCGAAGGACGCGGTCGACTGCTTCCAGCAGGCCGTCAAGCTGCTGCCCGGCAACGCCGACGGACGCATGGGCCTCGGCATGGCGCAGATGATCCAGGGCGACCTCAAGAACGGCCTGGCCAATTTCGAGGCGCGCTTCAAGGTGCTGGGGCAGCGCCAGAACCGCGCCTACGTGCTCGAGAACCAGCCGCGCTGGGACGGCAAGCCGACCGAGAAGCGCGTGCTGATCTTCTGCGAGCAGGGCAACGGCGACGCCATCCAGTTCGCGCGCTACCACCGGTTCGTGCGCGCGCTGGCGCCCAACACGACCGTGTGGGCGACGCCGGCGACCATCGAGCTGTTCCGCCGGCACGAGAAGATCTTCGAGGGCGGCAAGGACGGCAACCCGACCGGCACGTTCGACGTCTGGGTGCCCAACATCAGCCTGCCGCTGGTGCTCGGCATGGCGAGCTACGAGCAGGTGCCGCCGACCCCGTACCTGACCGCCTCGCCCGAGCTGGTGCAGCGCTGGTCCGCCCGCATCAAGCCGTCGCCGCGGCCCAAGGTCGGGCTGGTGTGGCAGGGCAGCGTGACGAACACGCGCGACAAGCTGCGCTCGATCCCGGTCGACCGCTTGCGCACGCTGGCCGAGCTGCCGGTCGATCTCTACAGCCTGCAGGTGCCGACCAAGCCGGAGCAGACCTACGACTTCTGCGCCAACATCGCGACCGAGATCGCCAACTTCGACGACACCGCGGCGATCGTGGCGCAGCTCGACCTCGTGATCAGCGTCGACACCGCGGTCGCGCATCTCGCCGGCGCGCTCGGCAAGCCGGTATGGTTGCTGCTGAACCACCACGGCGAGTGGCGCTGGCTGCGCGGTCGCGACGACACGCCGTGGTACGCGACGGCGCGCCTGTTCCGTCAGACCGAGGCGGGCAACTGGACCGGCGTGATCACGCGCGTCTACGACGAGCTCGCCAAGCTCGCGCGCCAGCGCCCCGCCAAGGCGTCGTAGCGCGGATCTCGATGAGGCAACCCGCTTAGGCGCGCGGGGCGTGCTTGGCGAGGATGCGCTGAAGCGTACGGCGATGCATGCGCAGCCGCCGCGCGGTCTCCGACACGTTGCGGTCGCACTGCTCGAACACGCGCTGGATGTGCTCCCAGCGCACGCGCTCGGCCGACATCGGCAGCTCGGGCGGCGGCGGCAGCGCGCTGTCGCGCGCCATCAGCGCCGCCTCGATGGCGTCGGCATCGGCCGGCTTGGGCAAATAGTCGATCGCGCCGGCCTTGACCGCGGCGACCGCGGTCGCGATCGCGCCGTAGCCGGTCAACATCACGATGCGGGTGTCGGACCGCGCCGCGCGCAGCGCCTCCACCACGTCGAGCCCGTTGCCGTCGCCCAGCCGCAGGTCGACCACCGCGTAGTCCGGCGCGGCGCTCTGGGCCGCCTGGACGCCGGTGCTGACCGAATCGGCCGTGCGGACCTCGAAGCCGCGGCGCTCCATGGCGCGCGCCAGGCGGTTGAGCAGGGGCGCGTCATCATCGACGATCAGGAGGGTGCGGGCCGCCTCGGCGCTCGGGCTCGGCTCGCGATCGATCTGGGGCATCATGGGATTTCTCGCTGGTTCGCTCGCGTCCGCCGGCGTCGAAACGGGCCCGCGAGCATGGCCCGACGGAACCCGATCCTACGCCTCTATGTCGGATCGGCGCCAGCGGATGACAACCTCGGCGCCGCCCTCCTCGGTGTTGCCGAAATCGATGCGGGCGCCGGTCCGCGACAGCAAGGTCTGGGCGATGAAGACGCCGAGCCCCATGTGGCCGGCGCTGCCGGCACGGCTCGAGATGTAGGGCTCGCCCAGACGCGCCAGCACCGCGGCCGAGAAGCCCGGCCCGTCGTCGGCGATCGTCACCGCGACGTCGCGGGCGGACCAGGCGATCGTCACGATCACGCGGGTGCGTGCGAACTGCACGGCGTTCTGGATCAGGTTGGCGAAGCTGTGGAGCATGCCGGGCTGGCGCGCCACGTTCGGCTCGGCCGCTCCGCCGCCCGCCTCGCGCACCAGCTCGATGGGCACCAGCGCGGCGCCCTGCTGGGTGATCACCTCCTCGACCAGCGCCGATAGCGGCGGCGTCTCGAACGGCGAATCGGCGTCCTCACCGTCGCGCGCCTGGGCGAGCTGCGCCAAGATGTCGCGGCAGCGCGCCGTCTGGCTGACCAGGAGTTCGATGTCGGGGCGCAGCGCGCTGTCGGCCGGGACGTCGTGGGCCAGCTCGGTGGCGACCACCGCGATGGTGCCCAGCGGGCTGCCCAGCTCGTGCGCCACCGCGGCCGCCAGCGAGCCGACCGCCGACAGGCGCTGCTCGCGCGCGAGCGCGATCTGCGTCTCGGTCAGCGCGGCCTCCATGCTGCGCGCCTCGGCGGCGACCCGCGACACGTAGACGGCGATGAAGCCGGTCGCGAAGGTCAGCGCGCTCCACAGGCCCCACAGATAGAGCGACGGCAGGGCGAAGCCCGGCTTGGTCCACGGCAACGGCTCGTGGAACAGCACCAGGATCGAGATCGCCACCGCGACGAACAGGCCGAGCAGCAGGGTGCTGCGCAGCGACAGGATGGTGGCCGACACCGTGACGGGGGTCAGGATCAGGAGCGCGAACGGGTTCTGTAGCCCGCCGGTCAGATAGAGGAGCGCGCTCAGCTGGACGACGTCGTAGCCGAGCGAAAACAGGGCCTCGTGCTCGGGCAGCCAGGCCGAGCCCGAGCGCGTCAGCAGCAGATAGAGGTTGACCAGGATCGAGGCGACCAGCAGCGCCAGGCAGTCGGCCAGCGGCAGCTTGAGGTCGAGGAACTCGTGGACCACCAGCAGCGCCACCGCCTGGCCGACGATGGCGAGCCACCGGATGTAGAGCAGGGTACGGACGCGGACCGAGCCCGCGGCATGGCGGGGCTCGGCCGCGGTGGCGACCGGCGGATCGGCCGATGCGGTCCTGAGTTCGGCTACCATGCAGCGTCTGGCGACCGGCCCATCGTCATCACCCCATCCCAACCCTTCCCCTCGAGGGGGCAGGGGTCGGCTCATGCAAGCGCGAGCGCGTGCGACCCCGCTCCAGCTTCTATATGGATTAGATCATGGAAGCCGCCATCGAGGTTCAAGGGCTGACCAAGCGCTTCGCGGAGGCGCTCGCGGTCGACGACGTCGCCTTCACGGTGCGGCGCGGCTCGACCACGGCGCTGCTCGGCGGCAACGGCGCGGGCAAGACGACCACGCTCTCGATGCTGCTCGGCCTCCTGCTGCCGACCGCCGGGACCATCCGCGTGCTCGGCGAGGACATGCTGCGCCACCGCTACCGGGTGCTGCCGAGGATGAACTTCTCCTCGCCCTACGTCGAGGTGCCGCGACGCCTGACCGTCGCGCAGAACCTGAGGATCTACGGCATGCTCTACGGCCTCGACCGGGTCGGAGGGCGCATCCGCGAGCTCGCCGACGCGCTCGACATCGCCGACCTGCTCGACCGCCCGACCGGACAGCTGTCCGCCGGCCAGCGCACCCGCGTGGCGCTCGCCAAGGCGCTGATCAACGAGCCGACACTGCTGCTGCTCGACGAACCGACCGCCTCGCTCGATCCCGATACCGGAGACTCGGTACGCGAACACCTCGAGCGCTATCGCGCGCGCACCGGCGCGACGTTCCTCCTCGCCTCGCACAACATGGCCGAGGTCGAGCGGCTGTGCGACATGGTCCTGATGATGCGCCGCGGCCGCATCGTCGACCGCGGGTCGCCCGCCGAGCTGGTCGCCCGCTACGGCCGCCACACGCTCGAGGAGGTGTTCCTCGACATCGCGCGCGAGCGGCCGCGCGCCACCGAGGCGGCGCAATGAATCGTGTCGAGACGGCGACGGTCGTCACCGGCTTCTCGCCGCGCCGCGTCGGCGCGCTGATCCTGCGCTATCTCTACGTGCTGCGCAGCTCGTGGCCGCGCCTGGCCGAGCTCGCCTACTGGCCGTCGATGCAGGTGATCGTCTGGGGCTTCATCACCCAGTTCTTCCGCACCAACAGCACGTGGGTGGCGCAGGCGACCGGCGTGCTCTTGGGCGCGGTGCTGCTGTGGGACGTGCTGTTCCGCAGCCAGCTCGGCGTCTCGGTGTCGTTCCTCGAGGAGATGTGGTCGCGCAATCTCGGCCATCTGTTCGTCAGCCCGCTCCGGCCCTACGAGTTCCTCGCCGCGCTGACGACCATGAGCCTGGTGCGCACCTTGATCGGCATGCTGCCGGCCGCGTTGCTCGCCATCCCGCTCTACCATTTCTCGATCTTCGATCTCGGCCTGCCGCTGCTCGCCTTCTTCGCCAACGTGGTGGTGACCGGCTGGGCGATCGGCATCGCGGTCTCCGGCCTGATCCTGCGCTACGGGCTGGGCGCCGAGAGCTTCGCCTGGGTCGCGGTGTTCGCGATCTCGCCGGTCGCTGCGGTGTTCTACCCGGTCAGCGTGCTGCCCGGCTGGCTGCAGCCGGTCGCCTACGCGCTGCCGCCCGCCCACGTGTTCGAGGGCATGCGCGCGCTGATGTTCGAGCACGTGTTCCGCTTCGACCTCTTCTTCACCGCGCTGGGCCTCAATGCCGCCTACCTGGCCGCGGCCGGCGTCGTGTTCCTGGTGTCGTTCGGCCGCGCCCGCCAGCTCGGCAAGCTGATGCAGGTCGGAGAATGACGCGATGAGCCCCTTCGACCGCGCGGCGGACGCCGCCGCCGACCGGCTGACGCGCCAGATCGGCTTCGTCGTCGAGCTCGACAAGCTGAAGCAGGTGTTGCGCCAGACCCTGCTGATCGACCGCTCGCGCCAGGAGAACGACGCCGAGCATTCCTGGCACCTGGCCGCGATGGTGCTGGTGCTCGGCGAATACGCCGCGCCCGGCGTCGATCTGCTGCGCGTGCTCGAGATGCTGGTGATCCACGACGTCGTCGAGATCGACGCCGGCGACACCTTCCTCTACGACGGCGCGGGCGCCGACGGCCAGGCGGCGCGCGAGGCCGCCGCGGCGGATCGCCTCTACGGCCTGCTGCCCGCCGACCAGGGTGCGGCGCTGCGGGCGTTGTGGCAGGAGTTCGAGGCCGGCGAGACGCCGGACGCGCGCTTCGCCCGCGCGCTCGACCGCCTGCAGCCGCTGCTGCACAACTACCACACCGAGGGCGCCATGTGGCGCGCCCACGGCGTGCGCGCCGTCGACGTGCTGGCCAAGAAGGCCGTGATCGAGCGCGGCGCGCCGGCGCTCTGGCGCTACGCCGAGGGCCTGATCCGCGAGTGCATCGCCAAGGGCTGGCTCGCCGCGTGAGCCGGCTCAGCCGAGCTGACGCAGCGCCAGCGCCAGCGCGGCGCTGACCGCGCCGGCGCGCACCTGGTCGCGGTCGCCGGCGAGCTGGTGGCGCTCGACCAGGGTCGGCCGGCCCTTGCGCGCGCTCGCCACGTAGACGGTGCCGACCGGGTTCTTGGCGTTGCCGCCGCCCGGCCCCGCGTAGCCCGTCACCGCGATGCTGACGCCCCCCGTCGAGTGGGTCAGCGCGCCCTCGGCCAGCCCCTGCGTGACCTCGGCGCTGACCGCGCCGTGGCTGCGCGACACCGCCTCGGGCACCCCGAGGCCGGTCGCCTTGGCGCTGTCGTGATAGAGCACGAAGCCGCGCTCGAAGGTCTTGGACGCGCCCGAGACCGAGGTCAGGCAGCCGGACACCAGCCCGGCGGTGCAGGTCTCCGCCGTGACGATGCGCAGATCGGCCGCCTGGGCGGCGGCGAGCACCTGCGCGGCCAGCGACAGCTGCTCCGGGGTGAACAGGGTCATCTCAATCTTCCAGGTCGATGAACACGGTCAGGCAAAGGACAGCGCCTCGCCGGCCAGACGCTTGGCGGCCTCGAGCGGATCGGGGTCGCCGTAGATTGCGCGACCGACCACGGCGTAGAGGTTGCAACCTTCGGCCTCGGCGAACGTCGCGCCGATGGTGCCGCCGAGCGCGCCGATGCCCGGCAGAAACAGGCTCGGCCGCTCGAGCCCGCGCTTGAGCGCATCGGCATGGTGGCGGACCTTCTCGGGCTTGTTGGCCGGCACGACGAAATGGCGCGCGCCGATCTCGACCGCCAGCGCGAAGATGCGGTCGAGCGCGTCGTCGGCGATGAAGCCGCCGCCGGCGACGTTGTAGTCGGGCAGCGGCAGGTCGCCGCCGACGATCGGCAGCAGCTCGTGCTTGAGCGCGTTGCCGACGAACTCGCGCACCGCGCGCGGACCCGCGACCGGGAACAGGATCAGGCCGTCGACACCGGCGGCGCGGCAGGTCGCGGCGAACTTCTGCGCCATGTCGGGCACGTCGGGGCCGGCCTTCTGGTGGTCGTAGATCAGCGGCAGGTCGGTGACCGGGCGCAGATGCCTGACCGCGCCCTCGAGGCCGAGCCGCAGCACCGCGGTCAAGCCGACCTTGAAGCCGACCACGCCGTCGACCCGGCTGGTCCGCTCGACCACCCGGCGCATCTCGTCGAGATCGTCCATGTCGAGCGCCGGCAGGATGCCGTGGCTCGTGCGGAGCTCGCGCATCCCGCCGCCTCAATCCTCCGCGGCGGCGCGCAGCCGGGCGATGTCGCGCTGGGCGCTCGGCTTGATGTCGCGGACGTCGAGGCTGATGTCGATCGCCCGGATGCTGTGGGTGAGATCGCCGATCGAGATCACGTCGACCCCGGTCTCGGCGACCGGCACGACCGTGGTCTCGTTGATGCCGCCCGAGGCCTCGGTGATGGCGCGGCCGCCGACCAGCTTGACGCCGCGCTTGATGTCGTCGAGGTCCATGTTGTCGAACATGATGACCTCGACGCCGCAGTCGAGCGCCTCCTGCACCATGTCGAGGCTTTCGCACTCGACCTCGATCTTGAAGGTGTGCTGGGCGCGGTCGCGCAGGATCGCCATCGCCGGCTTGATGCCGCCGGCGATCTTGATGTGGTTGTCCTTGACGAGCACGCAGTTGTGCAGATTGAAGATGTGGTTGGCGGCGCCGCCGACGCGCACGGCGTACTTCTGCAGCATGCGCAGGCCGGGCCAGCCCTTGCGCGTGTCGGTCAGCCGGACCTTGGTGTGCTTGACGAGGTCGCAATAGCGCCGCGTCTTGGTCGCGATGCCGGACATCTGCTGCAGCCAGTCGAGCGCGCAGCGCTCGATCATGAAGAAGGTCGACGCCTTGGCCCTGATGCGCAGCAGCACCGTGCCGGGCTTGATCGCGTCGCCGTCCTTGAGCGGGTGCTCGATCTCGGCATCCGGATCGATCATCCGCACGGTCTCGTCGGCGAGCAGCAGGCCGCACACGATGCCGCTGCCCTTGGCGTAGATCTGCGCCGTCTGCACCGGATCGTCGCCGACCAGGAAGCCGCCGGTGGTGTCGCCCGGCCCGACCTCCTCGCGCAGCGCCTGCTCGACATAGGGCCGGATCATGAAGCGATTGAGCTGCAACGTTCTTCTCCGAGCTAGGACGGCTGGCTGCGGAACGGCTTGCCGTCCTGCATGACCAGCTTGATGCGCGCGCGCTCCTCGAGGATACGGATGTTCTCGAGCGGGTCGCCGTCGACGATCAGGATATCGGCGGCTTTGCCCGGCTCAAGCGTGCCGACGTCGCCGCGCTGCACGCACTCGGCGGCACGCGCGGTCGCCGCAACCAAGGCTTGCATCGGCGACATGCCGAGCCAGTCGACCATGAAGCCGAGCTCGACCAGGTTCTCGCCGACCAGCAGCCGGTGCGACTGGTCGGTGCCGAACGCGACCTTGACGCCGCGCCGGACCGCGTCCCGCCACAGCGGCACCTGCGCCAGCATGCGCTGATGGATCGCGCTTTCCTTGGTCGCCTCCTCGCCGAGCTGTTGGGCGCCCCAGGCGCTGTCCGCCTTGCGTTTGCCGAGCGACAGCGGCACCAGCGCCAGGGTCGGCACCCACCAGGTGCCCTGCGCCAGCATGCGCTCGACGCACGCCTCGTCGATGAACCAGCCGTGCTCGAGCGAGTAGACGCCCGCCGCCAGCGCCGTGCGGATGCCGTCGATGCCCTCGGCATGGACCGCGACCGGCTTGCGCTTGGCCGCCGCCTCCGACACCGCGGTTTGCAGCTCCTCGACGGTGAATTGCGGCTCGTCCCAGCTGTCGGTCACCGACGTGATGCCGCCGGTCGCGCAGATCTTGATGACGTCGGCGCCCGCCATCAGCATGTGGCGCACCGTGCGGCGCACGCCGTCGACGCCGTCGGCCACCGGGTCGGGCAGCCAAGCGCGCTTGGGCAGGCGCAGGCCGGCCGGCACCCAGCTGTCGCCGTGGCCGCCGGTCTGCGAAATCATGCCGATCGAGATCACGAGCTTGGGTCCCGCGATCGTGCCCTCGGCGATCGCCGCCTTGAAGCCGGCGTCGGCGCCGCCCATGTCGCGCGCCGTGGTGACGCCGCACGCCAGCGTCTCGCGCAGGATCACGGTCGAGCGCAGCACGTTGTAGGTCGGCGTGTTCAGGAGGTGCTGGCGCATGTCGCGCGCGCGATAGGTCGCGTGCACGTGGCAATCGACGATGCCGGGCAGCACGGTGCGCCCGGCGGCGTCGATCACCTGCGCCTCCTTGGGAATCTGGATCGCGCGCGCCGGCCCGACCTTGGCGATGCGCGCGCCGTCGACCAGCACGACGCCGTCGGCGATCGGATCGCCGCCCCGCCCGTCGATGATGCGTCCTCCAGCGATCGCCAGCATGCCGGCAGTGGACCCCAGCCGCGCCGAACTTTCCAGCCCGGACTTGCTAGTCCGCGACGACGAGCGGCCAGACCACGGCGAAGCGTTCGAACACGGTCGCTATCGAGTCGTCGAGCACGAAGCCCTCGCGCGCGGCCTGGCGGCCGAAATAGCGGCGGTGCGCCGCGAGCCACCAATCGCGCGTCCGATCGCCCTCGCCCTCGTCCCAGGCGAAGCGGTCGTCGACCGCGCCGAGCGGCTTGATCGCGATCTCGGTGGTGCGCCAGATGCAGCGCGGCACGCCGTCGCCGTCGATCACGAGAACGTGATCGCCGGCCGTCGGCGAAGGCGCGCGGCCGTCGGCATAGTCGCGCAGCAGCGACACGGTCGCGCGCTTGGTGCCCGCGAGCACGAGCTCGGCGAGCGCGATCGCCATGACGGCATCGTCGCCGAACGCGGCGACCTGATAGTCGACGCCGACCAGCCCGGTATGGCGCGCGTACGTCTGCCAGAACGCGTCGGTCGCCGGCGTCTTGGGCGGCACGTTCACCCGATCGCGCTCACGCGGTGGGGCCGCTGATCCCCGCTTCCGAGAAGGTCGCCATGCCGATGTGGCAGGCGACTGCCGCCTTCAGCAGCGCCACCGCCAGGGTCGCCGCAGAGGCCTCGCCCAGCCGCATGTCGAGGTCGAGCAGCGGCTGCTTGCCGATGAGCGCGCACAGCCGCTGATGGCCCGGCTCGGTCGAGCGGTGCGCGACCTGGCAATGGTCGAGCGCATGGCGGTCGATCGCGAACAGCACCGACGCCGCGGCGGTGCAGGCAAAGCCGTCGAGCAGCACCGGCGTGCGCGCCAGCCGCGCCGCGATCACGCTGCCCACGATCGCGGCCAGCTCGAGTCCGCCGAGCGCGGCCAACAGCTCGAAGGCGTCGCGCGCGCCCGTCTTGTGGCGCGCCACGCCGGCGGCGACGATCGCGCGTTTCTTGTCCAGAGCCGCGCCGCCGATGCCGGTGCCCGGTCCGACCCAGTCGGCCGCCTCGCCGCCGAACAGCGCGCAGCACAGCGCGGCCGCCGAGGTCGTGTTGCCGATGCCCATCTCGCCCAGGCACAGCACGTCGATCCCGCGCTCGACCGCCATCATGCCGTAGGCCATCGCGCGCGCGCAGTCCTGCAGGCTCATCGCCGGCGCCTCGGTGAAGTCGCGCGTCGGGTTGTCGAGATCGAGCTCGTAGACCCGCAGATCGGCATCGACGGTCTGGCACAGCTGATTCACCGCGGCGCCGCCCGAGACGAAATTCTCGACCATCTGCTGCGTGACCGACGCCGGGTACGCCGAGACGCCATGCACCGTGATGCCGTGATTACCGGCGAACACCGCGGTGCGCGGATGATTCAACGTCGGCGGATGGCGGCCCTGCCAGGTCGCCAGCCATTCGGTCAGCGTTTCGAGCCGGCCGAGTGCCCCGCTCGGCTTGGTCAACATCGCCTCGCGCGCGACGCAGGCCGTGCGCGCCTCGAGATCGGGCCCCGGCAGGTCGCGCATCAGCGCGCGCATCTCGTCGAGGGTCGCCGTAGGAGCCGCAGAGGAAGCGCGCGCGGAGGGGTCCTGGTCGGCCATGCTCGCCCGCTTTGGGTTCCCTTGTCCTATAGACGGCGCGGCGCACGGTAACAAGCCGGCAAGGACCGGTCTGCTACAATTCAAGGGATGCCCGACACCACCCCGCCTGTGGACTTGCCAGCCGACGCGCATGCGCCCGAGGTCGCGCGCGCGACGGCGCCCGAGGTCGCGCTCGACACGCCATCGAGCTGGCGTGCCGATCTGATCGCCGCCAGCCTGTTCCTGACGCGCGTGCGCCTGACGCGGCGCCTCGGCACGCCGTCGAGCCTGACGCGCGCGCTGCGCGCCTTTCCGCTGGTCGGCGCCGCGATCGGGCTGGCCGCGGGGCTGGTCTATTGGCTCGCCGCGGTGTTCGGGCTGGCGCCGCTGCCGGCGGCGCTGCTCGCGGTCGGCGCCACCGCGTGGCTGACCGGCGGCCTGCACGAGGACGGCTTGGCCGACTGCGCCGACGGGTTCGGCGGCGGGCACGATCGCGCGGCCAAGCTCGCGATCATGCGCGACAGCCGGATCGGCAGCTACGGCGTGCTGGCGCTGACGATCGGCGTCGGCCTGCGCGTCGCCGCGCTCGCCGCCCTGTCGCCGCCGCACGGCGTGCGCGCGCTGGTGGCCGCCCATGCGGTGTCGCGCGCCGCCATGCCGCTCCTGATGGCCCTGCTCGAGCCGGCGCGCCCGGACGGGCTCGCCGCCGGGCTCGGACGCCCGAGCGAGTTCGTCCTGGCGCAGGCCGTGATCCTGGGCGTGCTGCTGTGCGCGCTGGTGACCGGACCGTTCGCCGCGATCGTCGCCCTGTCCTTCGCGGCGCTGGCGCTGGCCGGGCTCGAGACCCTGGCGCGCTGCCAGATCGGCGGCTACACGGGCGATGTGTTGGGCGCCGCCCAGCAGGTCAGCGAGACCGCCATCCTGCTCGCCCTGTCGGCGCTCTGGTAGCACCGGCACGCCGGCGCCGCCGATCGCTCACCCCGCCGTGCGCGGACGACCGACCGACGAGCGGGTGTCGTAGGCGAGCTTGTCGAGCGCCAGATCGCCCGCTTCGTCGATCGTGGCGACCACCGTACCGATGTCGATCGGCTCGAGGCCCGCGAGCGCGCCGTCCGGCACGCCGTGGCCGATGTCGAACACGCCGAGCCGGCTCAGCGCCTGGAAGTCCGGCGCCGCGTCGCTCGAGGCGCCGTGCGCGACGCGCTCGAAGCCCGTCACCGCGACGGCGCCGACGATCGGCACATAGTCGGGCCGGGGCGCCAACGGCAAGTAGATCGAGTGGTAGTCGAATGCCTCGGCGCCGTTGACGATCACGCGGCGCACGCTGTAGCCGCCGCACGAATGATCGGCGATCGCGCCGAAGAACCGCGCGTAGACGGTGCGCTGCTCCGGCCGATAGTGGTCGAAGAAATTCTGTCCCGTGACGTTGCGGCCGAGCACGTAGTCGATGTGCGCACCCGACAGGCGCACGACGATCGAGGCCGGCGCCACCCATTCCGCGAGGAACTCCCAGCCGAGCAGCGGCTTGAGCCGCTCGAAGCCGACATCCTCGCGCCGCGGCAAACCGGTCGATGACGGTCGCGCATCGGCGTACGCCGCCAGCAGGCGACCGATCGAGTTGCGTGCGTCGCCGAGACGACGGTGTTGCTCGGGCGAGGTCACGCGCAGAGTCTAGTCCCGGCCATCATGCTTTCCAGCCGAGAAAACGATCCTAGCGGCGCGGCTATTCTGTTCCGGCGCCACATCATCCGTGCTAGCGTCCGGCGCGCGATGCGACAGGGAAGTCCGGTGCGGCGAAAGCCAAGGCCGGCGCTGCCCCCGCAACTGTAAGCGGCGAGGCTCGTCCGTGAGCCACTGGCCCGTTCGGGCTGGGAAGGCGGACGATCCGACGACCCCGAGCCAGGAGACCTCCGCGTCGCGCGGTCGAGCAACGGCGTCCTCGGGCGGAGGATTGCGGCAATGGCGAGCGAACCAGCGACCGGTATGGTCGCGTCCCTGTCGCCTTTCATCCGGGCGCCCCTCACCTTGGTGCTGGGCGGCGCGCGCGCGGGGAAAAGCACCTATGCCGAAGGCCTGATCGCGCCGGACGATCGATCGGCCGGGCTCTATCTCGCGACTGCCGAGCCGGGCGACGCCGAGATGGCCGAGCGCATCGCGCAGCATCGCGCGCGGCGCGGCGCGGCGTGGACGACCGTCGAGGAACCGCTCGAGCTGGAGCGCGCGCTGCGCGCGCACGCGCGCGCCGATCGCCCGATCCTGGTCGATTGCCTGACCTTGTGGCTCACCAACCTGATGCTCGCCGGACGCGACCCCGCGACGGCGACGGCCACCTTGATCGACACGCTGCCGCGGCTGGCCGGTCCGGTCGTCTTCGTCTCCAACGAGGTCGGGCTCGGCATCGTGCCCGACAATGCGCTGGCGCGCCGCTTCCGCGACGCCGCCGGCCGACTCAACCAGGCGGTCGCGGCGGCCTGCCAGCGCGTCGTGCTGGTCGCCGCCGGCCTGCCGCTCGTGCTCAAAGGCTGACGCGATGGCACGCAAGATCCCCGCGACCGTGATCACCGGCTTCCTCGGCGCCGGCAAGACGAGCCTGATCCGCCGGCTGATCGAGCAGGCCGACGGCAGACGCCTCGGTTTCATCATCAACGAGTTCGGCGACCTCGGCATCGATCGCGGCATCCTCGACGGCTGCGGTCTCGCCGATTGCGACACGGACGCGATCAAGGAGCTCGCCAACGGCTGCATCTGCTGCACCGTCGCCGACGATTTCGTGCCGACCATGGAGAGCCTGCTCGATCGGCCGGCGCCGCCCGAGCACATCATCATCGAGACGTCCGGCCTGGCGTTGCCCAAGCCGCTCGTGCAGGCGTTCAACTGGCCGTCGCTGCGCGCGCGCGTCACGGTCGACGGCGTCGTCACGGTGGTCGACGGCGCCGCCGTGCAGGCGGGCCGGTTTGCCGACGATCCGGCGGCGGTCGCCGCGCAGCGCGCCGCCGATCCGTCGCTCGATCACGACGATCCGCTCGCCGAGCTGTTCGACGACCAGCTCGCCTGCGCCGACATGGTGGTGGTCAACAAGATCGACCTGATCGCCGAAGCCGACCGGCCGGCGCTGCTCGCGTCGATCGCCGCGCGTCTGCGCCCCGCGGTCAAGCACGTGGCGACCCGCGACGGCAGGCTGCCGCTCGCGGTTGCGCTCGGGCTCGGCGCCGCCGCCGAGGACGATCTCGCGAGCCGGCCGTCGCACCACGACCTCGACGGAAATCACGACCACGACGATTTCGCCTCGTTCGTGCTGCGCTTCGGCCCGGTCGCCGACCCCGACCGGCTGACGCGCCGGCTCTCCGAGATCGTCGCCGCGCACGACATCCTGCGCCTCAAGGGCTTCGTCGCGATCGACGGCGCCGCGCGGCGCTGCGTGATCCAAGGCGTCGGCGGCCGCATCGAGCGCTATTTCGACCGTGCCTGGGACGCCGACGAACCGCGCGACAGCGCGCTGGTCGTGATCGGCCTCAAGGGCCTCGACGAGGCGGCGATCCGCCGCGCGCTGGCGGCCTGAGCCGATGCATCTGCTGACCGCCGCCACGGCGCCGCGCGACGACACGGTCGCGATCGACCTGACGCAGACGCCGGGCGAGATCGTCGTGCTCTCGGCGGCCGACAGCGACCTCGCCTGCCTGGCCGCGGCGCGCCGGCGCCTCGGCGGCGATTTTCCCAGCGTGCGGCTCGCCAATCTGCTGCGGCTCGGCCATCCGCTGTCGATCGATCTCTACGACGAGGCAGTGCTGCGCCATGCCGAGCTCGTCGTCGTGCGGCTGCTCGGCGGCCTGTCCTACTGGCCCTACGGCGCCGAGCGGCTGGTCGAGCGCGCGCGTGCCGGCGACCTGCGGCTGGCGCTGCTGCCGGGCGATGCGCGCGACGATCCGGAGCTGGTCGAGGCGTCGAGCTTGCCGCCGGACGCGCTCGCGCGCCTGGGGCGCTACGCCAACGAGGGCGGCGTCGACAACGCCGAGCAGCTGCTGCGCTACGCCGCCAGCCTGCTCGGCCGCCGGATCGCGTGGCACGAGCCCGCGACCCTGCCGCGCTGCGGCATCTGGGACGCCGCCGCATCGGGCGAGCCGCCGCGCGGCTCGACCGTGCCGATCCTGTTCTATCGCGCGCTGCTCCAGGCCGGCGATACGGCGCCGATCGAGGCGCTCGCCGCCGCGCTGCGCGCGCATGGCCTCGCGCCCCTGCCCGTGTTCGTGACGAGCCTCAAGGAGCCGGACGCCGGGCGGCTGATCGGCGAGCTCGTCGACCGGCACGCGCCGCCCGTGATCCTCAACGCGACCGGCTTCGCGGTCGGACGGCTCGACGCCGGCGGCAGCGACGATCCCTTGCGCCGCGCCGACTGCCCGGTGCTGCAGGTCGTGCTGGCGGGCGGCGATCGCGCGGGCTGGGCCGAGGGCACGCGCGGACTCGCGCCGCGCGACATCGCGATGAACGTGGCGTTGCCCGAGATCGATGGCCGCATCCTCGCGCGCGCCGTCTCGTTCAAGCGGCAGGCCGAGCGCGATCCGTTGACCGAGGCCGACATCGCGCGTCACGAGCCAGAGCCATCGCGCGTCGCCTTCGTCGCCGAACTGGCGCACGCCTGGGCGGACCTGCGCGGTACGCCCGCCTCGCAACGGCGCATCGCCCTGATCCTCGCCAACTATCCCAACCGCGACGGCCGCATCGGCAACGGCGTCGGGCTCGACACGCCGGAGTCGGCCGCGCG
>DATJNS010000065.1:0-14598 GCA_035507915.1 Candidatus Sulfotelmatobacter sp.
GGCGGTGGCCGCCAAGAGCCCCTGCATATAGGGCGACGGCCCAAAACTTACCAACTATTTCGCCTCGCATGGCAAAATCACTGCCACCGTAAGACTTCGCGCACGCAATTCTTCGCGTTCTGAAATATTCGGAATGGCGGAGACGCGAAGCCCGCGAGCGCCGACCAAAGCCAGCGCGGCGGGTCATGGCACGGGCTTGCGAGTCTTTGGCCCGCTCGCGGGCGCTGCGCGCCCTGCCGCGCTAGCCGCGGCGGTCGGCAGGGCGCTGGCGGCGGTCGCGCGCCTCGCGCCGGCGATCGGCGGCGGTCTGGCGCCGGATCGGCGCGGTCGAGCCGCGCACCACAAGCTCGGGCGCGAGCGTGATGGTGCGCACCGGCGCGCGCGGATCGAGCATGCGGTCGAGCAGCAGGCGCGCGGCCTCGGCGCCCATGTCGTATTGCGGGATGCGCACCGTGGTGAGCGGCGGCGCCATGCGGTCGACGAAGCGCAGGTCGTTGTAGCCGACGATCGACACCGCTTTGGGGCAGGCGAGCCCGCGTGCCGCCAGCTCGTCGTAGCAGCCCATCGCGATCAGGTCGTTGCCGGCCAGCACCGCGGTGAACTTGGCGCCGCGCGTCAGCAGCTGGCCGAACTGGCGCCGGCCCTCCGCCTCGGTCATCGACCGGCACACCAGCACGAGGCGCGGATCGACCCGCAGCCCGGCGGCCACCATGGCGCGCGCGAAGCTGCGCTGACGCAGCCGCCCGGTCGACAGATCCTGCGGGCCCGCGAGATGCGCGATCGCGCGGTGGCCGAGCCCAACCAGATGCTCGACCGCGAGGCGGATGCCGGCGGCGTCGTCGACCACCACGGCGCTCGTCGCGCGGTCGTCGACCGTGCGGTTGACCAGCACGAGCGGGATCTCGTCCGCGCGGCATTCGGCGATCAGGGCGTCCTCGCGGTGCGCGGTCGCGAGGATCAGCCCGTCGACCCGCCGCTCGCGCATGCGCTGCAGCAGCGTGCGCGCGCGCGCCGGCTCGTTGTCGCTGTTGCCCAGCACCGCCGTGTAGCCGGCGGCACCCAGCGCGTCCTCGATGCCGCGCACGATCGCGGCGAACAGCGGGTTGGTGAGGTCGGGGATCACCACGCCGACGGTCGACGAGCGCTGCGTCCGCAGGCTGGCGGCCAGCGCGTGCGGCCGGTAGCCGACCTGGGCGGCCGCCTCGAGCACGCGTGCGGCGACCGCCGGCCGGATCATCGCGCGCGTGCCCGGGTTGAGCACCCGCGACACCGTCGAGGCGTGCACCCCGGCGAGCCGCGCGACGTCGGCCAGACGCTTATGACGAATCACCGCACCCCCTGCGTCGGGAATTGCTGCGACCTGCGTGTCATGATAATTCCGTGCAATCGATTGCACAAAGCGGCCCGTCGTCGACCGGCGTCAGGGCCCGAAAAAAGCATGGGTGAGGGCGAGATGGCGAAGGCCAAGCACACGGCGAAGCACACGATCGGCTGGATCGGCACCGGGCGGATGGGTTTCCAGCTCGCCACGCGGCTGCTCGAGGCGGGCCACAAGGTCGCGGTCTACAACCGCACGCGCGCCAAGGCCGAGCCGTTGACCAAGCTGGGCGCGACCCTGGTCGACTCGCCGGCGGCGCTCGCCGATCGCGACATCGTGTTCACCATCGTGGGCCAGGACCCCGACTTCATCGCGGTGACCACCGGACCGGGCGGCGTGCTGACGCGCAAGGACACCGCGCCCAAGATCCTGATCGACGTCTCGACCGTGTCGGACGACGTCTCGCTCGGCGTGCGCGCGGCGGCCGCCAAGCGCGGCTGCGACCTGCTGGCGGCGCCGATCAGCGGCAACCCCAAGGTCGTCAAGGCCGGCAAGGGCAGCGTCGTCGTCTCGGGGCCGGCCAAGGCATTCGCGACCGCGCGGCCCTACCTCGCCACGTTCGGGCGCGGCGTCTCCTATGTCGGCGACAAGGAGCAGGCGCGCCTGGTCAAGATCTGCCACAACGTGATGCTGGGCGTGGTCGCCGAGTGCCTGGCCGAGATCTCCGTGCTGGCGACCGCGCACGGCATTCCGCGCCACGCCTTCCTCGACTTCTTCAACAACAGCGTGATGGGCTCGGAGTTCACGCGCTACAAGTCGCCGGCCTACGTCAATCTCGACTTCGCCGCGACCTTCACGCCGCCCTTGCTGCGCAAGGACCTCGAGCTCGGCCTGACGGCGGCGCGCAAGCGCGACGTGCCGATGCCGGTGACCGCGCTGGTGCGCGAGATCCTGACCACGATGATCGGCAACGGCTACAAGGACCAGGACTTCGCGACCTTCATCATGTTCCTCGCCAAGGGCGCCGGCCTCAAGCTCAAGCCCGAGAACGTCGCGGTCGACGACGGCCTGTCGGCGGCCGACGCGAAGAAGGGCCGCGCGAAGCGCGCGTGACCGGCGGCCGGCCCCGCCGTTGCGGGCCGGCATGCTAGGGTGCCCACTCGACACGAGGCACCCACCACGAGGCGCCGGATCGATGCGGGCGATCACCGAGGCCGACCTCGACGACTTGGCGACCGGGTCGTGGATCCTGGGCGCCGGCGGTGGCGGCCAGCCCTACTACAGCCTGCTCGAGATGAAGGCGCTCTATCGCGCGGGCCGGCGCGTCGCGCTGATGGACCCGTTGGCGCTCGCCGACGACGCGCTGGTCGCCTGCGTCGGCCAGATGGGCGCGCCCTTGGTGATCCAGGAGAAGCTGACCGACGCCAACGTGATGGCCGAGACCGTCCGCATGATGGAGCGCCATCTCGGCCGGCGCTTCGACGCCATCATGTTGTGGGAGGTCGGCGGCAACAATTGCTTCCAGCCGTTCCTCGCCGGCGCGCTGCTCGACCTGCCGGTGGTCGATTGCGACGCGATGGGCCGCGCCTTCCCGCAGGCCGACATGACGACGTTCGCGATCTGCGACCTGCCCGCGCATCCCTGGACCATGGTCGACATCCGCCGCAACCGCATCCTGTTCGCGGAGGCGGTCGACTGGAGCTGGATGGAGCGCATGACGCGGCGCGCCTGCGCGGTGTTCGGCTCGGTCGCCGCGACCTGCAAGGCGCCGCGCAGCGGCCGCGAGGTCAAGACCGCGAGCTGCCTCCACACCGTGACCAAGGCGCTCGGCATCGGCGCGGCGGTGCGCGAGGCCCGGCGCGCGCACCGTGATCCGATCGACGCCCTAATCGCGCGCGAAGGCGGCCGGCGCTTGTTCCGCGGCAAGGTCTCCGACGCGATGCGCCGCACCACCGAGGGGTTCCTGCGCGGCCATTTGGCGATCGACGGCCTCGACGAGAACCGCGGGCAAGCCATGACGCTCGACTTCCAGAACGAGTTCATCGTCGGGCGCATCGACGGCGCCGTGCGCGTCACCGCGCCCGACCTGATCTGCGTGATGGACAGCGTGTCGGGCGAGGCGATCGGCACCGAGACCGTGCGCTACGGCCAGCGCGTCACCGTGGTCGCGCTGCCGGCGCCGCCGATCCTGCTGTCCGAGAAAGGCCTGAAGCACGTCGGGCCGCGCGCCTTCGGCTACGACCTCGACTTCCGCTCGGTGTTCGACGCGCGCGCGGACTGACCGCGCCTCACGAGGCGATCGCGCGCGGCAGGTTCCAATGCAGCGCCGCGGCGACCACGCGCAGTCCGAAGCAGACCACGACGCCGAGCGCGGCGGCGACCGGCGACGGCAGACGCAGCCGCGTCGCCACCACCGTCACGGCCGCGCCGGCGAGCGCCGCGGTGGCGTACACGTCGACCCGCAGCACGGCCGGCACCTGCGCCAGCAGCACGTCGCGGAGCGTGCCGCCGCCGACGCCGGTGACGCAGCCGAGCAATGTCGCGATCAACGGATCGATGCCGACGTCGAGCGCCTTGCGCGCGCCGGCGACCGCGAACAGCGCCAGGCCGGCGGCGTCGAGCTCGACCAGCACGGGCGCCGGGATCAGGGCGACATGACCGCGCCAGAGAAAGGCGCCGGCGCCCGCCAGGAAGGCGACCGTCGGGTAGCGCCAGTCGCGCAGGGCCGCGGGCGGCGCATCGCCGATCAAGACATCGCGGATCGCGCCGCCGCCCAAGGCGGTGACGAAGGCCAGCACCAGGACGCCGAACACGTCGAGCCCGCCCGCCATCGCGCGGCTCGCGCCCTCGACCGCGAACACGACGGTGCCCGCGATATCGAGCACCAGCAGCAACCGGTCGGAGTGACGCGCCACGTCGATCTCCCAAGTCGTACGCTTCTCTAGCACGGCGGCTGGCCCCGAAGCGCCACGCCGCCGCGACCCCATCGCAAGCCGTCAGCGCGCGTTGACACTTCATCACCATACTTGACGGGCGCGCCGGGGCCGACGGCGTGTAGGGTCGCGTCGTCGATTTTGCCACGCGACGGATGCCCCCATGCCACGATATGCCCACAACAAGCGGCCGCACATCGGCGCGGCCTGGCTGGACGAGAGGGAGCCCGCGAGGCCGCGCGTTTGGGTCGCCTGGTGTCTTTGGGCGGCGCTCGCCGCCGTCGTGCTGCTCGCGCTCGCGATCCATCACGCCTGAGGTCCGGTTCGTTGGAATGATCGCGGCGCGCGCGGGGTCGCGGACGGTGATGCGGCCTTACGATTGCTTACGGACCTTGTCTGGCTTCGCCTCGGCGCAGGGCGCACGATTGCCGCCGATGGGCAGCACCGTCTGCTCGCTCCGACACCTGGCGGAAGACGGAGGATCCCCCAGCCTTACATTTTCGCACGCAACTTGACGGGCGTTCGCGACACGTGCGCCGCACTATCGACGACAGACAAAGCCCCTCACCGTCGACCAGCCGAAGAGGCCATCATGAGCGTGATCGAGAAGCCGAGCGAGACGAGCGAGGCGCCCACCATCCCGTCGTTCCGCGCGCTGATTCTCGAAGACCATGACTTCCAGCGGCGGATCGGCGTGCAGATCCTCAGGCATTGCGGCGCGTCCAGCGTGCAGGAGGCGGCGGACGGCGCGACCGCGCTCGCGCTCGTCAAGGCGGCATCCCAGCCGATCGACGTGATGCTCTGCGACGTCAACATGCCGGGCATGGACGGGCTGGCGTTCCTGCGCCACATCGCCGAGCAGGGCAGCACGAGCTCCGTCATCCTGGCCAGCGCGCTCGATGCCTCGATCATCCGCTCCGCCGAGATCATGGCGAAGAGCTACGGGATCCGGCTGGTCGGCGTGGTCGAGAAGCCGCTGTCGCGGGACAAGCTGATGCCGCTGCTGCTGCGCCATTTCAGCCAGAACGTCGTCGCGCATCGAGCCGCGGTCGAGCCGATGCCGCTCGAGGAAATCAAGCGGGGCATCCGGGACAAGCAATTCGAGCCGTTCTTTCAGCCCAAGGTCGACATCAGGAGCGGCACGCTGGTGGGCGTCGAGGCGCTCCTGCGCTGGCGTCATCCCGAGGCCGGGCTCGTCCCGCCGGCGTTCTTCGTGTCGGTGATGGAGCGCGAGGGGCTGATATCGCCGGTCACCTTCACGCTGATCGAAGGCGCGCTGACGCACAGTCGGCGCTGGCGCGACCTCGGCCTCGACGTGCCGATCGCGATCAACATCTCCGTCGAATCGCTCAGCGACACCAGCCTGCCGGATCGGCTCGAGGACCTCACCAAGGTGGCGGGGCTCACGCCCGGCGCGCTGACCCTCGAGGTCACGGAGACGGTCGCGATGACCGATCTCGGCCGCTCGCTGGAGACGCTCGCGCGTTGCCGCATCAAGGGCTTCGACCTCTCGATCGACGACTACGGGACCGGCTTCTCCTCGATGCAGCAGCTCACCCGCCTGCCGTTGAGCGAGCTCAAGATCGACCAGAGCTTCGTGACCGGCGCCACCGGGCAGCCCGTCCTCGAAGCGTTGATCGAGACCAGCGTCATGATGGCCAAGCGCCTCCATCTCAAGACCATCGCCGAAGGCGTCGAGAGCAGCGAGGACTGGAACGTGGTTTCCCGGCTCGGCTGCGACGCCGCGCAAGGCTACCTGGTCGCCAAACCGATGCCGGGAGAGCAGTTGGCCGACTGGTACCAGGGCTGGATGAAAAACCACGCCGGTGCGTAGAGCCGACCGTATGCGCAGCTCCCGGCATGGCTCAGGCAACCGCGGGGTCAGGCGATGACACAGGGCAACCGGCCGTGGCGGCCGTTTCTCATGATGGCCCTCCCGTTGGCGGGCCTCGTGACAGTGGTCGCGCTCCTGACCGGTCAAGTGCGGGTCGACACGGCGCTGCAGCGCATTGGCGCCGACGAGTTCACGCGCGTCCGCCTGGGAAAGACGGTGCTCGTCGCCGCGCTCGAGACGCATCGACGGCATTTGACGTCGCTCCGCACGGAGCGACCGGTACGGGCCGCGATCGAGGACGCGAGCCCGGCCAATCTCGCCGGCATGTCCGATGCCTTCGCGTCGCTGCTCGAGCGCAACCCGGAGTACGACCAGGCCCGATGGATCGACGAGACCGGCCGGGAGCAGGTCCGAGTCGATCGCAAGCCCGACGGCATCGGGGTCGTGGTCGTTGCCGCGCCCGACCTTCGCGACCGATCCGCGCGCGATTTTTTCGCCGACACCGTCAACCTGGCGATCGGCGAGACCTTCATCTCGCAGCTCGACCTCGGCAACGAGACGACCGCGACCGCCAACAAACCGACATTGCGCTTCGTGACCGCGATCGCCGATCGCGCCGGCAAGCGCCGCGGCATCCTGGTCATCAACGATCTGGCCGGTCCGATGCTCGACGAGTTCAGCCGCACCACCGGCTTCGACGATCGGCACGTCATGCTGCTCGATCGGCAAGGCCACCGACTGGCCGGTCCGGATCAGGCCGACGTCGCGTCCGGACGCGCGCTGACCCTGGGGGATCGGTTCCCGACGGCGTGGGCCCGCATCGGCCAATCGGAATACGGCCAGGCGCTCGAACCGAGCGGCCTGTGGACGTGGGAGACGATCGCGCTGCAGACGGCCGGCTCGAAATCACTGGCCGCGCCCCACGCGCCGACCTGGATCGTGGTCTCTCATCCGGCGGCAGAGACGATTCGCTCGCTGCGCCTGCGCGTTTGGCTTCCGACGGCGGCGATCGGCGCCCTCGCCGTGCTGTTGCTCACGGCGCTTAGCTGGCTTGCCGCGGTGCGCACCCAACAGAAGCGCGACGCTCTCACGGCCGTGGCGGCCGCCGCGGCAAGCCGGCGCCGCGTCGCCGAGCTGGAGGAGGCGCAGAAGGTCGGCGCGCGGCTGACGGCAATCATCGAGTCGACCTTGGACGCCATCATCGGCAAGAAGCTCGACGGCACGATCACGAGCTGGAATCCGGGTGCCGAACGGCTGTTCGGCTACCGGGCCGACGAGGCGATCGGACGCAACGTCCTGATGCTGGTCTCGCCGGACCGGGAACCGGAAGAGCGGACGATCCTCGAGCGGATCGGCCGCGGCGAGACGATCGCCCATTTCGATACCGTGCGCCGACACAAGGACGGCTACCAGATCGACGTCTCCGTGACGATCTCGCCGATCCGGGACGCCGTCGGCAGAGTCATCGGAGCGTCCAAGATCGCACGCGACATCACCGACGCCAAACGCGCCGAGGCGACGTTGCGCGAGCGCGAGGCACGGCTCAACGCGGTGATCGATACCGCGGTCGACGGCATCATCATCATCGACGGGACCGCCACGGTGCAGGTGTTCAACCGCGCCTGCGAGGTCCTGTTCGGCTATCGGGCCGCCGAGGTGATCGGGCAGAACGTCAAGATGCTGATGCCGGAGCCCTATCGCGGCGAGCACGACGGCTACGTCGCGAACTACCGCAAGTCCGGCGTGAAGAAAATCATCGGCATCGGCCGCGAGGTCGTCGGCCTGCGCAAGGACGGCACGACCTTCCCGATGGAGGTGTCGGTCGGCCAGGCGGTGCACGGCGACGCGCCGGTGTTCGTCGGCATCATGCGCGACATCACCGAGGCCAAGCGCGCCACGCTCGAGCTCGAGCGGCACCGTGAGCATCTCGAGGAGCTGGTCGCGGCACGCACCGCCGAGATCGCCGAGACCACCGGGCGGCTCCAGGAGCGCGAGAAATTCATCACGACCATCACCGACAATCTGCCCGGCATGGTCGGGTATTGGGACCGCGATCTGCGTTGCCGCTTCGCCAACCACGCCTACGTCGATTGGCTGGGCCGCACGCCGGAGCAAATGCTCGGCACCTTCATGCAGGCGGTGCTGGGCGATGCGGAATTCGAACGCCGCCGCTCGGTGATCGAGGCGGCGCTGGCGGGCGAGCCGCAGCGATTCGAGGTCGAGCTCCGCAAGCCGTCGGGCGAACTCGGCGCCATCCTCATGCACTACATCCCGGACCGCAGGGGTGAGGAGGTCGTCGGCTTCTTCGTCCTGGCGATCGACGTGACGCCGCTCAAGCGCGCCGAAGCCCAGCTGCGCCAGACCAACGACAGGCTCGCGGACGCGCTGGCCGCGGCCGAAGGCGCCAACCTCGCCAAGAGCCAGTTCCTCGCCAACATGAGCCATGAGATCCGCACGCCGATGAATGGCGTGCTCGGCATGCTCGAAATTCTCACCCACACCAAGCTCGACGACGATCAGATCCGAATCGTCGGCACGATCGGCGGCTCGGCGCGCTCGCTGCTCGAGATCATCAACGACATCCTCGATCTGTCGAAGATCGAGGCGGGTCAGCTCAAGGTCGAGGCCATCGCGGCCGATCCGACCGAGATCATCGAGAGCACGACCCGGCTGTTCCTCGGTGCCGCCGCGGCCAAGGACCTCATTCTGCGCTGCTTCGTCGCGCCGACGGTGCGCGGCGAGTACCTGACGGACCCGACGCGCCTGCGCCAGATCCTCAGCAACCTGGTCAGCAACGCGATCAAGTTCACGTCGCGCGGCGGCGTCACGATCAGCGCGGACATCGAGCCGAACGACGGCGGCGCGGCGAGCCTCCGCATCGCCGTCGAGGACACCGGCGTCGGGATCTCCCCGGCGCAGCAGGTGCGGCTGTTCCAGCCCTTCACCCAGGCGGACGATTCGACCGCGCGCAAGTTCGGCGGCACCGGCCTCGGCCTGTCGATCTGCCGGCGGCTCGCCGATCTCATGGGCGGCACGATCGAGCTCGACAGCGTCGAGGGCGAAGGCACCCGGGTCACGCTCGCCCTGCCGGCGCGGCCGATCGGCGACCGCGCCGTCCAAGCGGCGCTCGACCTGAGCGGCGTGCGGGTCGCGCTGGTCACGGCGGACGCGGCCGAGCGCCGGTATCTCGACGCCTATCTCGCCTATTGGGGCGCCGACGTGACCGTGGTGATGCCGCGCTCGCGCCTGGTCGTGCCGCCGCCCGAGCCCTTCACCCTGGTCCTCGCCCCGGTTTCCTCGATGGCGGAGGCCCGGCTTGCGGCGGAAGAATCCGACGCGCTTTCCGCCGTATCGCCGCAGCGTTTCGTCTTCTATTCGTATGACGACCCGCCGACCGACAGCAATCCGACGAAGAACTCGATCGCGACCACGGCGCTGTCGCGCGCCCGGATCGTCACCGCGGTGGCGGTCGCAGCGGGCCGCAAGAGCCCCGAGATCGAGATCGCCGAGCCGCGACCCTTGCACGGGTCGCACCGCACGCCGCCCTCGCGGGATCAGGCGATCCGCGACGGCCGCTTGATATTGCTGGCCGAGGACCATCCGGTGAACCGCGACGTGGTCCTGCGCCAGCTGCATCTGCTCGGCTATGCCGCGGACGCCGTCGAGGACGGCGTCGCGGCCTTGGCGGCCTTGGGCCGCACCCGCTACGGCCTGCTGCTGACCGACTGCAACATGCCCGACATGGACGGGTTCGCGTTGACGCGCTGCATCCGCCAGGGCGAGACCGACGGGCGCCATCTGCCGATCGTCGCGCTGACCGCCAACGCCTTGGGCGGCGAGGACCAGCGTTGCCTCGCCGCCGGCATGGACGACTATCTGTCCAAACCGGTCGAGATGGCGACGCTCTTCAACCGGCTGGAGCGCTGGTTGCCCGGCGCGCCGCCGGGCTCGACGCCTTCCGCGCCGGCCCCGACCGCCGGGCCCGTGGCGACCACCGCGACGGCGGCGCCGGTGCTCGACCTGACTCAGCTGGCGAGCTATTGCGGTGGCGACCAGGCCGCGATCGCCGAGAACCTCAAGCTGTTCGTCGACACCATGAAGTCCGACCTCACGCGCCTGTCGGCCGCGGCCGCCCAGAGCAACGCCGACGAAACCAAGCTGCTCGCCCATCGCATGAAGGGCGCGGCCCGGATCGTCGGCGGTCATCGCCTCGCGGCGTGCTGCGAAGCGCTCGAGCGCTCCGCCGGCGCGCGCGACTGGGGCGTCATCGAACGCGACATGCGGCGGCTGGAGGCGGCCAGCGCGCAAATCGCGCGCCTGTGCGACGAGATGGCGCCGGCTTGAGCGCGCGACGGCCGACAAGCCGAAATTGACAGGCCTGCCCGCCCGGTCGAGAGTTTCGCCGGCGCAAGGGAGGCCGTCATGCAGGATCGCAACCGCGGCAGCTACACGATCTCGGGGCGGGAGACGGTCGCGGAGGGCGCCGACCTGCGCGTCACCATCCTGACGCTCGCCGCGGGCGAGTGCGTGCCCTGGCACTATCACTCCGAGATCGCCGACACGATGGTGTGCCTCGACGGCCCGATGGTGGTCGAGACGCGCGCGCCGCGCGCCGCCCACGAGCTGGCGCCCGGCCAGACCTGCACCGTGCCGCCCAAGACCGCGCATTACGTGCACGGCAAGAACGACGGACCGTGCCGCTTCATGATCGTGCAGGGCGTCGGCGTCTACGACTTCATGCCGGTCGGCGGCTGAGCCGCCGCACGCCATGTCGGGCTACTGCCGGATCGCGCCCGGGCACCCGTTGCACGGGCCCTATCACGACCGCGAGTACGGTTTCGCCTCGCGCGACGAGACCGTGCTGTTCGAGCGGCTGTGCCTGGAGATCATGCAGGCCGGACTGTCGTGGGAGCTGGTGCTGAAGCGCCGCGCCTCGCTCAACGCCGCGTTCGCGAACTTCGCGGTCGATCGCGTCGCGCGCTTCGGCGCACACGACGTCGCGCGGCTGCTCGGCGACCCCGGCATCATCCGCAATCGCCTCAAGGTCGAGGCGGTGATCGACAACGCCCGGCGCGTGCAGGCGCTGCGCGACAGCCACGGCGGCTTCGCCGATTGGCTCGACGCCCACCAGCCGCGCGACAAGGCGGCCTGGGTCAAGCTGTTCCGCCAGACCTTCCGCTTCACCGGTGGCGAGATCGTCGGCGAGTTTTTGATGAGCCTCGGCATCCTGCCGGGCGCGCACGCGCCCGACTGCCCGGTCGGCATCAAGCTGGCCAAGCGGCAGCGCCTGCGCGCGAGCCCCAAACCGAAGACTCGGAGCGTGAGCCCGCAAAGGAAGACGTCACGCGCCACGAAGACCGCGGCGACGCCGCCATCGAAGCGACACGCCGCGAAGCGCTGATGGCCACGAGATCCAACCGCCTGCGCTCGCGCATCACGGTGGACGGGCTCGACCGCACGCCGCACCGCGCGTTCCTGCGCGCCATGGGGGTCGACGACGCGGCGATGGCCAAGCCGTTCGTCGGCGTGGTGACGACCGACGCCGAGGTCACGCCCTGCACCATGGGGCTGCGCGCCCAGGCCGCCCACGCCAAGGCAGGCGTCAGCGAGACCGGCGGCACGCCGCGCGAGTTCACCACCATCGCGGTGTCCGACGGGCTGTCGATGAACCACCAAGGCATGAAGTTCAGCCTGATCAGCCGCGAGCTGATCGCCGACTCGATCGAGGCCGTGGTGCGCGCGCACGCCTACGACGCCCTGGTCGGCTTCGCGGGCTGCGACAAGACATTGCCCGGCATGATGATGGGCATGGTCCGCTGCAACGTGCCGTCGGTGTTCGTCTACGGCGGCAGCGCCGCGACCGGGCGCTGGCACGGGCGCGACGTCAGCGTGCTCGACAGCTACGAGGCGGTCGGCGCGGTGATGACCGGCGCCATGCAGGCGGACGAGCTCGACGCGCTCGAGCGCGCCTGCCTGCCGACGATCGGCGCGTGCGCCGGCCAGTTCACCGCCAACACGATGGCGATGGTCGGCGAGGCCTTGGGACTGGCCCTGCCCGGCTCGACCATGGCGCCGGCGCTCGATCCGACGCGACCGGCGCTCGCGCGCCGCGCCGGCACGACGGTGATGGACATCCTCGCGCGCGGCGGGCCGCTGCCGCGCGAGCTGGTCACGCGCGCCAGCCTGGAGAATGCCGCGGCGGTGGTCGCGGCGACCGGCGGCTCGACCAACGCCGCGCTGCACCTGCCGGCGATCGCGCACGAGGCCGGCATCCGCTTCACGCTCGACGACGTCGCCGCGGTGTTCCGGCGCACGCCGCTGATCGGCGACCTGCGGCCCGGCGGGCGCTTCCACGCCAAGGACGTGTTCGCGATCGGCGGCGTCGGCGTGCTGCTCAAGGAGCTGTTGCGCGGCGGCCTGGTCGACGGCGCGTGCCCGACCGTCACCGGCGCGACCCTCGCGCAAAGCGTCGCCGACGCGCCGGCGCCCGACGGCGCGGTCGTGCGGCCGCTCGAGCGCGCGCTCCTGCCGACCGGCGGCGTCGCGGTGCTCAAGGGCAATCTCTGCCCCGACGGCGCGCTGCTCAAGGTCGCGGGGCTCAAGAGCCTGGTGTTCGAGGGCCCGGCGCGCGTGTTCGACGACGAGGAGGCGTGCGCCAAGGCGGTGGCGGCGCGCCAGTATCGCGCCGGCGAGGTCATCGTCGTGCGCTACGAGGGTCCGCGCGGCGGCCCGGGCATGCGCGAGATGCTCGGCGTCACCGCGCTGATCTACGGTCAGGGCATGGGCGAGCAGGTCGCGCTCTTGACCGATGGCCGCTTCTCCGGCGCCACGCGCGGCATGTGCATCGGCTACGCCGGGCCCGAGGCGGCGGTCGGCGGGCCGCTCGCGCTGGTGCGCGACGGCGACCTGATCCGCATCGACGGCGCCGCCGGCACGATCGACCTCGCGCTACCCGACGCCGAGCTCGTCGCGCGCCGCGCCGCCTGGCGACCGCCGGCGCGCCCCAGGCTCAGCGGCCTGCTGCAGAAATACGCCGCATCGGTCGGCCCCGCGCATCTCGGCGCGGTCACCCACGACGGCGCCGTCGACTGGCCCGTGGAGTAGCATGCACTACAGCGGCATAGAGGATACGAAGGGACCTCGGATTGAGCCGTGCCCCCAGAGCGTCATTGCGAGCCGAAGGCGAAGCAATCCAGACCGCGCTCTGGATTGCTTCGTCGCTGCGCTCCTCGCAATGACGGCTCCCTCTGTGTTCTCTGTGTCTCTGTGGTGAACGTCAGGAAAGAGGACGCCATGCCCGTGACCCCGTCCATGATGCCCGATGCGAGCGCGGCCCTGCCGGCGATCGGTTTCGCCGGCCTCGGTCTGATGGGCACGCCGATGGCCCACCGTCTGCTCGCCGCCGAATACCCGCTCACGGTGTGGAACCGCAACCGCCACAAGCTCGCGGCGCTGATCGGCGACGGCGCGCTGCCGGCGGAGACGCCGGCCGATCTCGCGCGCAACAGCGCCGTCGTGATGCTGTGCCTGCTCGACACCGACGCGGTCGAGCAGGTCGTGTTCGGGCGCGACGGCATCGCGCACGGCATCGAGCGCGGCGCCGTGTTGGTCGACTTCTCGAGCATCCGGCCCGACGCGACGCGCGAGTTCGCCAAGCGGCTCAAGGACGGCACCGGCGCCGGCTGGATCGACGCGCCGGTGTCGGGCGGCGTGCCGGGCGCGCGCAACGGCTCGCTCGTGATCATGGCCGGCGGCGCGGCCGCCGACATCGAGCGCGTGCGCCCGGTCGCGATGAATCTGTGCCAACGCCTGACCCACATGGGTCCGGTTGGCGCCGGTCAGACCACCAAGCTGTTCAACCAGATCCTGGTGGCGTGCACCATGGCGGTGGTCGCCGAGGCGACCAAGCTCGCGCTCAACGCCGGCATCGACGTCGCCAAGATTCCGGAATGTCTACGCGGCGGTTACGCCGACTCGCCGGTGATGCAGAGCCTGGTGCCCCGCATGCTGGCACGCCAGTTCGAGGACAAGCTGGTCGACTCGGCCGTGGTGCTGAAGGACCTCGACACCGCGCACGCGCTCGGCCGCGAGACCAAGACGGCGCTGCCGATGGCCAGCACCGCCGCCGAGCTGTTCCGCCTGCTCGCCGGCAAGGGCGGCGCCCAGCTCGACCCGTCGGCGCTGATCACCCTGTACGATTAGGAAGCTCGATCACACAAGAGACGGTCATGCTCGGGCTTGTCCAGGCTTGTCCCGAGCATCCACGTCTTCGTCCTCGCCACGCGGACGGAAAGACGTGGATCCTCGGCACAGGGCCGAGGATGACGACTTGGTGTGCTGAGGCGTCGTGCAAGGGCCCACGATCACCTCAGCGTCGCCAGGTAGGCGAGCACGTCCTCGATCTCCTGGGGCTCGAGCAGCGGCTTGCCCTGGAAGGCGGGCGCGACGCGCGTCAGGCCGTCGATCTCGTAGAACGCCGGCATGCGCGCCGCCGGGTCGACGCGCCGCGGATC
>DATJNS010000066.1:0-3641 GCA_035507915.1 Candidatus Sulfotelmatobacter sp.
TAGGTGCAGCCGCCGAGCGAGCGCCTGGTCGCGGCGTCCCACACCTCGCAGGTCAGGGGCGCGTGCGAGCCGATGGTCGGATGCAGCGCGTGCGGCGGCTCCCAGGCGCGATAGCGCACGCCGGCGACCGCCTCGCTGACCGCGGTGTTGCGCAGGGGCGCGGTGCGGCCGTTGACCAGCACGCGGTGGCGCCCGTCGATCAGGCCCGAGGCCTTGATCTCGAGCCGCTCGACCGAGCTGTCGACGTAGCGCACGGTGGCGGCGATCGCGCCCTCCTCGCCCATGACGTGCCACGGCTCGAGCGCCTGGCGCAGCTCGAGCCTCACCCCGTCATATTGCACGGCGCCGTAGAGAGGAAAGCGGAACGTCCAGTGCGGCCGGAACCACTCGAGCTCGAAGTCGAAGCCGTGGGCGCGCATGTCGGTGATCACGTCGGCGAAGTCGGTCCACACGTAGTGCGGCAGCATGAACTTGTCGTGCAGCGCGGTGCCCCAGCGCACCAAGCCGTTGGTGTAGGGCTCGCGCCAGAAGCGCGCGATCAGGCCGCGCAGCAGAAGCGCCTGCGCCAGGCTCATTTCCGCATGCGGCGGCATCTCGAAATTGCGGAACTCGACGAGCCCGAGCCGGCCGGTCGGGCCGTCCGGCGAATAGAGCTTGTCGATGCAGATCTCGGTGCGGTGGGTGTTGCCGGTGACGTCGACCAGGAGGTTGCGGAACAGCCGGTCGACCAGCCACGGCGCCGGCTCCGGGGCGGCGTGGCCGTTGGCGCGGCGGGGCAGCTGGGCGAACGCGATCTCGAGCTCGTAGAGCGAATCGAGCCGCGCCTCGTCGACC
The DNA here is from genome assembly GCA_035507915.1 of Candidatus Sulfotelmatobacter sp. Classification (GTDB taxonomy): domain Bacteria; phylum Pseudomonadota; class Alphaproteobacteria; order Elsterales; family Elsteraceae; genus JACQAI01. Next base: position 835 of record DATJNS010000066.1, read on the forward strand.
CGCGGCGCCTGGCTGGTCGGGCCGATGAACAGGCCGGAGAACAGGTAGGACAGCGACGGGTGGTTCTGCCAGTAGGCGACCAGGCTGCGCAGCAGGTCGGGCCGGCGCAGGAACGGGCTGTCGTCGGCGCGCGCCGCGCCGACCACGATGTGGTTGCCGCCGCCGGTGCCGGTGTGGCGGCCGTCGAGCATGAACTTCTCGGTGCCGAGGCGCGTCTGGCGCGCGTCCTCGTAGAGCGCGGTCGTGATCGCGACCTGCTCGCGCCAGCCGCGCGCCGGATGGATGTTGACCTCGATCACGCCGGGATCGGGCGTCACCCGGATGACGTTGAGGCGCGGATCGTAGGGCGGCGGATAGCCCTCGACATGCACCGCGGTGTTGAGCTCGGCGGCGGCGTCCTCGACCGCCGACAAGAGGTCGAGATAGTCGGCGGCGGTCTCGGTCGGCGGCATGAAGACGCACAGCCGGCCGTCGCGCGGCTCGACCGTCAGCGCGGTGCGCACGCTCAGCGCCTCGACCGGCGGCTCCTGCTCGATGCGGCTGAGCCGCGCCGCCCACGCGCGGTCGCGCAGCCCGCCGCTGAGATAGGGCTGGCGGTAGGCGTCGGGGCTGGGCAGCGGCGGCAGCGCGGCGAACGGATCGGGCGGCAGGATCGGCTCGCGCATCTCGGGCGCGATCCACGGCAGCGTGCCGAGCGGCAGGCGGAAGCCGACCGGCGAGTCGCCGGGCGTCAGCAGCAGGCGGCCGCTGCGCGTGACCCAGCGCTCGGAGCGCCAGGGGCGCGGATCGGGCCGCCGGTCGCGCGCCTGCCAGCGCTGCACCGGCAGCACGAAGCCGACCGGCGTCTGCAGGCCGCGCTCGAACACGGTCGCCAGGCGCGCGCGCTCCTCGGGGTCCTCGACCTTCGAGTCGAACACGTCGACATTGACCGGCAGCGCGCGCTCCTTGCCGATGTAGTGCCAGGGATCCTCGAAGGCCGGCATGGCGCACTCGGCGTTGACGTCGAGCCGGCGCGCGATGCCGCGCACCAGCTTGGCGGCATCCTCGGCGGTCGGCGCGTGATCCATGCGCTCCTTGGCGATGCGCGCGGCGTCGTGCCAGAGCGGCATGCCGTCGCCGCGCCAGTGCAGCGCGAACGACCAGCGCGGCAGGCTCTCGCCGGGATACCACTTGCCCTGGCCGTAATGCAGCAGCCCGCCGGGCGCGAAGCGGTCGCGCAGGCGGCGCGCGAGCGTGTCGGCGAGCGCGCGCTTGGTCGGGCCGACCGCGGCGGTCGTCCACTCGGCGCCGTCCATGTCGTCGATCGACACGAAGGTCGGCTCGCCCCCCATGGTCAGGCGCACGTCGCCGTCGCGCAGCACCGCGTCGATGCGGTCGCCCAGCCGGTCGATCGCCTGCCAGGCCTCGTCGGTGTACGGCTTGGTGACGCGCGGCGGCTCGAGCACGCGCGCGACCGACATGTCGAACTCGAAGGAGACCTCGCATTCGCCGAGCGCACCCGTGATCGGCGACGCCGCGGTCGGGTTGGCGGCGCAGGCGAGCGGGATGTGGCCCTCGCCGGCGAACAGGCCGGAGGTCGGGTCGAGCCCGACCCAGCCGGCGCCCGGCAGGTAGACCTCGCACCAGGCGTGCAGGTCGGTGAAGTCCTGCTCGGCGCCCGACGGGCCGTCGAGCGATTTCTGGTCGGGCTTGAGCTGGACCAGATAGCCCGACGCGAAGCGCGCCGCGAAGCCGAGCCGGCGCAGGAGCTGCACGAGCAGCCAGGCCGAATCGCGGCACGAGCCGGCGGCGCGCTCGAGCGTCTCGTCGGGCGTCTGGATGCCCGGCTCCATGCGGATCAGGTAGCGGACGTCGTGCTGGAGCTGGGCGTTGAGCTCGAACAGGAAGCCGGTGGTCGGCTGCTCGACGCGCGAGATGCGCGCGAGATAGGCATCGAAGCGCGGCCCGCACTCGACCTTGTGGAAATAGGGCGCGAGGTCGCTCGCGAGCTCGGGCGCGTAGGTGAACGGGGTCTGCTCGGCGGTCGGCTCCAGGAAGAAGTCGAACGGGTTGACGACGCTGAGCTCGGCGGTCAGGTCGACCGTCACGGTCAGGTGGTCGACCGGGTCCGGGATGACGACGCGGGCGAGCCAGTTCGACTGCGGATCCTGCTGCCAGTTCAGGAAATGCTTGGCCGGGCTGACCGTGAGCCCGTAGGCCAGGATCGGCGTGCGGCAGTGCGGCGCCGGGCGCAGGCGCACGACCTGCGGCCCGAGCTGGACCAGCCGGTCGTAGCGGTAGCGCGTCTCGTGGTGGATGGCGACCCGGATGCTCATCGGAAGACTATGCCGCAATCGGGCCTAAATGCCCCTAAACAATGACAAATCCTGCGAGAACCGTGCCATGTGAGGGGCGGGGCCGCATCCGGGGACCAACGGCGGGCGGCGCGCCCGTGTTGCGGCCGGGAGCGAGGATCAGAGCGCGCTGATCACGTACCAGGGAAGCAGGGCCTAGGAATCGGGGACCGGTGAACATAGAGATTCGACGGCCGAAGATCCGAGCGCCTATCATCCTGGGATGGATGGCTATTGGGCAAAGGTATTGTCCAAAGCGTGGGGCGATACCAAGGGCACGCTGGGCTGGAATCAGAAAACGGCAGCGGCGGTTATAGTTGCGCTGGCCAGTCTCGTTCCGCTTGGGCTCACGACTGGGCTGCCAGCCGTGAAAGAGCACGGAGTTCAATATCTCTGGTACGGATTGCCGTTTCTTATCGCGGCGTTATTTCTGTTCGCATGGAATTTCGTCAGCGCTCAAGGCGACCTCTACAA
>DATJNS010000067.1:0-22169 GCA_035507915.1 Candidatus Sulfotelmatobacter sp.
GCAGGTGCCCGCAGAGCCCGGTCGCGCAGTCGCTGTCCCGGGTGCATGCCGGCAGCTGGAAATCGCCGTCGCAATGCGGACAGCCGACCGGGACGTAGGGAACGTCGTCGGCGTGCTTGCCCCACGCGTCCGGCGTTTGCTGCAGCCAGTCCGCCTCGAGAAGATTGTCGTGCGTGAGGTCGTAGGTGACGCCGCGGTAGCGATGATCGGGATCGAGCTTGTCGAGGTCGGCCATCGTCTGCGTCAGCAACGGGACGCGCGAGTCGGGGTCGAGCGGCGTGATTACCTTGAGCCGACCGTCCGGCGTCGGTCCGATCGCGGCGCCGTAGGTCCGCTCGACGCCCTTGTAGCCGTAGTCGGTCTTGGGGGCGACGAGCCGGCTGCTGCAGGCGACGGCGAGAAGCGCCACCAGTGTCCCGGCGAGAGCTGCCGAATGGGGGAACTTGCGCAAGGCCGATCCAGACGTGCGGGATACCGCACACAACGGCCGACCGGTTGGATTGGTTCGGGATCGGGTTCGGCGCTAGTCGTAGCCGTAGAGCCAGTGCGTGGTGCCGTCGTGGATGTTGAGCACCGAATGGCGCACGCCGCGCGGGATCAGGGCCTCGTCGCCCGGACCCAGCTCGACGGTCGACCGTCCGATGGTGAAGCGCAGCCGGCCCTCGACCACCGTCACGAGCTCGTTGGTGTCGTGCACGAAGTCGTTCCAGGCGCGCCCCGGCGGGTCGGTGAAGCGGATGCACGAGAAGCCGCGCGTGCTCCAGTCGCGGCGCACGGCGCCCGGGTCGACGGGAGCGGCGAACTTGGCGCGCGTGAGGGGCTCGGTCATCGGACCTCCGAACTCGGCACGACGCTACGATAGCGCGCGAGTGCGGCCATGAGAAAGGGTCGCCCGCGGGCTGGCGCATGCCGGCAAACTGCCCTAAACAGGACCCAAGGGGGGAACCATGCGAGATGACTTCGCGTCGCTCGAGCCGCTGTTCCGGCCGGCCTCGATCGCGATCGTCGGAGCGTCGGCCGATCCGAAGAAGATCGGCGGGCTGCCGGTCGATTTCCTGAAGACCTATCGGTTCGCCGGGCCGATCTATCCCGTCAACCCCAAGGCCGACACCATCCAGGGGCTCAAGGCTTATCCGGACATCGGCGCGATCGGCGCGCCGATCGACCAGGCCGTCATCGCGGTGCCCGAACCGATCGTGCTGCCGACCCTGGAAGCGTGCGCCAAGGCCGGCGTGCGCTCGGTCGTGATCTTCACCGCGGGCTTCGCCGAGGTCGGCGCCGACGGCGACGCGGCGCAGCGGCGCCTCAAGACGCTGGCGCGCGACACCGGCATGCGCATGCTCGGGCCGAACTGCATCGGGCTCGCCAACTTCGCCTCCGGCGCGATCACGAGCTTCCATCCCGCGTTCCGCATGGGCGCGGAGCGGGTCGGCCGCGTCGGCCTGGTGACCCAGAGCGGCGCGTTCGGCGGCATGTGCTTCGCGATGGCGCGCGACCGCGGCGTCGCGCTCAGCTTCTCGATCACGACCGGCAACGAGGTCGACGTCGCGGTCGCCGACTGCCTGGGCTTCCTCGCCGAGGACCCGGGAACCCAGGTGCTGATGACCTATTTCGAGGGCTGCCAGGATGGCGCGAAGCTGCTGCGCGCGCTCGAGACCGCGCGGCGCAACGGCAAGCCCGTGATCGCCATGAAGGTCGGCCGCACCGAGGCCGGCGCGGCGGCGGCGCAGTCGCACACCGCCTCGCTCGCCGGCAGCGACGCGGTGTTCGATGCGGTGTTTCGGCAATACGGCGTCCACCGGGCCGAGACGATCGAGGAGTTCCTCGACGTCGGCTACGCGTGCGCGATCGGCAAGCGGCCGCGCGATCGCCGCATCGGCCTCGTCACGGTGTCGGGCGGCGTCGGCATCCTGATGGCCGACCATTCGACCGACCACGGCCTCGAGGTGGCGGCGCTCGGCGCGCCGGCGCAAGCCCAGATCAAGGCGCTCGTGCCGTTCGCCGCACCGCGCAACCCGATCGACATCACCGGACAGGTCGTCAACGACTACGGTCTGGTCGAGCGCGCGCTCGACGTCGTGCTGGCCTCCGGCGACCACGCGAGCGTCGTCACGTTCGTCGGCTCGGCGACGACGCGCCCCGAGCTCGCTGGACCGCTGGGCGACGCGATGACGCGCCTGAGCCGGGCGTATCGCGATACGCTGTTGGTCCTCGCCGGTCTGTCGACGCCGGAATTCCGCGCCACGATGGATGCGGTCGGCGTGCTGTCGTTCGACGATCCGACGCGCGCGGTGCGCAGCGTCGCGGCGCTGGCGCGCTTCACGGAGGTCTTCGGGAGGATGACGGCCGCGCCTGCCGCCGACCGGGTGGCAGGCTCCGAAGCGCTGCCGGCCGGGCCGATCTCCGAGCACGTCGCGCTCGGATTGTTGAAGCGCGCCGGCGTTCCGGTGGTCGAGACCCGGCTCGCCGCGACCGCCGAGGAGGCCGCCGCGGCGGCGCGCGGGCTCGGCTTCCCGGTCGCCGTCAAGCTCGCGTCGCCCGACGTGCTGCACAAGACCGAGCTCGGCGGCGTGGCGCTCGACCTCGGCTCGGAGGCGGCGGTGCGCGAGGCCTTCGCGGCGATCGTCGCGCGCGCGAAGGCGGCGGCGCCGCGCGCGCAGATCGAGGGCTGTCTGGTCGCGCCGATGGTCAAGGGCGGCACCGAGGTCGTGCTTGGCATCCATCGCGATCCGGTGTTCGGGCCGGTGGTGATGTTCGGCCTCGGCGGCATCTTCGTCGAGGCGCTGCGCGACGTGACCTTCCGGGTGGCGCCGATCGACCACGCCGAGGCGCGCCGCATGATCGGCGAGATCAAGGCCTTCCCGGTGCTCGGCGGCCTGCGCGGTCGTCCGCCCGCCGATCTCGAGGCGCTGGCCGACGCGCTCGTCGTCCTGTCGCGCTTCGCGGTCGCGCACGGCGATGCGCTCGAGTCGGTCGACCTCAACCCGGTGCTGGTCGGCGCGGTCGGCAAGGGCGCGCTCGCCCTCGATGCCGCCATGATCCTGCGCCAGTCGGCGGTTCCGCTGAGCGCGCCGCCGGGCTAGCCGGCGACGCCCTCGACGATCACGAGCTCGACTTCGCCGGCACCGTCCTTCTTGCGATGCGCCGAGGCTTGCTGGTACTCGGGCGAGTCGTGGCACGCGACCGCCTGCTCGAAGCTCGGGAACTCGATGACGATGAAGCGGTGGAACTTCTCCGGCCCCTCGAGGATCTTGAACTTGCCGCCGCGCGCCAGGATCTTGCCGCCGAATTTTCCGATGATCCCCGGCACCAGATCGGTGTATTTCTTGTATTGCGCGGGATCGTTGACCTTCGAGCGCGCGACCCAATAGGCGACCATCTCGTCCTCCCATGCCAATCGTGAGCGCTGTAGACTAGGGCCACGCTCGCACATCGGGGAAGCCTCATGCCGCTGTCGCACATCGAGCATTACCTGATCCTGACCGAGGATCTGGAGGCCACCCGCGACTGGTACGTCGACGTGCTCGGCCTCGCGGTGGGTCCGACGCCGCCGTTCCCATTTCCGGTCTATTGGCTCTACATCGGCGATCGCGACGTCGTGCACATCGGCCAGGCGAACGCGAGCGCCAAGCAGCGCCAGTATCTGGGCGATCCGGCGCAATCGGACGGCAAGGGAACCGGTGCGCTCGACCACATCGCGTTCCGCGCCACCGGCCTGCCCAGGATGCTCGATCAATTGCGCAGCCGGAAGATTCCGTTCATGGAGCGCCAGGTCGACGATCAGGGCCTCTACCAGCTGTTCCTGCACGATCCCAACGGCATCAAGGTCGAGCTCAACTTCGCCGCCGCCGAGGCCGCGGGGATCCGCGCGCCCGTGATGGCGAAGGATCTGGTCTGACGATTTTCGCGAAGGAGGACGCCGGTGATCGATCTCTACACCTGGACCACGCCCAACGGCCGCAAGGCCTCGATCATGCTCGAGGAGGTCGGGCTGCCCTACAAGGCGATCCCGATCAACATCTCGAAGGACGAGCAGTTCGCGCCGGAGTTCCTCAAGATCAGCCCGAACAACAAGATCCCCGCGATCGTCGATCACGACAACGGCGTCGCCATGATGGAGTCGGGCGCGATCCTGCTCTACCTCGCCGAGAAGACCAAGAAGCTGATGCCGAAGGACGACAAGGGCCGCTGGCGGGTGCTCGAGTGGTTGATGTTCCAGATGGCGAGCGTCGGCCCCAACTTCGGCCAGGTGCACCACTTCGTGAAGTTCAATCCGGGAAAGGCGCCCTATGCCGAGCAGCGGTTCCTCGGCGAGGCCAAGCGGCTCTACGGCGTGATGAATAAGCGCTTGGGCGAGGTCGAGTACCTGGCGGGCGAGTACTCGATCGCCGACATCGCGACCTGGCCGTGGGTGTCGCGCTACGACTTCCAGACCATCGACCTCAACGAGTACCCCAACGTCAAGCGCTGGTATCTCGCGATCGCCAAGCGCCCGGCCGTCGAGCGCGGCTACCACGTCCCCTCGAAGGTCGGCGAGCTGCCGATCCCGGCCTGAGGTCCCGCGCCTCCGCCCCGGCCAAATAAACCGTCATCCTCGGCCTCGTGCCGAGGATCCACGTCTTTGGTGCGCGTGAGGCAGGAAGGCGTGGATGCTCGGGCCAAGCCCGAGCATGACGATTGGGATGTCGGGGCCGATGGAGGAGGGACGCCTACAGGCCGAGATAGTACTTCTTCACCAGCTCGTTCTCGCGCAGGTCCTGGGCGCTCTTGCTGGCGAACTCGATCTGGCCGTGGACGATGATGTAGCCGCGATCGGCGATCTTGACCGCCTGGTTGAAGTTCTGCTCGGCCATCAGCACGGTCAGGCTGTATTTCTCCTTCAGCTCCTTGATCTTCTCGATCATGCGGCTGACCAGGATGGGGGCGAGGCCGACCGACGGCTCGTCGACCAGGAGGATCCTGGGCGCCGACATCAATGCGCGGCCGACCGCGAGCATCTGCTGCTCGCCGCCGCTCATGCTGCCGGCGAGCTGGCGCCGCCGCTGCTCGAGCACGGGGAACGCGTCGAAGCAATGGCGCAGGTTGGTCGCAATGTCGCGACGCGCCGCCTGGCGGTAGGCGCCGAGCAGCAGGTTCTCCTCCACGGTCAGCTTGGGGAACAGGCGCCGGCCCTCGGGCACCAGCGCGATGCCGAGATCGACGACCTCCTCGGGCGCGCGGCCGATCAGATCGGTGCGCTTGCCGTCAACCTCGAGATAGACCTCGCCGGCGGTCGGCGTGACCATCCCCATGATGCACTTGATCAGCGTGCTCTTGCCGTTGCCGTTGGTGCCGAGCAACGCCACGGTCTCACCCGATTCGACCGTGACCGAGACGCCGCGCAGCACGCTCACCGCGCCGTAGCCGGCATCCACCCGATCGACGACGATCCTATTCGCCAAGGTAGGCCTTCTCCACCGCGGGGTTGCGCACGACGTCGTCCGGCGCGCCGTCGGCGATCTTCTTGCCGGCGTCGAGCACCACGATGCGCTGCGAGAAACGCATGACCGCGCGCATGATGTGCTCGATCATGATGATCGTGATGCCGCGCTCGTTGAGCATGAAGAGCAGCGCCAGGATGTCGTCGACCTCGTTGGCCGACAACCCGGCCATCGCCTCGTCGGCGATCAGCAGCTTGGGTTTGGCCGCCATCGCGCGGGCGAGCTCGAGCTTGCGCAGCTCGATCTGGGTGAGGCCGTTGGAGCGCTCGTCGGCCTTCTGCGCGAGGCCGATCTGATCCAGGATCTCCTGCGCGTCGGCGATCACCTGGCCGGGATGGGCCCATTCCTTGGCGGCGTACTCCAGCGGGATCGCCAGGTTCTCGAGCACCGTCATGCTGGCGAACGGCTTCGGGATCTGGAAGCTGCGCGCGATGCCGAGCCGGGTACGCTGGTGCGCCGGCATGGCGCGGACGTCCGTGCCGCCGAACAGGATCGTGCCGCTTTCGTTGCGCAGAACGCCCGAGATGCAGTTGACCAGCGTGCTCTTGCCCGAGCCGTTGGGCCCGATCAAGCCGAGCCGCTCGCCTGGCGCGACGTCGATGCTCACCGCATCGAGCGCGACGAAGCCGCCGAAGCGCTTCGTCACCTCGCGCACCTGGAGCAGGGCGTCCGCCATCACGCGCGCTTCCGGACGAGCTTGGCGATCAGGCCGACGATGCCGTCGGGCGCCGCCACGACGAAGAACACCAGCAGGAGGCCGACGATCAGCAGGTTGACGGCCGACGAGATCGTCACGGTGGCGACCTGCTGCACGGTTCCCAGCAGCACCGCGCCGATCACCGGGCCGACCCAGCTGGTGGTGCCGCCGATCAGCGGCATGGCCACCGAATTGACGGCGTAGGACAGATTGAAGCCGGACGACGGATCGAGATAGGTGACGTAGTAGGGGTAGGGCGCACCGGCGATGCCCATCAGGGCGCCCGACAAGGTGGTCGCGAACAGCTTGAGGCGCAATGTCGGCACGCCCATCGCCTCGGCGGCCAGCTCGTCGTCGCGGATCGCCGCCATCCCGCGGCCGATCCACGAGCGCTCGATCAGGAACGCGATCGCGACGGCGCCGAGCGCCAGGCCGAGCATGACGATGAACAGGAACTCGACGTAGTTGCCGAAGAACATGACCTCACGCGGACGGATCGTGTAGACGCCGCGCGAGCCGCCGACATAGTCCCAGTTGGTCACGAAGGTCTGCAGCACGATCGCGAGCGCCAGCGTGGCGATCGAAAAGAACACGCCCTTCAGGCGCAAGGTCAGGTAGCCGGTGCCGAGCCCGACCAGGCCTGCCACCAGGCCGCCGACCAGGATCAGGACCGGCATCGGCGCGTGCAGCCACTTGATCAACACGACCGAGCTGTAGGCGCCGATCGCGAAGAAGCCGGCGACGCCGAAATTCACGTAGCCCGTGTAGCCGCCGAGGATGTTCCAGCCGGTCGACAGCACGATGTACTGCAGCACCACATAGGCCGCGAAATAATAGTACTGGTTGTCGACCACGCGCGTCGCCGCGATGCCGAGCGCCGCCGCGACGACGATGCCGATCCAGAACGGCAGCGGCGAACGCTTCATCGCTCAGCGTCCGAGCAGGCCCGACGGCCGCACCGCCAGCACCAGGAGGAGCAGGCCGAACGCGATCGCAGGCGACCATGAGGGTCCGTAGAACGTCGCCGTGAAGCTCTCGGCGATGCCGATGATCAACGCGGCGATCAAGGTTCCGGGTATGCTCGTCATGCCGCCGAGCACGCAGATCGCGAACACCCGTCCGATGTAATCGCGGCCGATCGACGGCTCGACCGGTCCGATGATGATCAGCATCGAGCCCGCGACACTCGCGGTCGCGATCGACAGGCCGAACGCGATCTCCTTGATGCGCGCCGGGTTGGCGCCCATCAGCTGCAGGGCCAGCCGGTCCTGCGACACCGCCTTGATCGCCCGGCCGAAGAAGGTGCGGCCGAGGAACAGCTCGACCAGCCCGAGCATGATCATCGACACGACGAATGGGACGAAGAGTCGCATCGGCAGGCCGACCGGCCCGATGTTGACGTTGGCGCCGATATAGGAGGCGTCGACCGACCGATAGTCGACGCCGAACACCAGGATCAGGCTGACCTCGCCGATGAACAGCACGCCGAAGAAGAAGGCGAGGCCGCGGATCGCCTCCTGGCCGCGCCGCTCGAAGCTCGTGTAGTAGACGCGGTACATCGCCATGCCGAGCACGAAGAACAGCGGCGTCGCGACTACGCCGATCACGATCGGATCGACGCCGTAGGTCTGGTTGACGTAGTAGGCGATGAACGAGCCCAGCATGATGAACGCCGGGTGCGCGATGTTCACGATGTCGAGCATGCCGAACACGATGGTGATGCCGACCGTGACGGCCGCGTAGAATCCGCCGAGCAGGATGCCCGCGACCACGGCGTTCAAGAACAGGTCAAGCACCGGACGGCGAGTCCCCGGCTGCGCGTCGTTGCGGACTCAGGGCGCCGTGTCCGGGCACGCGCCCAGTTTCGTCGGATAGTCCGGCATGACGTGCGCTTCCCCCTCGGACTTTATCGGGCGACGCGCGGGCCGCCCTCGTTGGATTGCGGTCGTACAGTGCACAAAAAGGCGGCGATCGCAGCATCGCCGCCGTTCATTGTCACGAATTCAATCTATCGCTAATCTTCGCGACAGAGCAAGCGGACAATGCTTGCGATTCCGGCGCGGAGGAGACGCCACATGCAGAGCGATCCGACCCGGCAGGCGCAGGCCGGCAAGAGCATACGCCACGTCACGATGGAGGAGATGCTGACCCGCGTCGCGCGCTACGACGCGCTGAAGGCCAGCACGGAGGCGTTCGTCGACAGCCTAGTGCCCGGCCACGAGCGCGAGATCATCAACGTGATCGGCAACGGCGTGACCGAGGACGCCAGCCTCAACCCGGCGATCACGGATGCGCAGGATTTCCACCTGACCCTGATCCGCGCCGAGCCCGGCAAGGGTGCGGCATTGCATTCGCACAAGACGCTCGAGGTCTTCATGGCGCTCTCGGGGAGCTGGGCGGTGTTCTGGGGCGATCAAGGCGAGCAGGAGATCGTGCTCAACCAGTGGGACACCATATCGGTCCCGGTCGGCGTCATGCGCGGCTTCCGCAACGCGGGCAAGCAATACGCGCTGCTCATGTCGATTCTCGGCGGCACCGACCCGGGCCGCGTCACCTGGGCGCCTCAGGTCCTCGAGGCCGCGTTGAGGAGCCCGTTGCGACTGGATGCCAAGGGCAACGTCGAGCGGGTCGGCTGAGCTAAAGCAGCTTGCAGACTTCGTCGAACTGCCAGCGCGGGCTGCGCTCGAAGATCTGCGACGGGTCGCCGTGCCCGATGTTGATCAGGAAGTTGGACTTCACGGTGCCGTCGGGGAAGAACTCGGCGTCGACCTTGGCGTTGTCGAAACCCGACATGGCGCCGCAATCGAAGCCGAGCGCGCGCGCCGCGATGATGAAGTAGGCGCCCTGCAGGGTGCCGTTGCGGAACGCGGTGGTCTCGACCAGCTTCGCATTGCCTTCGAACCAGGTGCGCGCCGTCAGGTTGTGCGGAAACAGCTTGGGCAAGTGCTCGTAGAACTTGAGGTCGTAGCCGACGATGGCGACCGCCGGTGCGCTCATCGTCTTGTCGACGTTGCCCGAGAGCAGGGCCGGCTTCAGGCGCTCCTTGGCCGCCGGGGTGCGCAGGAACAGAAAGCGCGCGGGCGAGGTGTTGGCCGACGTCGGCGCCATCTTCATGACGTCGAAGATGCGCCGCAGGTCGTCGTCCGACACCTTGGCGTCGGTCCAGCCGTTGTGCGTGCGCGCGTCGAGGAAGAGGAGACGCAGCCCCTCGTCGTTCAATTGCGCCATCCGTTCCCCTCCTTGAAAATCGGTCCCCGCCGGATCCGGCTCAGCGCATCGTCGGCATGACGAACTCGCTGCCGGCGCGGATGCCGGTCGGCCAGCGCGACATGGTGGTCTTGAGATGCGTGAAGAAGCGCACGCCCTCGGGTCCGTACATGTAGTGGTCGCCGAACAACGAGCGCTTCCAGCCGCCGAAGCTGTGGAACGCCATCGGCACCGGGATCGGCACGTTGACGCCGACCATGCCGACCTTGATCTGGTTGACATACTCGCGCGCGGCATCGCCGTCGCGCGTGAAGATCGCCGTGCCGTTGCCGAACTCGTGGTCATTGACCAGCTTGACGGCCTGATTGAAGTCGGGCACGCGCACGACGCCGAGCACCGGCCCGAAGATCTCCTCCTTGTAGATGCGCATCTCGGGCGTCACGTCGTCGAACAGGGTGCCGCCGATGAAGAAGCCGTTCTCGTAGCCCTGCAGCTTGAGGCCGCGCCCGTCCACCACCAGCTTGGCGCCTTCCTTGGTGCCGAGGTCGACGTAGGAGCTCACCTTGTCGAGATGCTGGCGCGTCACCAGCGGCCCCATTTCGGCCTCGGGGTCGGTGCCCGGGCCGATCTTGAGCGCGCGCACGCGCGGCTCGAGCTTGGCCATCAGGGGCTCGGCGACCTTGCCGACCGCGACCGCGATCGAGATCGCCATGCAGCGCTCGCCGGCCGAGCCGTAGGCCGAGCCGATCAGCGCGTCGGTTGCCTGCTCGAGATCGGCGTCCGGCATCACGACCAGATGGTTCTTGGCGCCGCCCAGCGCCTGCACGCGTTTGCCGCCGGCGCAGCCGGTGCGATAGATCGTCTCGGCGATCGGGGTCGAGCCGACGAAGCTGATCGCGACGACGCCCGGATGCGTGATCAGGGCCTCGACCGCCTCGCGCGCGCCGTGCACGACGTTGAATACGCCGTCGGGCAGCCCGGCTTCCTTGAGCAGCTCGGCGAGCATCACCCCCGCCGTGGGGTCCTTCTCGGACGGCTTCAGGACGAAGGAATTGCCGCAGGCGAGCGCGACGGGAAACATCCACATCGGCACCATTGCGGGGAAGTTGAACGGCGAGATGCCGGCGCACACGCCGAGCGGTTGACGCATCGACCAGCTGTCGATGCCGCCGCCGACCTGCTCGGTGAACTCGCCCTTGAGCAGATGCGGGATGCCGCACGCGAACTCCACGACCTCGATGCCGCGCGTGACCTCGCCCTGGGCGTCGCTGAAGACCTTGCCGTGCTCCGACGTGATCACCTTGGCGATCTCGTCGCGATGCTTGTTCAGCAGCTCGTTGAACTTGAACATCACGCGCGCGCGCCGCAGGGGCGCCGTATTGGCCCAGTCGGGGAACGCGTTGGCGGCGGCTTCGACCGCCCGGCCGACCTCGGCCGCATTGGCGAACGGCACGCGCGTCGTCACCTCGCCGCTCGCCGGATTGTAGACGTCGCCGAACTGACCGGTCGTGCCGGCGACCCGGCGGCCGCCGATCCAGTGCTGCAGTTCCTTGGGCATCGTCCTCCTCCTCGCTGTGCTCGACGTCGTTAGCCCAAATGCTTGCCGAAGAACTCGAGCGACCGGCTCAGCGCGAGCTTGGCGCTCTCGGCGTCGTAGGAGCCGCGCTCGTCGCAGTTGAAGCCGTGGCCTGCGTTGTAGACGAACAGCGCCTGGTCCGGGTGCGCCTTCTTGACCTTCTCGACGGTGTCCATCGGGATCGACTGGTCCTTGTCGCCGAAGTGGAACATCACCGGGCACTTGGGTTTCTCGCCGACCAGGTTGCCGACGCCGCCGCCGTAATAGGACACTGCGCAGGCGAGCCCACCGGTGCGGCACGCCGCCGCCCACGATACGGTGCCGCCCCAGCAGTAGCCGACGATGCCGACCTTGCCGGTAGCCTTAACGACCGCCAGCGTGGCCTCGACGTCCTTCAGCGCGTTGTTGAGGTCGACCCGCTGCATGATGGCGCGACCCTTCTCGATGTCGGCCGGCTCGTAGCCGTACTCGACGCCGGACTCGACACGGTCGAACAGGGCCGGCGCGACCGCCAGATAGCCGCTCGCGGCGAACTTGTCGCACACGCCGCGGATGTGGTGGTTGACGCCGAAGATCTCCTGGATGACCAGGAGGGCGCCCTTCGGCTTGCCGCTCGGATCGGCGCGATAAGCGGTGAAATCGTGATTGTCGGCCGCGGTCAGTCTCAGGATCTTGCCCATGGCGACGCTCCTTCGGATGGCGATGGGATGGGGCGAGGATTGGTTTCGAAATCGGGGCCGCGGCTGCCCGCGACACGCGGGCGCCGGCCGGCGCGGCAATCGTCGCCCGTCGGGCGGCTCCGAGTCCAGTGGCAGGTGGACGCGCGGGCCGCGGGCGCGGCGCGCGACGGGCGGCTTGGCGAACCGCGGGCGCCTCTCTACCATCGCGGCTCGATCGCACGAGATCGGCGACAACCACACTCGCGGACGGAGGAAAGCGTGGCCAAATTCAAGGTCGTGACCCCGGCCGGGGCGAACTACGGCGCACCCGGCGGCGACTACACCTACGAGCTCGAGGCCCTGACGCCGCTCGGCGCCGAGATCGTCGAGGTCAATGCGACCTCGGAGAACGAGTTCATCAGCGCCGCGCACGACGCCGACGCCCTCTACTCGCGCGGCGGGCGGCTCACCAAGCGGATGATCGACGGGCTCGAGCGCTGCAAGGTGATCTCGGTCGGCTCGGTCGGCGTCGACGCGGTCGACGTCGCCGCCGCCACCGCGCGGGACATCCCGGTCACCAACGTGCCCGACACCTTCATCGAGGAGGTCGCCGATCACGCCATGACCTTGATCCTCGGCATGTTCCGGCGCCTGGTGACGCAGGACAAGCTGGTGCGCGACGGGCGCTGGCGCGAGGGCCGGCCCGAGCTTTACAAGTTCCCGCGCCTGATGGGCCAGACGCTGGGCCTGATCTCGTTCGGCCACGTCGCGCGCGCGGTCGCCATGCGCGCCAAGCCGTTCGGGGTGCGCATCCTCGCCTACGACCCGTTCGTCGAGGAGCTGGTGATGAGCCCCTACGGCGTCGAGCCCGCGACCTTCGCCGAGGTGCTGCAGAAGTCGGACATCATCTCGATGCATGCGCCGGCCACCAACGGCACGCACCACATGATGAGCGAGGCGCAGTTCCGCATGATGAAAAAGACCGCGCTGTTCATCAACACGGGGCGCGGGCCGACGGTCGACGAGGCGGCGCTCATCAAGGCGTTGCAGGAAGGTTGGATCGCCGCCGCGGGCTTGGACGTGCTCGAGAAGGAACCGGTCGATCCCGGCAATCCGCTGCTCAAGATGAGCAACGTGATCCTGACCGCGCACGTCGCATCGGCGTCGGCGCGCTTCGATCCGGCGCGCAAGCGGCGTGTCGGCCAGGAGTTGGCCGCCGTCCTCGAAGGCCGCTGGCCGCGCGCCTGCGTCAATCCCTCGGTGCTCGAGAAGACCCAGCTCGTGCGCTGGCAGCCCTACTCGATGGAGCGCGGTCCGGGGAACTGACGCGCGCGTAGCCGCAGCGTCTCAACCGCTCCAACGATCATGCTCGGGCTTGGCCGGTCAAGCCCGAGCATGACGGTCCTTGTCTTAGCGACGGTTTCGCCGGGTGCTCAGTACACCGAGCCCTTGGCGGCGCCGCCGCTGCCGGCGCCGCCCTCGCGCATCTCCTTGAGGACCTGCGTGCCCGCCATGGTCAAGAGGCGCGCATCGCCGAGCAACGTCGTGAAGTCGAAGCCGCGGGCGATCGCCTTCTTGGCGTAGGCGCTGCTGCCGGTGTGGATGCCGGCCTTGATCTTGTGCTTCTTGCACGCGTCGAGGATGCCGCCGAGCACCTTATCCATCTCGTTCTCGCTGCGGTCGAGCCCCGGGCCGTAGCCGTAGGTCAGCGACAGGTCGGACGGGCCGACATAAATCGCGTCGAGCTCGGGCGTCGACAGGATGGCGTCGATGTTGCCCACCGCCTCCTTGGTCTCGATCATCGCGAAGGTGAGGATCGTCTCGTTGGCCTTTTCCGCGTAGTCCGGGCCGCCGTACAGCGAGGCGCGGATCGGCCCCGAGCTGCGATAGCCCTTGGGCGCGTAGCGGCACGCGCGCACGAACTTCTCGCATTCCTCGCGGCTGTTGATCATCGGGCAGATGATGCCGTAGGAGCCGGCGTCGAGCGTCTTCATGATGATCGCCGGGTCGTTCCACGGCACGCGTGCCATCGGCGTGACCGCGGTGGTCGAGATGCCCTGCAGCATCGACACCATGGTCTGGTAGTCGATCACGCCATGCTGCATGTCGATGACCAGCGAGTCCCAGCCCATGTGCGCCATCACTTCGGCGCCGAAGCCGCTCGGGATGCCGCACCACCCGTTGATGACCGCGCCGCCCTTGCTCCAGATCTCTCGTACCCGGTTCGGCCGCATGACCTGATTCCTCCTGATGTCGCGCTCGCTCCGATGGCCTCGATCCCGCCAGCCTGCCGGGGTTAAGTCAAGCCGCATCGGGCGACTTGGGACGCGGCGGTTCGCGCATTATCCTGGCGGTCATGACCAGCGGGACGGACGCCGGTCCGACCGAGCTCAGGGCGGCGATCGCCGCCGCCTATCGCGTCGACGAGAGCGCGGCGGTCGGCCGCCTGCTCGGCGCGGTGACGCGGGACGCCGACCGCAGCGAGCGCGTCGCATCGCGCGCCCGCGGCCTGATCGAAGGCGTGCGCGTCCGTGCCGCCGGCGGCAGGGTCGAGAAATTTCTCCAGGAGTATCAGCTGTCGACGCCCGAGGGCGTCGTCCTCCTGTGCCTGGCCGAGGCGCTGCTGCGCATTCCCGACGCCGAGACCGCCGACCGGTTGATCCGCGACAAGCTCGGCCAGGCGGATTGGGAGGGGCATCTCGGCCACAGCCAGTCGATCCTGGTCAACGCCTCGACCTGGGCCCTGATGCTGACCGGCCGCGTGGTCGCGCTCGACAAGCTCGCCGGCGGCGCGTTGACCGACCAACTGGCGCGCCTGGTTGCGCGCAGCGGCGAGCCGGTGATCCGCACCGCGATCCGCGCGGCGATGCGCATCCTCGGGCGCCAGTTCGTGATGGGGCGCACGATCGAGGAGGCGCTGGCGCGTGCCGCGCCGTCGGAGCGCGTCGGCTACCGGCATTCCTACGACATGCTGGGCGAGGCCGCGCGCACCGCCGCAGACGCCGCGCGCTATCTCGCGTCCTACCGCCACGCGATCGCGGCGATCGGCGCCGCGGCCGGCGACGCGGGCGATCTGGCGGAGCGGCCCAGCCTGTCCGTCAAGCTGTCGGCGCTGGATCCGCGCTACGAGATCGCCCAGATCGACCGCGTGCGCCGCGAGCTCGTGCCGCGCCTGCTCGAGCTCGCGGCGGCGGCGCGCGCCGCCGACATCGGGCTCACGGTCGACGCCGAGGAGTCCGAGCGCCTGGAGCCGTCGCTCGACCTGATCGAGACCGTGGCGGCCGCGACCGAGCTCGCCGGCTGGGACGGGCTCGGGCTCGCCGTGCAGGCCTACCAGAAGCGCGCGTTGCCGGTGCTCCGCTGGGTCGAGGATCTGGGCACGCGCACGCGCCGGCGCATCTTCGTGCGTCTGGTCAAGGGCGCCTACTGGGACACCGAGATCAAGCGCGCCCAGGAGCGCTGCCTCGCCGGCTACGCCGTGTTCACCCGCAAGGCGTCGACCGATTTGTCGTATCTCGCCTGTGCGGAGTTCATGCTCGGCGCGCCGCACATCTATCCGGCCTTCGCGACCCACAACGCGCTCACCCTGAGCGCGGTCCTCGATCTGGCGGGCGACCGTCGCGACTACGAGTTCCAGCGCCTGCACGGTATGGGCGAGTCGCTCTACGAGCAGATCGTTGGACCGCTCGTCCGGCCGTGCCGGGTCTACGCGCCGGTCGGCAGCCACGAGGATCTGCTCGCCTATCTGGTGCGCCGGCTGCTCGAGAACGGCGCCAACACGTCGTTCGTCAATCAGGTCGCCGATCCCGACGAGCCGCTCGACGCGCTGGTGCGCGATCCGGTCGCCGCGGTCGCGGCGCTGCCGGCGAAGCCGCACCCGCGCATCCCGCTGCCGCGCGACCTCTACGGTGCCGAGCGCGCCAATGCGCGCGGCGTCGACCTCAGTGATCCGACGGTCACGACGCCGCTGCTCGCGGCGCTCGATGCGGCGATGCGCCGGCCCGCATCGGCGGCGCCGCTGGTCGACGGCGCGATGTGCGCCGGAGCGCCGCGCGAGGTGCGCGATCCCGCCGACCGTGCGCGCGTCGTCGGCACGGTCGTCGAGGCGACGCCGACCGAGGTCGATGATGCGCTCGCGGTCGCGCGCGCCGAGGCGCCACGCTGGAGCGCGACCGACGTCGATTTGCGTGCCCGCTGTCTGGACCATGCCGCCGACCTGCTCGAGACCGAAGCGCCGGCCTTCATGGCGCTGGCCGTGCGCGAGGCCGGCAAGACCGTGGCCGACGCGGTCGGCGAGGTGCGCGAGGCCGTCGATTTCTGCCGCTACTACGCCGCGCGGGCGCGCCAGGCCTTCGCACCGCAGGAGCTCCCCGGGCCGACCGGCGAGAGCAACCGGCTGCGGCTCGCCGGGCGCGGCCCGTTCGCCTGCATCAGTCCGTGGAACTTTCCGCTGTCGATCTTCATGGGCCAGGTCGCGGCCGCGTTGGTCGCCGGCAACCCGGTGCTCGCCAAGCCGGCGCCGCAAACGCCGCTGATCGCCGCCCAGGCGGTGGCGCTGCTCCATCGCGCGGGCGTGCCGCCGCGTGCGCTGCAGCTGCTGCCGGGCGGCGTCGCGGTCGGCCAGCGCCTGGTCGACGATGGACGGATCGCCGGCGTCGCGTTCACGGGCTCGACCGCGACCGCGCAGGCGATCAACCGCGCGCTCGCCGCGCGCACCGGACCGCTCGCCGCTCTGATCGCCGAGACCGGCGGACAGAACGCCCTGATCGCCGATTCTTCGGCGCTGCCCGAGCAGGTGGTCGGCGATCTCCTGACCTCGTCGTTCAACAGCGCCGGGCAGCGCTGCTCGGCGTGCCGCGTGCTGTTCGTGCAGGAGGATGTCGCATCGCGCGTGCTCGACATGCTGGCGGGTGCACTGGCCGAGCTCGTGGTCGGCGATCCGGGACTGCTCGCCACCGACGTCGGGCCGGTGATCGACGAGACGGCGCGCGACCGCCTCGACGCGCACGTCCGGGCGATCGCGCAGGTCGGGCGCGTGATCGCGCGCAGCCCGTTGCCGGATGCGACATCGCGCGGTTGCTTCGTGGCGCCGATCGTGGTCGAGATCGACCGGCTCGACCGGCTCGACAGCGAAGTGTTCGGTCCGGTGCTGCACGTCGTGCGCTTCGCGGGCGATCGGCTCGACCGGGTGGTCGACGCGATCAACGCGACCGGCTACGGCCTCACGCTGGGCATCCACAGCCGGATCAACGCGACGGTCGACGCGATCGTCGCGCGTGCGCGGGTCGGCAACGTCTACGTCAACCGCTCGATGATCGGCGCCGTGGTCGGCGTCCAGCCGTTCGGCGGCGAGGGCTTGTCGGGCACCGGCCCGAAGGCGGGTGGTCCTCACTACCTGCCGCGCTTCGCCATCGAGCGGACCGTGTCGATCGACACCACCTCGGCGGGCGGCAACGCGAGCTTGCTTTCGCTCGGCGAATAGGCCCACCTGTCGGCGACCCAACCCGCGCGCAAGGGCGAGGAGACGGTGACCATCGACGACGCGCTGACGCAGGCCGACCGGCTGCTCGCTGCCGGGGATCTCGCCGGTGCCGCGTCCGCCTATCGGACGATCCGCGAGCGGGCGCCCAAGCGCGCCGAAGCGCTCGTCGGCCTCGCGACGATCGAAGCCCGGTCCGGACGCCGCCACCGCGCAGTCAAGCTGCTCGAGCAGGCGGTCGCGCTCGATCCATCGAACGCCGCGATCCATGCAGCGCTTGGCGACCGGCGCGTCGAGTTCGGCGATCATGCCGCGGCGTTGCGCCACTACACCAAGGCGATCGAGCTCGATCCCACCCGGGGTGCGCCGTACGGGGGCCTCGCCCGCTCGTTCCTCGAGCAACGCCGGTTCCGCGACGCCGAGTCGTTCGCGCGTCGCGGCCTCGCGCTCGATCCGGATTTCACCGAGCCGCGCTTGACCCTCGGACGTGCGCTGGCCGCCCAAGGGCGGATGGCCGAGGCGGCCACGACACTGCGACAGGTCGTCGCCGAGCGGCCCGACGCGGCGTTCGCGCACCTGCATCTCGGCATCGCGCTCGAGGATCCGGTCGAGGCGATCGCGAGCTTCCGGCGCGCGCTCGAGATCGATGCCAAACTCACGGCACTCCATCGCCTGCTGGGCGAGGCAGCTTTGCGTGCGGGCGACCTGGGGACTGCGCTCGCGTCCCTGCGACAAGCCGTCGAGCGCGCGCCGGGCGACGCCGACGCGTGGGCGCTGCTCGGCATCGTGCTCGTGCGCGCCGGCCGGCCGGAGGATCGTCCGGAGGCGATGCGCTGTCTCGATCGCGCGTTGGCGCTCGACGGCCGGCAGATCGCGGCGCTGGCGCAGCGCATCGATCTCCTGCAGTCCGATGGTGCGTTCGAGGCGGCAGGTGCGATGTTCAACCGGCTGGTCGCGGCGCTGCCCGATCGTCTCGACCGCGAGATGACGTGGCAGACGCTGGCCGCGGTGCTCTATCTCGACGCTCACCGGCCGCTGCCGCGCGTGCTCGCCGACGAGGTCGCGCGGCGGCTCGACGGCGTGCTGGCCGGCCGCGTGCAGTCCTTCGGCGCGCTGCCGCGCACGGTGCATGCGGCCGGCCCGCGGATGCGCCTCGGCTACCTGTCTGCCAATTTCGGCGACCACCCGATCGGCCACGTCACCGCGTCGCTGTTCGAGACTCATGATCGCGCGTATGTCGAGGTTCACGGCTTCTCGCGGCGCGACCGCTCGGCCGAGCGCCAGCCGTTCGCCGCGCGCCTGCGCGCCGGCTTCGACACGTTCCACGACGTCAGCCGCTGCTCGCCGCGCGCCGCCGCGAGCGCCATCCTCGATGCCGGGATCGACATCCTGATCGATCTCGACGGCTACACCGGGCTCGACAATCCGGAGGTTCTCGCCTATCGGCCGGCGCCGCTCCAGGTCAGCATGATCGGCCACCTCAACGGACCCAACCTGTCCTGCGTCGACTACCTGATCACCGATGGGATCGTCGTGCCGCCGGGCGAGGAGGCGCGCCATCGCGAGCAGATCGTCCGGCTGCCCAACACGCTGCACTGCGCCGACCGCCATCCGATCGCGGCCTCGCGGCCGTCGCGCGCGCGTTGCGGGCTGCCGAAGACGGGCGTCGTATTCGGCGGCTTCGCGCGGCCCGACAAGCTCGATGCGACGATCGTCGATTGCTGGTTTCGCATCTTGCGCGCGGTCGACGCCAGCGTGCTGTGGCTGTCGGCGCCGCCGGTCGGCGCCGGGTTCGCTCCCGCGATGCGGGCGCGCGCCGCCGCGCAGGGCGTCGATCCGGCGCGCCTGGTGTTCGCCGAGCGGGTCGACGACAAGGCCGAGCACTTGGCGCGCTACGCGCTGTGCGACCTGCTGCTCGACACGGCCGTCTTCAATGCGGCGACCACGGCCCTCGACGCGCTGTGGGCTGGGGTCCCGCTGCTCGCGCTCAAGGGCGATCGCGAATACAGCCGCATCTCCGCCTCGCTGCTCGGCGCCTTCGGCATGCCTGAGCTGGTGTGCGACTCGCTCGCCGATTACGAGCGCCGCGCAATCGCGCTGGCGACCGCGCCGGGGGAGCTGGCCGCGCTGCGCGCGACGGTCGCCGCGCGGCGCCTGACGACGCCGTTGTTCGACATCGCCGCCTACACGCGCGCGCTCGAGGCCGCGTTCGCGCACATGTGGGCCAGGCGGCTCGCCGGCGACCCGCCGCGCGGCTTCGCGCTCGCGCCGGCGGCGCCCGAGCGCGCCCCCGAACCGGCGCCGGCATCGAAACCGGCGCCGAAGCGGCGCAAGGCGAAGACGACGAAGCCCGCGCGTTCGCGCCGGCGCTGACCGTCGGGCCGGGGCTTCGCCTCAGTAATCGTGCTTCCAGGTGAGGCCGATGCTGCTGTCGGAGTCGGCGCCGACGTCGGTCTTGACGGAAAAGTGATCGATCACGTTGACCTCGACGCCGGCGCGCGTCGTGCCCGGTGTCACGCCCTGCTCGCCGGTCACGAGCACGCCGTTGCCGACATATTTGCCGACGCTGAGCGCCTGGGCCGACGATCCGCTCTTGTCTTGTGTCGACGTGAGGTCGATGACGTCGAGCCCGGTCGCTTTACGGATTCGATCGACGATGCCGCCACCTCCGCCTCCGGTGAGTTGGGCCACGGCCTGCGCCAGCTCGACCGCCTCTGTGGCGCTGAGCTGGGTGGTGCCCTTGTCGAACAGCACGTGCGCCAGGATTTCGTCCTGCGGTAGCGGCGGATCGGAGCTCACCGACAGCGTCGGCTTGGTCGCGGGTCCGGTCATCCTGATCGTCGCGGTCAGGTCGGTGGCGGTGGCTGTCGCGGTGATGTCGAGATGGGGCGTGATCCCGCCGTTGCCGGGAAAATCGATCTTGCCGTCCGTCAAGCTGAGCTGCTTGCCCAGGAAATTGATGCTGCCATGCACCAGGGTGAGGCTGCCCTGAATCGCGGGTGCGGCGGCGGTGCCGCCGACGGTGAGCCGTCCCTGCCATTGCGAGTTGAGCCCACGCCCGCGCACCAGGACCGGTCCGGGCAGATCGACCGTCAAGGCGAGGGTGATCGGTAGGGCGAGGCCGCTCGGGGCGCCCGCGCCCGGGGCGGGTTGCGATGTCGGCGATTTGCCGTTGATCTCGATCACCTTGATGTTGACCAGCGAGATCGGCAGCTGGTCGGGAATCGCGATCTCGGTCTTGCCGATCCGAGCGCTACCGTCGACGCGATAGCCCTGCGCGCCGCCTGTGAAGCGCAAGCTGGCGTCGGCGACGCCGGCGACGTCGTCGCGCCGGATCGCGAACTTGCTCAATGTCGCCGTGCCCTGGAAGCTCGGATGCGCGCCGGCAAGATCGGCGGCGCCGCTGCCGCTGAGCCGTCCGCCCGCACCATCGGTCGCCGACAGGTCGGTCAGAGCGACATGTGCGCCGTCGGCGACCAGCTTGGCCGTGATGGCGTCGGCAACGATGCCGCTCGTCGGATCCGCGTAGTGTCCATCAGCCAGTTCTGCCGAGCCCGAGACGCGTGGCCGTGTGAGCGTACCGGCGACACTGAGGTCGAGGGCGATGCGGCCGCTGACCGGTTGGTCGATGCCGAGCGCATCCATGATGCGGCCGAGCTCGATGGCGCCATCGACGTGCGCATCGATCGGCGCGTCTTGCGCCATGCCGATGTCGAGCGGGCTGGACCGATAGACGACCGGGACGTGCGCCGAGACGTCGAGCGGATGGTCGCCCAGACCGGTGAGGCGGCCCTGCAGGATTGCCTGGCGACCGTGCCATTGTGCGGTCATCTCGCCGTCGACCGCTTGGGCGCGGTCGTGCGCGGACATCACGTGGCGCAGGTCGACCGTGAGGTCGGCCGTCGGAGCGGCGAGCGTGCCGGCAAGGTGCGCGCGCGCGTCGAGCCTGCCCGTGACGGCGACCGGCGCCACCGCGCCGATCGTGGCGAGCGGCAAACCGTCGATCTCGATCGCGCCGGAGAGCGTTTCGCCGCGCCGGCTGGCGTCGACGTGGACGCGACCGTGTCCGATATCGAGCCGTGTGGCGCCGAGCGCAAGCGACGCGGCGGTGCGCTCGAAGGAGGTCGCCTGCTCGAGCCGGACCGGCACCGCCGCGAACGCGCCGGTGAGGCGCTGCACTGTGATCCGATCAGACTCGGTGCGATGCGCGAGCTGCCCGTCGGCATCGATGCTGAAGGGCCGCCCGGCCTCGCCCCGTGCACGCACCGACCAAGTCGCCGCGTCGGTTCTGCCCGCGACCTTGAATTCCGTTTGCGCCACGGTCACGCCGCCGACGATCACGTTCCCGGCATCGAGCGTGAGAGCGACATGTTGGCCCGCGCGGTCAGCCGCGAAGCGTGCATGGCCTCGTGCGCGCCCGGACACAGGGGTCCCCGCGAGCACCGACAGCGGCTTGAGGTCGGGTGCGGCGATCGCGAGCGTGCCGTCGACCAACCCGGTGGCACGCGCCAGGCGCGCCTGTCCGGTCACGCGTGTGCCCGCGGCCTCGAGCCGCGCGTCATCGATCGCGAGGTGCGCGTCATCGAGCACGGCCTTTCCCGCGAGCCGCGTTGCTACGCCGTTCGGATCGGCCTCGGCGGTCAGGCGCGCCGTCAGCGCGACTGGGCTGCGCGCGATCTGCAAGCGGGCGGCCGCGCGGCCGCGCAGCGCGACGCCGAGCGCTTTGCCGAGGGGCGTCAGGCGCGGCAGCTCGATCTGCACGTCGCTGTGCGCCGCGTCGCCGTCGAGCGCGCCGTTGCCGTGTACGCGCAGCGCCGCCGCGTCGAGCTCGAATGCCGGGATGTCGATCCGACCGTCCGGTTGGCGCCGCGCGTGGAGGCTGCCCACAAGCCGGCCACCCAACAGGGCGTCGGCGACCGGCAGGTGCGTGACCAGATCATCGGCGTGTAGCGCGGCGTCGGCGTCGAGCCCCTGGTCGAGCGTGCCGGCAATGGTCAAGTCGGTCGTCGTACGGCCGGCAAGCACGACGCCCGTGAGGCTGCGCCACAGCCCGAGATCGGGCGTTTCGACA
>DATJNS010000068.1:0-6157 GCA_035507915.1 Candidatus Sulfotelmatobacter sp.
TCAAAGCTATGTGGCCGCCGGCGCCGACATGATCTTCGCCGAAGCCGTCACCGAGCTTCCCATATACACGAAGTTCCGCAAGGCGGTCGGCGTACCCATCCTCGCCAACATCACCGAATTCGGCCAGACCCCGCTCTTCACGCGCGACGAGCTCGCCTCCGCCGGCGTCGACATCATCCTCTACTGCTGCGGCGCCTACCGCGCCATGAATGCCGCCGCCCTCAAGGTCTACGAAACCATCCGCAGCGAAGGCACGCAGAAACACGTCATCCCGATCATGCAGACGCGCGCCGATCTCTACAAACACCTCGGCTATCACGCTTACGAACAGAAGCTCGACGAGCTCTTCGCAAGAGAGAAAGACGCGAAATAAACCGCACAGGCGCGATCGCCGCCGACCATTTTCGAGGAGTTCCATGAGCACGCCAGAAGCCAGCCCTGCGCCTTCCGCCTTCAAACCCAAGAAATCCGTCGCGCTCTCCGGCACGCCCGCGGGTTCCACCGCGCTCTGCACCGTCGGCCACACCGGCAACGACCTGCACTATCGCGGCTACGACATTCACGACCTCGCCACGCACTGCGAGTTTGAAGAAGTCGCCTACCTCCTCGTCCACGGCAAGCTCCCCACCCAGCCCGAGCTCTCGGCCTACAAGGCCAGCCTGCGGCCGTTGCGCTCTCTTCCCGCCGCCGTCAAGCAGGCCCTCGAACAACTGCCACCCGCCACCCATCCCATGGATGTCCTCCGCACCGGCGTCTCCGTGCTCGGCTGCGTGCTCCCCGAGAGCGAAAGCCACAAAGAAAGCGGCGCGCGCAAGATCGCCGACACGCTGCTCGCTTGCCTGCCCTCGATGCTGCTCTACTGGCACCACTATGCGCGCAACGGCCGCCGCATCGACGTCGAGCGTCACGAAGACTCCATCGCCGCGCACTTCCTCCATCTGCTGCACGGCTCCGCGCCCAGCCCCGAGTGGACCGCGGCAATGCAAGCCTCCCTCATCCTCTACGCCGAGCACGAATTCAACGCCTCCACCTTCACCGCGCGCGTCATCGCCGGCACCGGCTCCGACCTGTACTCCTGCATCGCCGGCGCCATCGGCGCGCTCAAAGGCCCCAAGCACGGCGGAGCCAATGAGGTCGCTCTCGAAATCCAGCGCCGCTATGCGAACCCCGACGCCGCCGAGGCCGACATCCGCCGCCGCGTCGCCGAGCGCGAAGTCATCATCGGCTTCGGCCATCCCGTCTACACCATCAGCGACCCGCGTAACGACATCATTAAGGGCGTCGCCCTGTCCCTGTCGCGCCACTCTTCCAAGATGGGGCTCTACGCGGTCGCCGAGCGCATCGAGTCCACCATGCACGACGCCAAGCGCATGTTCCCCAACCTCGACTGGTACAGCGCCGTTGCCTACGACGTGATGAATGTTCCCGTGGACCTCTTCACCCCGCTCTTCGTTATGGCCCGCACCGCCGGCTGGTGCGCCCACGTCATCGAGCAGCGACAGGACGGCAAAATCATCCGTCCTTCCGCCATCTACACCGGCCCCGAGCCGCTCAAGTTTGTGCCCATCGCCGAACGCAGCTAGCGTTCAACACAACGTAAGGCCTGTCCGGCTTGGACTCGCCGCGCCACCAAGGAGCCCAGGTGTCCTCGCACATCTCCAACCAACGTCCCGCCCCCGACCAGGTCCTCGCCGACATCGCCGACTACGCGCTCAGCTACAAAATCACCAGCGACCTCGCCTATCAGACTGCCCGCGCCTGCCTCATCGACACCCTGGGCTGCGGCCTCGAAGCCCTCGAATACCCCGCCTGCACCAAGCTCCTCGGCCCCATCGTTCCCGGCACCGTCGTGCCCAACGGCGCGCGCGTCCCCGGAACCAGCTATCAGCTCGATCCCGTGCAGGCCGCCTTCAACATCGGCGCCATCATTCGCTGGCTCGACTTCAACGACACCTGGCTCGCTGCCGAGTGGGGTCACCCCTCCGACAATCTCGGCGGCATCCTCGCCGTCGCCGACTGGCTGTCTCGCTCCTCCAAAGCGGCCGTAACCATGCGGGATGTCCTCACCGCTATGATCAAGGCCCACGAAATTCAGGGCTGCCTCGCCCTCGAGAACTCCTTCAACAAGGTCGGCCTCGATCACGTCGTTCTGGTCAAAGCCGCGTCCACCGCCGTCGTCTCTGCGCTCCTCGGGCTAACCCGCGAGCAGACCATCAACGCGATCTCGCTCGCCTGGATCGATGGCCAGAGCCTCCGCACCTACCGCCACGCGCCCAACACCGGCTCGCGCAAGAGCTGGGCCGCAGGCGACGCCACCAGCCGCGCCGTGCGTCTCGCCCTGATGGCACGCGCCGGCGAAATGGGCTATCCCTCCGCGCTCTCCGCCAAAACCTGGGGCTTCTACGACGTCTCCTTCCGCGGCGAACCCTTCAAGTTCCAGCGCCCCTATGGCTCCTACGTCATGGAAAACGTCCTCTTCAAGATCAGCTACCCAGCCGAATTCCACGCGCAAACTGCCGTCGAAGCCGCGATGAAAATCCGACAGAAACTCAATCAGCCCGAGCTCTCGTCCAAAACCATAAAAAGAATTACCATCCGCACTCACGAAGCCTGCCTCCGCATCATCGACAAGAAAGGCCCCCTCGCCAATCCCGCCGACCGCGATCACTGCGTCCAATACATGGTCGCCATCCCCCTGCTTTACGGCCGCCTCACCGCCGCCGACTACGAAGACTCCGTCGCCTCAGATCCCCGCATCGACGCCCTGCGCGCCAACATCGAATGCGTCGAAGAGCCGCGCTTCACCGCCGACTACCACGACCCCGAAAAACGCTCCATCGCCAACACACTCCGCGCCGAACTGTCCGACGGGACCGTGCTCGAGGAAACAGTCGAATACCCCATCGGCCATCGCCGCCGCCGCGCCGAGGGCATGCCTCTCCTCGTCGAGAAATTCAAAACCAACCTGCGCCGTCGCTTCCCCGAGGCGCAGCAGCAGCGCATCCTCGACGTCTCGCTCGATCCCGCGCGCCTTGACGCCATGCCGGTCCGCGATTACGTCGACCTCTACGTGACCGCGTAGCGATCTGGGGTTCCCATCCCTGCCAGGTCTCTTGCGATGGCAGAAACAACGCCCGAATCGCGCGGGTAAATTCACCGCGCTCGCCTTGCTCCCACGCCTCACGTGCTTAGCTCCGGCCAAACCAGAGAGGAGCGTGCTCCTGTGAAGATCGTGCAAGGTCACCGCTCCCTGATGGTCGCGTCGGCTAATCTATTTGAGTTTCGCGATAGGACATCTCTGGTTTTGCTATAGTCCCGAAGAAAGGCATTCCGCATGGCCTACGTCCTCGCCCTCGATCAGGGCACCACCAGTTCCCGCGCCATCCTCTTCAACGAGTCCGGCTCCATCGCAGCAGTCGCGCAGCACGAGTTCCAGCAGTTCTATCCGCAGCAGGGCTGGGTCGAGCACGATCCCATGGAAATCCTCACCAGCCAGATGAGCTGCGCCGTCGAGGCTCTCGGCAAAGTCGGCGCTCGCCCGCGCGACGTCTCCGCCATCGGCATCACCAACCAGCGCGAGACCGTCATCGTGTGGGACCGCGCCACCGGCAAGCCCATCCATCCCGCAATCGTCTGGCAAGATCGCCGCACTGCCGCCCTGTGCAGCGCCCTCGAGCAGAAGGGGCACGGCGAAGAAATCTCCAACCGCACCGGCCTCGTCATCGATCCCTACTTCTCCGCCACCAAGGTCAAGTGGATCCTCGACAACGTCTCCGGCGCCCGCGATCGCGCCCACAAAGGCGAGCTCGCCTTCGGCACCGTCGACAGCTGGCTCATCTGGCACCTCACCAGCGGCAAGCATCACGTCACCGATGTCACCAACGCCTCCCGCACCCTGCTCTACAACATCGTCAAAGGCGAGTGGGATCCCGAACTGCTGCGCATCTTCGACGTCCCCAAAACCCTTCTGCCCCAGGTCGTCTGGTCGAGCCAGAAGATCGGCGAAGTCACCACCTCTCTCGGCCTCGCCGGCATCCCCATCGCAGGCATCGCCGGCGATCAGCAGGCCGCGCTCTTCGGCCAGCTCTGCTGGAGCCCCGGCGAAGCCAAAAATACCTATGGCACCGGCTGCTTCCTGCTGCAAAACATCGGAACAAAATTTGTCCGCTCCAAACACCGCCTCATCACCACCGTCGCCGCCAGCGCGCAACATCGCCTCGAATACGCGCTCGAAGGCAGCATCTTCATCGGCGGCGCTGTCGTGCAGTGGCTGCGTGACAATCTCAAGCTCATCGGCTCATCGGCCGACGTTGAATCCCTCGCCGCCGGCGTGCCCGATACCGGCGGCGTTGTTTTCGTGCCCGCCTTCGTCGGCCTCGGCGCGCCTCATTGGGACCCGCATGCCGGGGGCCTGCTCATTGGCCTGCGCCGCGACACCAAGCCCGGCCACATCGCCCGCGCAGCCCTCGAAAGCATTGCCTTCCAGGTTGCCGACGTGCTCGATGCCGTGCAAAGCGAAACCTCCGCGCCCCTCAACGCATTGCGCGTCGATGGCGGCGCCGCAGTCAACGACCTCATGATGCAGTTCCAGGCCGACCTGCTCGGCGTCCCCGTCGTTCGCCCGCGCGTCACCGAGACCACCGCGCTCGGCGCTGCCTATCTCGCCGGGCTCGCCACCGGCTTCTGGCCCAATCCCGACGCGTTGCGCGCCAGGCGTCACGACGACACCCGCTTCGAGCCGAAGATGCCCGAAACCGAACGCAAACAGCGCCGCGCACGCTGGCAACGTGCTGTCGAGCGCTCCAAAAACTGGACGGAGTAAGACCATGCGCCGTGAAGACATGCTGCGCAACCTGCGCAACCGCGCTCAGCAAAACAAACCTTGGGACATCGCCGTCATCGGTGGAGGCGCCACCGGCATGGGCGTCGCCGTGGATGCCGCCGCGCGCGGCCTCGATGTCGTCCTGCTCGAAGCCCACGACTTCGGCAAAGGCACCAGCAGCCGCAGCACCAAGCTCGTCCACGGCGGCGTGCGCTACCTCGAGCAGGGCAACATCTCGCTCGTTATGTCCGCCCTCAAAGAGCGCGGCCTGCTGCGCCAGAACGCCCCCCACCTCGTACACGACCTCGCCTTCGTCGTCCCCAATTACTCCTGGTGGGAAGCGCCCTTCTACGGCATCGGCCTCAAGCTCTACGACATGCTCGCCGGCAAATACGGCTTCGGGCCTTCCAGGCTCTTATCCCCCGAAGAGACACTCGCCAAACTGCCCGGCCTCGAGCCCGAAGAGCTCCGCGGCGGTGTCGTCTACTACGATGGCCAATTCGACGATGCGCGCCTGCTCATCCACCTCGCCATGACCGCCGCCGATCACGGCGCAACAGTTCTCAACTACTGCCCGGCCATCGCCCTCTCCCGCGGAGCCGACGGCTACATCAACGGCCTCACCGCGCGCGACACCGAATCCGGCGAAGAGTTCAACATTCCCGCGAGCATCGTCGTCAACGCCACCGGCGTCTTCACCGATTCCGTGCGCAGGCTCGCCGATCCCGCCGCCGAAACCCTCGTGGTCACAAGCCAGGGCATCCATCTCGTCTTCGACCGCTCCTTCCTCAAGGGCGACACCGCGCTCATGGTCCCGCGCACCAGCGACGGTCGCGTGCTCTTCGTCATCCCCTGGCATGACCACGCCGTCGCCGGAACCACCGACACGCCGGTCGACGCCCCCAGCCTCGAGCCCCGCGCGCTCGACGAGGAAATCGAGTTCATCCTCGAAACCGCCAGCCGCTACTTCACGCGCCCGCCCACGCGCGCCGACGTGCTCGCCGTCTACGTCGGCCTGCGCCCCCTCGTCAAAGGCGAAGGCAAAACCTCCACCCTCTCGCGCGATCACGTCATCCACGTCGACACCTCCGGCCTGCTCACGATCACCGGCGGCAAGTGGACCACCTATCGCCACATGGCCGAGGACTGCGTCGACCACGCCATCACCCTGGGCCGCCTGCGCGACGAGCCCTGCCCTACGCGCAACCTGCATATCCACGGCTATCTCGAAGATTCGGCATCGCTCGGCTCGCTTGACGTCTACGGTTCCGACGCCGCACAGATCCGCGATCTCGCCGCCGATAAGACTCTCGCCGCGCAGCTCGATCCGGCTTT
>DATJNS010000069.1:0-4499 GCA_035507915.1 Candidatus Sulfotelmatobacter sp.
CATCTTCAATCGCCACACCATCCCGTCGCTAACCGAAGCGCTGCCGCGGGACGCGTTCAAGGTCGCGGACAGCCAGGTGGCGAGCCGGTGGGGCAACATCCTCGACTTCGTCGACTTCGACCTCCTCACCCCCAACGAGCGCGAGGTGCGCTTTGCGCTGGGCGACCAGGACTCGGTGGTACGTCCGCTCGGGCTCGAGCTCTATCGTCAGGCGCGCTGCAAGACCCTGATCCTCAAGATGGGCGCGCGCGGGCTGATCACCTACCGCGACCTGCCGAAGGCGGACGAGGATGTGCGCGCCTTCTTCGTGGTCGACAGCTTCGCGGAGAACGTCGTCGACGCGGTCGGCGCCGGCGATGCGCTGCTCGCCTACGCGACCCTGTCGATGGTCGCGACCGGCAGCCCGGTGATCGCCTCGATCCTGGGCTCGGTCGCTGCGGCTGTGGAGTGCGAGCACGACGGCAACGTGCCGGTCGAGCCAGGCCAGGTGCTCCAGAAGCTGGAGGCCATCGGCCGACACGCCAATCTGAGCTAGGTCGCGAGCGCGATGCGCGTGATCGTGGTGGGGCTGGGGGTTCAGGGCAAGAAGCGCCGGCGTGTCGCTGGCGCCGAGGCGGTCGGCACGGTCGATCCGGTCGATGCCGAGGCGAACTGGCGCCGCATCGAGGAGGTGCCGCTCGCGAGCTATGACGCCGCGCTGGTGTGCACGCCCGACGCGCCCAAGCTCGAAATCCTGCGCCACCTGCTGGGGCACGGGAAGCACGCGCTGGTCGAGAAACCGCTGTTCGCACCCGACGACGCGGCGCTTGCAGACCTCGAGGCGATCGGTCGCGCCAACCGCGCCCTCTGCTACACCGCCTATAACCATCGCTTCGAGCCGCATTTCGTGCGCATGCGCGAGCTCGTGCGCTCGGGCGTGCTCGGGCGGCTCTATCGCTGCCGCATGTTCTACGGCAACGGCACCGCGCGGTTGGTGCGCGAGTCGGCGTGGCGCGACCAGGGTGCCGGCGTGCTGCCCGACCTCGGCTCGCACCTGCTCGACACCGCGCGATTCTGGTTCGGCGACCTCGGCGAGGATTTCCGCGTCGTCTCGGTGAGCCGCCACGAGAACCGCGCGCCCGACCACGTCGTGATCGCGTCGGAGACCACGGTGCCCAAGCTCGAGCTCGAGATGACATTGCTGTCGTGGCGCAACCACTTCACCTGCGACGTGCTGGCCGAGCAGGGCAGCGCGCACATCGCGTCCTTGTGCAAGTGGGGACCGAGCACCTTCACGGTCCGCAAGCGCGTGCTGCCGAGCGGGCGACCACCCGAGGACACCGAGACCCTGGAGCAGGACGATCCGACCTGGGCGCTCGAGTATGCGCATTTCAAGACGCTGTGCGACGGTTCGGGTGCTGGCTCGGGTGGGACGTCGGGTCCGACCGATCTCGCCAACGACGTCTGGCTCAACCGGCTACTCCGCACGCTCGGCCGGAAGGCGATGGCGTCGTGAGCGCGCCGCGCATCGGTTATGCGGGAATGACCCACCTGGGGCTCGTCTCGGGCGTGGCGGCGGCTGCGCAAGGGTTCGATACGGTGTGCTTCGATCCCGACTCCGCGCGTATCGACGGGCTGGCGCGCGGCGAGCTGCCGGTCGTCGAGCCCGATCTGCCCGAGCTGGCCGCCGCGAACCGCACACGACTGGTCTTCACGGCGGATCCCGCGGCGCTCGCTGCCTGTGACGTCGTCTACGTCGCGCCCGACGTGCCGACCGACGATCGCGGCATCAGCGACTTGGCGCCGCTCGACGCGCTGATCGCGACGATCGACGGCGCGCTGCGCCGCGACGCCGTGCTCGTCGTCCTGAGCCAGGTGCCGCCCGGTTTCACGCGTGCGCGCCTGCGCCCCGGCCGTGTGCTCCACTATCAGGTCGAGACCTTGGTGTTCGGCCGCGCGGTCGAGCGCGCGATGAAGCCGGAGCGCTTCATCGTCGGCTGCGCCGATCCCGCGGCGCCCCTGCCGGCACCCTACGCGGCCTTTCTCACGGCGTTTGGTTGCCCGATCCTGCCGATGCGCTTCGAGAGCGCCGAGCTCGCCAAGATTTCGATCAACCTGTGCCTGGTCGGTTCGATCTCCGTCGCCAACGTGCTGGCCGATTTGTGCGAACGCGTCGCGGCCGACTGGGGCGAGATCGCGCCCGCCCTCAAGCTCGATCGGCGCATCGGCGCGTTCGCTTATCTCGCCCCCGGCCTCGGGCTCGCGGGTGGCAATCTCGAGCGCGACCTCGCGACCGTCCTCAAGTTGGCGTGGGAGACCGGCAGCGACGCCGCGCTGGTCGACGCGTTCGTGCACGACAGCCGGACACGGCGCGACTGGGCGCTCCGCACGCTCCATCGCGCGGTGCTCGACGCGAAGCCGGACGCGCGGATCGGCATTCTGGGTCTTGCCTACAAGGAGGACACCCATTCGACCAAGAACTCGCCGGCGCTCGCGCTGATCGAGCACCTCGCGCCATGGCGCTTGGCACTCTACGATCCGGTCGTCCCCGCTTGCGTGGTGCGCCATCCAGCCGCCGCCGCGGCCGCGAGCGCGCTGGCGGTGGCCGACGGGGCGGACGCCCTCGTCATCATGACGCCGTGGGCGGAGTTTCGCGCCCTGTCGCCGCTCGAGCTGGCGCGCCGCATGGCGGGCCGTGCGGTGATCGATCCCTATCGCGTGCTGGAGGGCCGCGCCGTGCGGGCGGCCGGGCTCGATCATCACGCGCTCGGCCGCCCACCGTTGCTCGGAAGCCCTGAACGTGCTTGAGCATATCGAGCCTACGCCGCGCGATCCCGCGCGCGTCGTCGTGATCGGCGCCGGCGGTTTCGTCGGCGGCACGATCGCGCGCGCGCTCGACGCGGCGCGCATCGATGTCCTGCGGCTGACCCGCCGGGAGGTCGATCTGCTGGCGCCGGGCGCGGCCGACGTGCTGCGCGCGATGCTGCGACCGACCGACAGCGTGGTGGCAGTCTCGGCATTGGCGCCGGCCAAGAACAACGCGATGCTGATGCAGAACCTCCAGATGGCGCACGCGATGTGCGAGGCGGTGAGCGCCGTGCCGCCCGCGCATCTCGTCTACGTCAGCTCGGATGCGATCTATGCCGATGACGCCAATCCGGTCACCGAGCAGTCGCCGGCCGCGCCGTCGACCATCCACGGCATGATGCATGCCGCGCGCGAATTGATGTTGAGAAGCGCGTCCCCGGCGCCGTTCGCCGCGCTGCGTCCGACCTTGATCTACGGCGCCGCCGATCCGCACAGCGGCTACGGCCCCAACCGCTTCCGCCGCCAGGCCTTGAAGGGTGAACCGATCACGATCTTCGGGGAGGGCGAGGAGCGGCGCGACCACGTGCTGGTCGACGACGTCGCCGCGCTCGCGATCCTGCTCCTGCGACGGCGCAGCGTCGGGGCGCTCAATGCGGTGACCGGCACGTCGGTGGCGTTCTGCGACGTCGCCGGAATGGTCGCCGCGCAGTTCTCGCCGGCCGCGCAAGTCCTGAGCGTGCCGCGACCCGGGCCGCGACCGCACCTGCTGCACCGGCATTTCGACGTCACGAACTGCTTGAAAGCCTTCCCCGGCTTCCGCTACACGAGCCTGGCCGAGGGGATCGCGCGCGTGCATCGCGCCGTGACGGGGCGACCGGCGACGGAGAAGGCCTGATGGCGGAGGTGAACCTGCTGGCGGCCCTGCCGAAGGGCAAGCGCAACCTGAATGCGCGCTCGACCAAGACCGACGAGCATGTGCGCGTCTCGCGGGAGTACGGCCAAGCCTATTTCGACGGACCGCGCGAATACGGCTACGGCGGTTATCGCTACGACGGCCGCTGGATCCCGGTGGCGCGCGACATGATCGCGCATTTCGGCCTGAAGCCCGGTGACCGCGTGCTCGACGTCGGCTGCGCCAAGGGTTTCCTGGTCAAGGACCTGATGCAGGTGTGCCCCGGGCTCGAAGCGTTCGGCATCGACGTGTCGCGCTATGCGCTCGACCACTGCGAGCGCGACGTCGTCGGGCGGCTGCACCTCGGCAGCGCCGACGATCTGCCGTTCCCCGACGGCAGCTTTCAGGCCGTGATCTCGCTCAACACCGTGCACAACCTCGAGCGGCTGGACTGCATCCGCGCGCTGCGCGAGATGCAGCGCCTGGCGCCGGGCAAGGGCTTCGTCCAGGTCGACTCCTACCGCACGCCGGAGCAGCGCGCCGTGTTTGTCGACTGGGTGTTGACCGCGAAGTATCACGACTATCCTGACGGCTGGATCAAGACGTTCCAGGAAGCCGGCTATACCGGCGACTACTATTGGACGATCATAGAGTGATGGCGACGACGCGGTCTGGCAGCAATCGGTTCGACGGGGCGGCGGCGCGGGCGCGGTGCCTGAGGTTCCGGCGGCGCATCCTGGACATCTCGCAGCAGGTGTCGGCGCTGCACATCGGCTCGGCCTATTCGTGCACCGAGATCGTCGACTGCGTGTATTACGGG
>DATJNS010000070.1:0-4174 GCA_035507915.1 Candidatus Sulfotelmatobacter sp.
CAAGGAGGCGGGCCGGCTCTACGGCGTCATGGACCGCCGGCTGGGCGAGAGCGCGTATCTCGCCGGCGACTACTCGATCGCCGACATGGCGAGCTTCCCGTGGGTGCGCCACATCGAGCGCCAGGGCCACAGCCTCGACGAATACCCCAACGTCAAGCGCTGGTTCGATGCGATCGCCGCGCGGCCGGCCGTGCCGCGCGGCCTCGCGGTGCTCGCCGACCACACCGTCAACTATGCGGCGCCGATGGACCCGGTGCGCCGCGAGATGCTGTTCGGCAAGACCCAGTACCAGCAGCGCTGACGGCGACGACGCCACAACCCAAACCGTCATCCTCGGCCCCGTGCCGAGGATCCACGTCTTGCCTTGCTCTCCCCGTGACGGCAGCGACTCGCGCCGAGCATGACGGTTGATGGAAGGGGCCGGCGCGGTCGGTCCAGCGACATCAGCACCCCCTGCTCGTGTCACGTTGGATCTGCGACACCGATCCCATGATTCACGTGCGATTGCGCGCGATGGAGGGCGGACGCCTGCATTTAGCCCGCAATGTGGCAGGGCGGACCCGCGACGCGGGCCCGTTAGACCCGGGCCGGACCGGTGCCGGTCTTGGTCAGCCAGAGGTAGAGCGGCTCGCCGCCGACCTCGGACTGATCGGCGCCGTCGCGCGCGGCCAGTGGCTCGACGAGCTCGAACGCGGTCGCCAGCGTCTCGTCGCAGATGTAGGTCTTGAAGCGCTCGGCGGCCTGGCGCAGCGCCGGCCCCGCGCCGATCTCGAGCGCGATGCGGTCGGAGTAGCCGAGATCGCGCTCCTTGCGCAGGCCCTGGATGCGGCTGACGATGTCGCGCACCAGGCCTTCCTGCTTCAGGTCGTCGTCGATCTCGCTCGACAATGCGACGACAGCGGCGGCCGAGCCCGCCGCGCCGAACGTGTCGCGCGCCTTGACCTCGATGATCACGTCGTCGGCGCCCAAGGTCACGGTGGTGCCCGAGGGCAGCCGGATCTCGGCGCCGCCGGCGAGCGCCTGCGCGCGCGGCAGCCTGCCGATGATGTCGGCCGCGGCCTTCATCTCCTTGCCGAGCTTGGGGCCGAGCGTGCGGAAGTTCGCCTTGATGCGGAACTCGGCGAAGCGGTCGGCGTCGCCGGTGAAGCGCACGTCGCGGACATTGACCTCCTCGGCGAGCAGCGGCAGCAGCGGCGCGAGACGCGCGGCGAGCTCGGGCTTGGCGAGCACGACCTCCAATTGCTTGAGCGGCTGGCGGATCTTGACGCCGATCATGTTGCGCGCCTGCAGCCCCAGGCTGGCGAGCTCGCGCACCAGCGCCATGTCGGCGGCGAGCTCGGGCGCGAGCGCCGCGGCATCGACGGCCGGGAACGCCATCAGATGGACCGACTTCGGGTCGGGCCGCGGCACGGCGAGGCGCTGGTACATCGCGTCCGCCTGGAACGGCACGAACGGCGCGATCAGGCGGACGACCGCGCATAGCACCTCGTAGAGCGTCCACAGCGCGTTCTCGGTCTCCGGCCCTTCGCCCCAGAAGCGCCGGCGCGAGCGCCGCACGTACCAGTTGGCCAGGCCCTCGACGAAGTCCTGCACGTCGCGCGCCGCGTCGTGCATGATGTAGGCGTCCATCGCAGCGGTCATGCGGCCGGCGAGCGCCGAGAGCTCCGAGAGGATCCAGCGGTCGAGCAGGTCGCGCGACGCGATCGGCGGGCGGGCGCGCCGGCTCGGATCGAAGCCCAGCAGGTTGGCGTAGATCTGGAAGTAGCCGTAGACGTTGCGCAGCCGCATCAGGAACTCGCGTTGGCCCTCGCGCAGCGCGGCCAGCGACAGGCGCGTGTTGGTCCACGGGCTGGTGCTCGAGAACAGCCAGCGGAACGCGTCGGCGCCGAGCGGCTCGAACGGCGCCTTGAGCGTGACCGTACCGGTCAGGCCGAGCGCCGCGATGTCGTCGGGGTTCATGTGCACGGTCTCGCGCACCTTGACGGCGGCCTCGACGACCTTGAGCGCGATGGTCTGGCCGCCGGGCCCGAGCGCGGTCATGCGCTCGTCGGCCGTCAGGTTCAGATTCTTGACCTGCGCCTGCATCATGCCGAGGGTGCCGCGCGCGAGCTTCGGATCGGGCGCCGCCGACAACGTCATCTCGCCGCGCAGCACCAGGTCGGGCGGCGTGTAGTTGCCCTTCGATTTCGATTCCTTCTGGCCGCTGGCGTCGCCGACGTGGCCGAGCACGATGCAGGTGCGGAACGGCCGCGGCAGGCCGGGCGGCGTCATGCCGACGCGCGCGCAGGTCTCCTCGTCGAACAGCAGGGTGCTGACCATCAGGAGCGAGTAGAACCAGCCGCGCGTCTGGTCGACCGCCTCGGTGATGAAGTCGGCCGGATAGTCGCCGAAGAACTCTCGGGCGTTCTTGTGCGGGAAGCCCCACTGCGCGAACGGCATGCAGCCCGAGTCGAACCACACGTCGATCACCTCGGGCACCCGATGCATCGTTCCCGTACACTTCGCGCACGGGAACGTGACCTTGTCGATCCACGGGCGGTGGACCTGCAGCTCCTCGTCGACCGATTTGTCGAAGGCGTCCGGGTTGCGCTTCAGGATCTCGGCGGTCGACGACGGCGCCTCCATGGTCTCGCAGCCGTCGCAGATCCAGATGTTGAGCGGCGTGCCCCAGTAGCGCTCGCGCGACAACGCCCAGTCGATGTTGTTGCGCAGGAAGTCGCCGAAGCGGCCTTCCTTGATGTGCTCGGGCAGCCAGTGCACCAGCTCGTTGTTGGCGAGCGCGTCGGAGAGACGCGCGGTCGTGCGGATGAACCAGGCCGGCCGGGCGTACTGGATCAGCGGGTCCGAGTCGGCGCGCCAGCAGAACGGGTACTCGTGCCGATAGGTGTCCTGCTTGAACAGGAGGCCCTTGTCCTTGAGATAGCGGATGATGTCGCGGTCGGCGTCCTTGCAGAACTTGCCCTCGAGGAAGCCGGTGCCCTTGACGAAGCAGCCGTCGGGTCCGACGAGCTGCAGCATGCCGATGCCGTGCTCGCGCGCGACCAGGAAGTCCTCCTCGCCGAACGCCGGCGCCTCGTGCGCGATGCCGGTCCCGGCGTCCGTGGTGACGAAGGGCGCCGGGATGACGCGCCAGGCGTCGCCGGTCTCGGGCTTGGCGAAGTCGAACGGCGGCGTGTAGCGCGTGCCGACCAGCGCGGCGCCCTTGACGACGCGCTCGATCGTGCCGCCCTCGACCTGCGCGGCCAGCGCCTCGGCGATGATGAAGCGCTCGTCGCCGCGCGCGACGAACGCGTAGTCGATCTCGGCGTTGACCGCGATCGCCGTGTTGGACGGCAGGGTCCATGGCGTCGTCGTCCAGGCGAGCAGCGACGTCTTGGGATCGTCGACCAGCGGGAAGCGCACCGTGACGGCGGGATCGTCGACCGTCTTGTAGCCGAGCCCGACCTCGGCGGCCGACAGCGCGGTGCCGCCCTGCGGCCACCACCACACCACCTTGTGGCCGCGATAGAGCAGGTTCTTGCGGAACAGCTCCGACAGCGCCCACCACACCGACTCGATGTAGGCGCGGTGGAAGGTCACGTAGGCGTGCTCGAGATCGACCCAGAAGCCGATGCGTTTGGTCTGGTCCTCCCACTCCTTGGTGTAGCGGAACACCGAGTCGCGGCACTGGCGCGCGAACTTGTCGATGCCGTAGGCCTCGATCGCGGCCTTGCCATGGATGCCGAGCGTCTTCTCGACCTCGACCTCGACCGGCAGCCCGTGGGTGTCCCAGCCGGCGCGGCGCGGCACCCGGAAGCCGCGCATCGAGCGATAGCGCAGCACCATGTCCTTGACCACGCGGGTCAGCACATGGCCGTTGTGCGGCGTGCCGTTGGCGGTCGGCGGGCCCTCGTAGAAGGTGAATTGCGGCCGGCCCTCGGCCTGCTTCAGGCCCGCCTCGTAGATGTGCTCGCGCTGCCACAGCGCCAGCACCTCGGCTTCGAGCTCGAGCGTGGGCGGCAGGTCGCCGAAAAGGGGTTGGTCGGTCATGGCGGCGAAACGGGCTTAATCCTAGGTTTCATGGGGCAAATCGGTCGGCGCGCACCCTATATGGCGGGTCGGAGCGGCTCAAGCGCGGGCTGGTCAGTCGGTTGACACGGTTCGGCAAAACCCGGTACACAGCCCGCCCGTCTCC
>DATJNS010000071.1:0-5988 GCA_035507915.1 Candidatus Sulfotelmatobacter sp.
CAGCCGCCCGCCGCTACACGTCGAGGTTCGAGACCTTGAGGGCGTTGGCCTGGATGAACTCGCGGCGCGGCTCGACGAGGTCGCCCATCAGGGTGGAGAACACGTCCTCGGCGGCCTCCTCCATGCTGAGCTTGACCTGCAGCAGCGACCGCGCGTTGGGGTCGAGCGTGGTCTCCCACAGCTGCTCGGGATTCATCTCGCCCAAGCCCTTGTAGCGCTGGATCGACACGCCGTCGCGGCCGTGCTCGAGCACGGCGTCGATCAGCTCGACCGGGCCCGTGATCGGCCGCTGGTCATCCTTGAAGGCGAGCTTGGCGGGCCGCGTGTAGGTCGCCTGCAGGGCGGCGGTCATGGCGTCGAGCCGGCGCGCCTCGCCCGAGCGCAGGATGCCGAGATCGAGCAGATGGCGCTGGGTGACGCCGCGCAGGATGCGCGTGACCGCGATGCCGTCGGCCTCGATCGTGCCCTGCCAGCCGCGCTCGTGCGCCGGCGTGAAGCCGTCGAGCCGGCGCGCGAACAGCGTCGCGACCCCGGTCAGCGCCGGATCGTCCAAGGTCGCGGGACGCAGGATGCCGAGGATGGCGGCCTGCTCGACCACCATCAGGCTGCCGACGCGGCGCGCCATCGGCACGAGCAGGCCGCGCGCGGTGCGCGCCTGCTCGACCAGGCTGATGAGATCCTGGCCCGCCAACTGGCTGCCGTCGGCGAGCGTCAGCACGGCGTCCTTGATGCCGTCGGCGATCAGGTGGTTCTCGAGCGCGGCGTCATCCTTGAGGTAGATCGTGCTCTTGTTGCGCTTGAGCCCATAGAGCGGCGGCTGGGCGATGTAGAGATAGCCCTTCTCGATCAGCGCGCGCATCTGACGATAGAAGAAGGTCAGGATCAGGGTGCGGATGTGACTGCCGTCGACGTCCGCGTCCGTCATGATGATGATCTTGTGGTAGCGCGCCTTCTCGGACGCGAAGTCCTCCGGTCCGATGCCGGTGCCGAGCGCGGCGATCAGGGTGCCGATCTCGGCCGAGCCCAGCATCTTGTCGAAGCGCGCGCGCTCGACGTTGAGGATCTTGCCGCGCAACGGCAGGATCGCCTGGAACTTGCGGTCGCGGCCCTGCTTGGCCGACCCGCCGGCCGAGTCGCCCTCGACGATGAAGAGCTCGGAGAGCGCCGGATCGCGCTCCTGGCAGTCGGCGAGCTTGCCGGGCAGGCTCGAGATGTCGAGCGGGCCCTTGCGCCGGCTCATCTCGCGCGCCTTGCGCGCGGCCTCGCGCGCCGCGGCGGCCTCGACGACCTTGCCGACGACGCGCCTCGCCTCGGCGGGATGCTCCTCGAACCACTGCTGCAGCTTGTCGCCGACGACGCCCTCGACGATCGGACGGACCTCGGACGACACCAGCTTGTCCTTGGTCTGCGACGAGAACTTCGGGTCCGGCACCTTGACGGAGAGGATGCAGGTCAGCCCCTCGCGCGCGTCGTCGCCGGTCAGCGCGATCTTCTCCTTCTTGGCGATGCCGCTCTCGGTCGCGTAGCCGTTGACCGTGCGGGTCAGCGCGGCGCGGAAACCGGCAAGGTGGGTGCCGCCGTCGCGCTGCGGGATGTTGTTGGTGAAGCACAACATCGTCTCGTGGTAGGCGTCGGTCCATTCCATCGCGACTTCGACCGTCACGCCCTCGCGCTCGCTCGAGATCGCGATCGCGGGATGCAACGCGCTCTTCGAGCGGTCGAGATAGGCGACGAAGGCCGCCAGGCCGCCCTCGTAGTGCAGCTCGATGGTGACCGGCTCGACCGGGCGCGCGTCGGTCAGCACCAGGGTCACGCCCGAGTTGAGGAAGGCGAGCTCGCGCAGCCGGTGCTCCAGGGTCGGCAGGTCGAACTCGGTGCGGGTAAAGGTGCCGGTCGAGGGCAGGAAGGTGACCTCGGTGCCGGTGCGCCCGTTCGACGGGCCGACCTTCTCGAGCGGCGCCACCGGGTCGCCGTGCTTGAACTCCATGTAGTGCTC
Source organism: Candidatus Sulfotelmatobacter sp. (assembly GCA_035507915.1). Classification (GTDB taxonomy): domain Bacteria; phylum Pseudomonadota; class Alphaproteobacteria; order Elsterales; family Elsteraceae; genus JACQAI01. The sequence continues at coordinate 1,997 of DATJNS010000071.1, forward strand.
GGCGCCGTCGCGCCAGATCCGCAGCTTGAGCAGGCTCGACAACGCATTGACCACCGACACGCCGACGCCGTGCAGCCCGCCCGAGACCTTGTAGGAGTTCTGATCGAATTTCCCGCCGGCGTGCAGCTGGGTCATGATCACCTCGGCCGCCGACACGCCCTCCTCGTGGTGCAGGTCGACCGGGATGCCGCGGCCGTCGTCGCGCACGGTCACCGAGCCGTCGTGGTTGAGCACCACGTCGATGCGTGAGCAGAAGCCCCCGAGCGCCTCGTCGATGGCGTTGTCGACGACCTCGTAGACCATGTGGTGCAGGCCCGAGCCGTCGTCGGTGTCGCCGATATACATGCCCGGCCGTTTGCGCACGGCATCGAGCCCGCGGAGCACCTTGATCGAGTCGGCGGTGTAGGCGTCCTGCTCGGGTTCGGAGGGGGGGAGCGGGACGGCGGGAACGGCAGAATTCATGATGGCGTCATCATACTCCTAAAGGCGTGTCAGGGCTAAGGAATCTCGCCCTGGAACAGCGCCGATTCGGCGACCGAAAGCCACTCCGCAGCGGCCCCCAGCGGGCGGAACAAAACGGGATCGGTGCCGGTCAGCCAGGCCTGGCCGGAAAGCGCCCGGAGCTCGTCGAACAGGGCGGTCCGGCGCACCTCGTCCAGGTGCGCGGCGATCTCGTCGAGCAGCAGCACGGGCGGCACCCCGGTCGTGGCATGCAGCAGCCGCGCATAGGCCAGCTGTAGCGCGACCAGCAGCGCCTTCTGCTCGCCCGTCGAGCAGCGCTCGGCGGGCGCCGCCTTGGCGCGATGGCGCACCTTGAGGTCGGTCCGGTGCACGCCGCGCGTGGTCGTGCCGGTTTCCGCGTCGAGCGCGCGCTGGGCCGCCAGCACGCCCCGGAAGGTCTCCTCGAGCGCCAGCGCCGGCTGCCGGTCGAGCGCCTGCTCGAGCTCGCCGTCGAGCGTCACGTCGGCAGCCGGGAACGGCCCGACGCCGAGCGCCACCGCGTGCGCCAGCTGGTCGCACAGCGCCCGCCGCGCCGCCGCGGTGGCGACGGCATGGCGCGCCATGGTGTCCTCCAGCGCATCGAGCCAGCGCGCATCGGCGCGCCCCTCGCGCAAAAGGCGCGCGCGCTCGCGCATGGCGTGCTCGTAGGCGCCGAGACGCCCGGCATGGTGCGGATCGCGCCCCTGCACCAGCCGATCGAGGAAGCGCCGCCGGCCGGAGGCGCCCTCGACGAACAATCGGTCCATCGCCGGCGTCAGCCAGGCGACGGTGAGGAGCTCGCTCAACGCCGACTGGCCGCGCCTGGGCGCGCCGTCGATGCGCAGCGCGCGCCGCTCGACGCCGTCCTCACGCTCGAGCCCGGTGCCGACCATGACCGGCCCCGTGCCGGTATCGACCGTCGCCGCGACCGCCCACGGCGGGTCTTGGTGCACCTCGGCGATCGCGCCGGAGTCTCGGGCGCTCGCGCCTGCGGCTGCCGCGCCGTTGACGCGCTGCACCTCACCGAGCGCGGCGCGCCGCAGTCCGCGGCCGGGCGCCAGGAACGACAGCGCCTCGAGCAGGTTGGTCTTGCCGGCGCCGTTGGGGCCGGTCAGCACGACGATGCGGCCGTCGAACCGGAGGTCGGCGGCGTCGTAGGAGCGGAAATTCTGGAGCTGCAGCCGGGTAATCGCCGGGACGCAGCGGGACGGCGGATTCACCAAATCAATATAGGGATTTGGACGCTCGATTTCAGCCGTTGCGGGGCCTTGCGGGGCGACCCGACTGCGCTCGGCCCCATGGGGATAGGCGTGCTCGTCAGACCCGCATCGGCATCAGGACGTAGAGCGCGCTCATGTCGGAAAGGTCGCGCACGATCGTCGGCGAGGCCGAGTCGGCCATCATGAACTGCGCGCCGTCGCCCTCGATCTGCTGGGTGATGTCGAGCAGGTAGCGCGAATTGAAGCCGATCTCGATCGGGCTCGACTTGTAGGTGACCTCGAGCTCCTCGGTCGCGCTGCCGGCTTCCGGGCTGGTCGCCGACAGGACCAGCGTGCCGTTGTTGAGCGTCAGCTTCACGGCGCGGCTCTTCTCGGTCGAGATCGTCGCAACGCGGTCGACCGCCTCGGCGAACGTCTTGCAGTCGACCTCCATGACCTTGTCGTTCGACTGCGGGATCACGCGCTCGTAGTCCGGGAAGGTGCCGTCGATCAGCTTCGAGCTCAGCACCACGTCGTCGAACGCGAAGCGCACGCGCGTGTCGGACAAAGACACGCCGACCGAGCTCTCGGTCTCCTCGATCAGCTTGCGCAGCTCGGTCACGGTCTTGCGCGGCAGGATGACGCCCGGCATGCCGGACGCGCCCTCGGGGAGGGCCATCTCGACGCGCGCCAGGCGGTGGCCGTCGGTCGCGACCGCGCGCAGCACCTGCACCTCGTTGCTGCGCGTGGCGTGCAAATAGATGCCGTTCAGGTAGTAGCGCGTCTCCTCGGTCGAGATCGCGAAGCGGGTGCGGTCGATCAGGCTCTTCAGCTCGGCGCCGGCGAGCGTGAAGCTGTGATTCAGCGCGTCGCCGCTGATCGCCGGAAAGTCCGACGTCGGCAGCGCCGGCAGGGTGAAGTTGGAGCGCCCGGCGCGCACCGTCAGACGCTCCTTGTCGCCGCCGCCGTCGAGCTCGATCTCGGCGCCTTCGGGCAGCTTGCGCACGATGTCATAGAGCGTGTGGGCCGGCGCGGTGGTGGCGCCGCTCGCGCCGACATGGGCGGGCGCGCGCTCGACGATGTCGAGGTCCATGTCGGTCGCGGTCAGCGCGATCCGGTCGTCATGGGCCTGGATCAGCACATTGGCCAGAATCGGGATGGTGTTGCGCCGCTCCACGACGCTCTGGACGTGACCCAGGCTCTTCAACAGCGACCCGCGTTCGATGGTCAGTTTCATGGTCCGATTCGCAACCGAGGGCTTCGGCCGCCGCCTCTTCTTGCGGGCGCGCGCCATCGCGCCGCCGGTGAAAAAAGGATGCGCACTATATCACGGAGCGCGCGCCGGGAAGCGGCTTTCGGGTCGGCCGGGGACCGGCTTCGAGGGCGGCTTCGCCGTCGGACCGATCTTCAGCACTCGAGCATCCGGCGCAACAGCTCGACGTCCTCGGCGAGCGCCGGATCGGCCGCTTTCAGCTCCTCGATCTTGCGTACCGCGTGCATCACGGTGGTGTGGTCGCGGCCGCCGAACTTGCGGCCGATCTCGGGCAGCGAGCGCGAGGTCAGCACCTTGGCGAGATACATCGCGACCTGACGCGGCCGCGCGACCGCGCGGGCGCGGCGCGCCGAGCTCATGTCGGCGATGCGGATCGTGTAGTGCTCGGCGACGCGCTTCTGGATCTCCTCGATGGTGACGCGCCGGTCGTTGGCGCGCAGCAGATCGTGCAGCACCTCCTGGGTGCTCTCGAGCGTGATGTCGCGGCCGACCAGGGTGGCATGGGCGACGATGCGGTTGAGCGCGCCCTCGAGCTCGCGCACGTTCGACTGGATCTTGTGGGCGAGGAACTCCATCACCTTCTGCGGGATCTGCGCCTGCAGCTGCTCGGCCTTCGACTGCAGGATGCCGAGCCGAAGCTCGTAGGTCGTCGGATGGATGTCGGCCACCAGGCCCCAACCGAGGCGCGAGCGCAGCCGCTCCTCCAGCCCTTCGAGGTCGGACGGCGACTTGTCGGCCGAGATCACGACCTGGCGGTTCTGGTCGACCAGCGCGTTGAAGGTGTGGAAGAACTCCTCCTGGGTCGAGTCCTTGCCGCTGATGAACTGGACGTCGTCGATCATCAGCACGTCGACCGAGCGGAACTGCTCCTTGAACGCGACGGTGTCGCGGAAGCGCAACGCGCGGATGAACTGGTACATGAACTTCTCGGCCGACAGATAGATGACCCGGCGCTTGGGATCGCGCGTGCGGATCTCCCAGGCGATCGCGTGCATCAGGTGGGTCTTGCCGAGGCCGACGCCGCCGTAGAGGAACAGGGG
>DATJNS010000072.1:0-17521 GCA_035507915.1 Candidatus Sulfotelmatobacter sp.
CGCGATCGTCGAACAGGTCTCCGGCACCAAACGGTTCAATTTCACCGACGTCCGCGAGGTCAAGCTCAAGGGCTTCGCGGAAGCGCAGAAGATGCGCTTCCTGCTCTGGGAGCAGCGCGCCGCGGTGCCCGCGGCCTAGCTAGAACGCCGCCTCGTCGAGCGCGAGCAGGCTGGGGGCGCCCGCCACCACGGCGCGCGCGAGGCCGTCGGCGCGGCTCAGCACGTGATCGGCGTAGCAGCGCGCGCCGATCAGCTTCGCCTCGTGGAACACCGGATCGTCGCCGGCGAACAGCGCGGCCTGCGCCGCCAGCTGAGCGCGCGCCATCAGCCAACCGCCCGCGACGGTGCCGACCAGCTCGAGATAAGGCGCAGCGACCGCGGCGCGGGCACGCGGCTCCGCCGCGAGCGCCCAGTCGGTCGCGGTGCCGAGCGCCATCCGCCCGGCCTCGAGCGCCCTCGCCGTGACGGCGAGATCGTCGCCCGGCTGTGCAGCCAGCGCGGCCGCCGTGGCGGCGACGTTGTCGATCAGCGCGCGCATCGCCGCGCCGTCGTCGCGCGTCAGCTTGCGGCCGACCAGATCGCCCGCCTGGATGCCGTTGGTGCCCTCGTAGATCGGCGTGATGCGCGCGTCGCGATAGTGCTGCGCGGCGCCGGTCTCCTCGATGAAGCCGGTGCCGCCGTGCACCTGGATGCCGAGCGAGGCGACCTCGACGCCGATGTCGGTCGACCATGCCTTGGCGACCGGGATCAGGAGGTCGGCGCGCGCCTGCGCCTCGGCCTGGTGCGGTCCGAGCCGCGCGCGGTCGAGCGCGCAAGCGGTCTCCAGCACCAGTGCGCGCGCCGCCTCGGTCTTGATCCGCGCGAGCATCAGCATGCGGCGCACGTCGGGATGTTGGATGATCGCGCCGGCTGCGGTGGCACCGCGCGCGCCCGCGGCGTGGCCCTGCACGCGCAGCCGCGCGTAGTCGCGCGCCTGCTGGTAGGCGCGCTCGGCGATCGCCACGCCCTGCATGCCGACCGACAGGCGCGCCATGTTCATCATCGTGAACATGTACTCGATGCCGCGGTGCGGCTCGCCGATCAGCTCGGCGTACGCGCCGCCGTTGTCGCCGAACGCCATCACGGCGGTCGGGCTGCCGTGGATACCGAGCTTGTGCTCGAGGCTGACCACGCGCAGATCGTTGCGCTCGCGCGGCGCGCCGTCCTCGCCGACGCGGAGCTTCGGCACCAGGAACAGCGAGATCCCTTTGATGCCGGGCGGGCCGTCGGGCAGCCGCCCCAGCACCATGTGGACGATGTTGTCGGTGTAGTCGTGGTCGCCGAAGGTGATGAAGATCTTCTGGCCGGTCAGGCGATAGTGGCCGTTCTCGGGCACCGCGCGCGTGCGCAGCGCGCCGACGTCCGAGCCGGCGTGCGGCTCGGTCAGCTGCATGGTGCCGGTCCATGTGCCGTCGACCAGCCGGCCGAGATAGGTCGCGCGCTGGGCTTCCGTGCCGTGACGCTGCAAGAGCTCGATCGCCGGCTGGGTCAACAGCGGGCACAGGCTGAAGCTCATGTTGGCGCTGTTCCACAGCTCGGTGAGCGCGGTCGCCACCAGGGTCGGCAGCCCCTGGCCGCCGTAGGCGGGATCGGCCGCGACGCCGTTCCAGCCCATCTCGATGAAGCGCCGGTAGGCGTCCGCGAAGCCCGGCGGGGTGCGCACCACGCCGTTGTCGAGCCGCGCCGGATGCTGGTCGCCGACCCGGTTGAGCGGCGCCAGCACCTCGGCGGCGAAGCGCCCGGCCTGGTCGAGCACCGCATCGATGTCGGCCGCCGCGTGGCCGTGGCCGGCGCGCGTCAGCACGTCGTCGAGCCCGAGCACGCGATGGAGCAGAAACTTCACGTCGGCGAGCGGTGCGCTATAGGGGATCATCGGTGAGCCGCCTTCAGGTCATGCATCCCCGTGCGAGCACTCGTCCGGGGGAAGGGCGCCCTATTGAAGTCAGCGCAGCCGGTTTGGGCAAGCCCGCCCCGCTCAACCACGTGGTTTGTGTGAGGGCGGGGTAAGTACTGTTTAACCCAATTGGCCAGAACTCGATTCAATTGTCGTAAACGCATGAGAAATCTTTTTGAACTTTAATCGACGGTCCTTGCACACCGAGTACTTTGTGACATTGTTGATGTAATGATGCCGCAAGTCGATCGGCGCCGCCGCCGACGCAAAAACGAGACCCAACCTGGCCCGGCCGGCGTTACTGCGGCCGCTGGCGGTGCCCTTCATGCCGAGGCGTCGCGGCCGCGGGCGACCATCCCGGCACTGCCGGGTGAGCCGCGCGTCGAGCTGCTCGGCCGCGCCGTCGAGCGCGCCCGGATCCTGCTGCTGGTGCTCGATCCCGACGGCATGATCCTGCTCGCCGAGGGCGGCGGGCTGTCCGGTCTCGGGCTCGATGCGGCGCGGGCGGTCGGCCAATCGATGCTCACGACCTTCGGCGCCGAGAACGGTCTCGGCGATGCCTTGGCCCGGGCGCTCGCCGGCGAGGCGGCCAGCGCCACCATCCAGCGCGAGCAGCGCGAGTTCGAGCTGAGCTTCGAGCCGGTCGGCGACCAGGATCCGGGCGCCGGCCTGGTGCTGGTGGTCGGCACCGACGTCACCGCTTATCGCCTCGCGCTGTCGGCCGTGCGCAACCGCGAGGAGCGGCTGCGCAGCATCATGGATACCGTGCTCGACGGCATCGTCGTGTTCAACGACGAGGGCATGATCGAGGGCTTCAATCCGGCGGCGAGCCGCATCTCTGGCTACAGCGCCGGCGAGGTGATGGGTCGCAAGGTCTCGTTGCTGCTGCCCGAGCTCGACGGCGGCGGCATCGAGCGCGCGCTGCGCGCGGGCCGGGCGCGGCAGGACCACACGCACGAGACCTTCGGCCAGCGCAAGGATGGCGCGATCATCCCGGTCGATATCGCGATCAGCGAGCTCAAGCGCGGCGCGCGACGGGGGTTCATCGGCTCGTTCCGCGATCTGACCGCGCGCAAGGCGGCCGACGAAGCGCTCCGGCGCAGCGAGGAGCGTTACGCGCTGGTCGCGCAGGCCGCCAATGACGGCCTGCTCGACTGGGACATCGAGGCCGGCACGGTGTATTTCTCGCCGCGCTGGCCGGCGCTGCTCGGGCTCGACCTCGATCGGCTGCGGCCGGCCCCGGACGAGTGGTTCAAGCGCATCCACGCCGACGACTTCGCGCGCGTCAGCGCCGACATCGACGCCCATCTGACCGGCGTCACCCCGCACTTCGAGAGCGAATACCGCATCCATCACGCCGACGGCGGCTGGCGCTGGGTGGTCAGCCGCGGCATGGCGGTGCGCCGTGCCGACGGCTCGCCGACGCGCATGGTCGCCTCGCTGAGCGACGTCACCGCGCGCAAGGAGGCCGAGCAGCGCGTCATCCACAACGCGACCCACGACACCCTGACGGGCCTGCCCAACCGCACCCTGCTGCTCGACCGCATCGACCGGACGCGCGCGCCGGCGCGCGGCAGCGCCGCGCGCGGCGCCCTGATGGTGATCGATATCGACCGCTTCAAGGTGGCGAACGAGAGCCTCGGCCACTCGATCGGCGACCAGATCCTGGTGACCCTGGCGCGCCGTCTGCCCAAGTCGCTGGCGGTCGGCGACACCTTGGCGCGCCTCAGCGGCGACGAGTTCGCCGTGCTGGTGGCCGAGGTCGAGAACGAGCGCGCCGCGCTGGCGCTCGCCGAGCGGCTGCGCCGCCGCGTCGGGCGGCCGATCGAGATCGGCGGTGACCCGGTGGTGCTGAGCGCCAGCATCGGCGTCGTGATGCTGCCGAGCGGCAAGGTTCGGCCGGCCGACTTGCTGCGCGACGCCAATCTCGCGATGTACCAGGCCAAGGTCGACGGCGGGGACCGCGTGCGGCTGTTCGCCGACGACCTGCGCCAGCGCTCGGCCTATCTGCTGCGCTCGGAGACCGAGCTCAGGCGCGGCATCGAGACCGGCCGCCTGTCGGTGCACTACCAGCCGCTGGTCTCGCTCGACAGCGGCGCGATGGCGGGCTTCGAGGCGCTGGCGCGGCTCACCTTGCCGTCGGGCGACATGCTGCCGCCCGGCGATTTCATCCCGGTCGCCGAGCAGACCGGGCTGATCGTGCCGCTCGGCCTCAAGGTGCTGCAGCAGGGCTGCGAGCAGCTCAGGCGCTGGCACAACGAGTACGGCAACCATCTGACGATGGCGATCAACCTGTCGCCGCGCCAGCTCGAGGATCCCGAGATCGTCAAGGAGATCTCGCGCGTGCTCGAGCAGGGCGGCCACAGCGGCTTCCGCCTCAAGCTCGAGATCACCGAGGGCGCGCTGATCAACAATCCCGAGGTCGCCGCGACCCAGCTCGCGGCGATCCGCGCGCTCGGCGTGCAGATCTGCATCGACGACTTCGGCACCGGGCATTCCTCGCTGGCCTACCTGCACCGCTTCCCGATCGACGTGCTCAAGATCGACCGCTTCTTCATCGGCCGCATGGCCGAGCAGCGGCGCGACCTCGAGCTGGTGCGCGGTATCGTCGGCTTGTGCCACAACCTGGGCGTCGACGTGGTTGCCGAGGGCGTCGAGACCGCCGAGCAGGCGAAGATCCTGTCGGACATGGGCTGCGAGTACGGCCAGGGCTACCTGTTCGGCCGCCCGATGTCGGCGGGCGCGACCGCGGAATGGCTCGACCGTCACAAGGCGCGCGTCGCCGTGCATTGAGGCGGTCAGGCGGGTCGGCGACGCCTGCCCTTGCCGGTGCGGTCCGGGCCGCTAGAGTGAGGCCGTGCGCCTGACTCGCGCGCCCGAGGGAACCTGCCATGACCAAAGTGCGCATCGAAGCCGACACCGTCGCCGACGCCTATCTCGCGCTGCTCGCCAGGCGCGGCATCGACTACCTGTTCGCCAACGCGGGCACCGACTTCGCGCCGATCATCGAGGCCTTCGCCAAGGCCAAGGTGACGGGGCGGCGGGTGCCGACGCCGATCCTGGTGCCGCACGAGAACGTCGCGGTCTCGATGGCCCACGGCTACTGGATGGTGACCGGCCGCATGCAAGCCGCAATGGTCCATGTCGGCCCGGGCACCGCCAACAGCCTGAACGCGATCATGAACGCCTCGCGCCAGCGCGTGCCGATCCTGATGACCGCCGGGCGGACGCCGATCAACGAGGCCGACGTCACCGGCTCGCGCGACACCTACATCCATTGGGCGCAGGAGCATTTCGACCAGAGCGGCATGGTCCGCGAGTTCGTGAAGTGGGACTACGAGCTGCGCAACGGCGGCCAGGTCGAGACCGTGGTCGACCGCGCGCTGGCGCTGGCGCGCTCCGAGCCGCGCGCGCCGGTCTACCTGATCCTGCCGCGCGAGGTGCTGGCGAGCCCGCTCGCCGATCCCGAGGTCACCGAGCACGGCCTGATGGCTGCCAACGCGCCGCCCCAGCCCGACGCCGCGGCGATCGAGCGCGCCGCCGCGATCCTGTCGCGCGCCAAGTTGCCCATGATCGTCACCGCGGAGGCGGGAGAGACGGCGGCCGGCGTCGAGGCCTTGGCCGCGCTGGCGTCGCGGCACGCGATTCCGGTCGTGCAATATCGCGCGCGCTACCTGTGCCTGCCCGACGACCACCCGATGCATCTCGGCTACGATCCGGGCGCGTTGCTGCGCGAGGCCGACGCCGTGCTGGTCGTCGAGACCGACGTGCCCTGGATCCCCAACGAGGCGCGGCCGCGCGACGACGTGCCGGTGATCCAGCTCGGCGTCGACCCGCTCTATAGCCGCTATCCGATCCGCGGCTTCCGCGCCGACGTGTCGGTCGCGGGCAACGTGCCGGCGGCGCTGGCGCAGCTCGACGGCGCACTGACGCGCGCCGACGGCGCGCTCGCCAAGAGCCTCGCCGCGCGCACCGCCAAGGTCGCCGAGCTGCGCAAGGTCCAGCGCGCGCGCTGGGCCGAGGCGCGCCAGCAGGCCGAGCAGGACACGGCGATCCAGCAGACCTGGGCCGGCGCCTGCATCGAGCGCGTGCGCAGCGACGACGACATCATCGTCAACGAGTACACGCTCGCGCTCGACCAGGTGTCGCTCAAGCGGCCGGGCAGCTATTTCGGCAACAGCCCGGTCGGCGGCCTCGGCTGGGGCCTGGGTGCCGCGCTCGGCGCCAAGCTCGCCGCGCCCGAGCGCACCGTGATCGCGGTGCTGGGCGACGGGTCCTACATGTTCGGCAACCCGACCCCGGCGCACTACGTCGCGCAGGCCAACCAGCTGCCGATCCTCACCGTCGTGCTGAACAACGCCATGTGGGGCGCCGTGCGGCGCGCCACCACGACGGTCTACCCGAGCGGCTACGCGGCGCGCGACAACAGCCCGCCGCTGACCTACATCGAGCCGTCGCCGCAGTTCGAGAAGGTGGTCGAGGCGAGCGGCGGCTACGGCGAGCGCGTCGAGGATCCGGCGCAGCTACCGGGCGCGCTCGAGCGCGCCATGAAGGCCGTCAAGGTCGAGAAGCGCCAGGCGCTGCTCAACGTGCTGATCAAGCGCAGCACCGCGCGCTCGTCCTGAACCGGGGAGGGCGCGGCGGCTCGGCCCGACGGGTCGCGTCACCGGCGCCTCAGATAGACGAGCCAGTAGACCGCGCCCACCATCAGGCTGCCGCCGATCAGGTTGCCGACGGTGGCCACGACGATGTTGTGGAGCGCGCCGGCGACGGTCAGCGCCGGGTAGGCGCCGGCGCTCTGGCCGATCGCGGCCCAGAACGCCGGCCCGGCCCACGCCTTGATCATCAGGCCGTAGGGCAAGAGGTAGAGATTGGCGATCGAGTGCTCGAACCCGGCGGCGACGAACGCGGCGATCGGCGGCACGATGACGACCACCTTGTCGGTCGCGCTGCGCGCGCCGAACGACATCCACACGGCGAGACAGACCAGCACGTTGCACAGCACGGCGAGGAAGAAGAGCGGGACGGTCGGCAATCCCGCCTTGGCCGATGCGATCGCGAGCGCGGTCCGGCCGACCTCGCCGCCGGCGAAACCGTATTGCCCGGCGAGGAAGACCAGCGCCGCGGTGCCGAGCGCGCCGCCGATGTTGCCGAGATAGACCAGCAGCCAGGCGCGCAGCAGCGCCGCCAGCGTGATGCGCCGGCTGGCGCACGCGACGATCATGAGCGAGTCGCCGGTGAACAGCTCGGCGCCGCCGACGATCACGAGAATGAGCCCGAGCGAGAACACGAGCCCGGCCAGCAGACGCGCAACCCCCCACGGCATCGCTGCCGCCCCGGTCAGCACGATGGTCATGAAGATCGCGCCCAGCGCGATGAAGGCGCCGGCCAGCACCCCGAGCACGAGCAGCGCCAGGGCATCGCGCCCCGCCTTGGCGGCGCCGGCCGCCTCGCAGGCGAGCGCCATCTCGGGCGGCAACAGGGTGTCGACGAGCGTCGCGCCGAAGGTTCTGCCGGAGGGCTGGGTCATCGCCATGGAGGTAGCCTGCCGGGCCGCGATGGCGACTTGATCCAGGTCAACCGACGATGATTTCCGAGGAGGGGTGACGCCGTGCGGCGGCTGCGGCACCATGGGGTCATCGGCATCTGGGCCCGGCCAACCGGAGGCGGCGGCGATGACGACGCTCGGCGATCTGTCCCGCTATATCATCGACGACCCGGCGCGCGGCGCCTTCCGCGTCCACCGCGACATCTTCCACGCGCCCGAGATCTTCGAGCTCGAGATGGCGGCGATCTTCGAGCGCACCTGGATCTTCCTCGCGATGGAGTCGCAGCTGCCGCGGCCGTTCGACTTCATCACCACGACCATCGGCCGCCAGCCCATCATCCTGATCCGCAACCGGGCGGGAGCGCTGGGCGCGTTCTTCAACAGCTGCCGGCACAAGGGCGCGCGGCTCGCCTACACCGAAAGCGGCAACGCCGAGCGCCTGATTTGCCCCTACCACGCCTGGACCTACGACGCCGACGGCGCCAACTGCGCGATCAAGGACGCGCGCCACGGCCATTGCGGTCCGGCGTTCGACGCCGAGGACCACGACCTCGTGCGCGTGCCGCGGGTCGCCAGCTATCGCGGCATGGTGTTCGGCTGCCTCGATCCCGATGTCCCGGCGCTCGAGGACTGGCTTGGCGACATGCGCGTGCTGATCGACCTGGTGATGGACCAGGGCGAGCGCGGCATGGAGCTGGTGCCCGGCCGCACGGTCTACAGCTACGCGGCCAACTGGAAGCTCCAGGCCGAGAACGGCATGGACCCTTATCACCTGACCTCGACCCATCCGAGCTTCATCGAGCTGATCTCGCGCCGCCAGGCCGAGCGCCGCGACCTGAACGCGATCCGGTCGCGGGACTTCAACCGCAGCCTGACGGTCGACGGCGGCTGCTTCACCTTCCCCTATGGCCATGGCTGCGTGTGGACAGTCAATCCGGCGCCCGAGCAGAAGCCGCTGTTCGAGGCGCGCGAGGCGCTGCGGGCGCGCGTCGGCGACTTCCGCGCCGAATGGATGCTCAACCTGCGCAACCTGACGATCTGGCCGAGCGTCCAGCTCGCCGACTCCGAATCGCTGCTGCTGCGCGTCATCCGGCCGATCGCGGTCGATCGCACGGAGATGCGGCTCTATTGCATGGGGCCGGTCGGCGAGGCGCCGGCCGCGCGTGCCCGGCGCATCCGCCAGCACGAGGATTTCTTCAACGTCAGCGGGCTCGCGACGCCCGACGACACGACGGTCTACGAAGCTTGCCAGTTCGGCTTCGGCGCGCGCGCCATCGACTATCACCAGGGGTACGCGCGTGGCACGGCCCTGATCGAGCGCGGCCCCAACGCGCTGGCGCGCCAGCTCGGCATCGATCCGCTCGAGAGCGTCAGCGGGCCGTTCCAGGTCCAGCAGGAGATCCAGTACCTGCCCAACTATCGCGAGTGGCGCCGGCTGATCGAGGCGGCGTTGGCGCGCGGGCCGGCCGACGCGGCGCCCCGTGCGCGCGCCGCAGAGTGACGGTCGGCCCGCGATGACGGCGCCGTCGCCGCTCGCGGTCGGCAGCGAGCTCTTGTTCCGCGAGGCGGCGCTGATCGACCGGCAGGACTGGGACGCCTGGCTGGCGCTCTACGTGCCCGACTGCGTGTTCTGGGTGCCGACCTGGACCGGCGACCACACGCTCGCGCGCGATCCCGAGACCGAGCTGTCGCACATCTACTACGCGACGCGCTCGGGCCTCGAAGACCGCGTTTGGCGCATCCGCTCGGGCCTGTCGATCGCGTCGCTGCCGATGCCGCGCACCATGCATGCCCTGACCAACGTGCGGCTGGTCGAGGCGTCCGACGCGGTGCTCGATCTCGAGGCGAATTTCTCGGTCGACGTCGTCAACCTACGGAATCGCGCGACCCACCGGCTGTTCGGCCGCTACGCGCACCGGCTGGCGATGCGCGAAGGTGCCTGGCGGATCGCGCGCAAGGTCGTGACCGTGCTCAACGACGACCTGCCCAGCGTGGTCGACGTCTACAGCGTGTGATGCGCGGCGCGCGGCATGTCGATCATGCCGGACCTGATCACGCCGTTCGTGCTGGGCGATCATGCGGCGTTTGTATGGTTGGGCTATCCGCGGTGAGGCTTTGTGAGCCGCTGAGCGCACCAGCGATCGCGTCGGCCGACTGCTGCTCCGACTGATGGACCTCGGTCGTCGGGTCGAGCCCGAGGACGCTCGCGTCGTCGGCCGGCATCGGCATGCTCGCGCCCAGCCAGGCGGCGAACAAAGTGCGCCACAGCGTCGACATGCAGGTTCTCCCCGGCGCTGATCCGCGACAGGAAGCGCGTCGGCGCGGGCGATTAAAATGTGTCGTGTTGTCGCTGCGGCGACGGCATGCTCCAGGGGCGAGATTCGGCAGGAGGACGGCATGAGCGCCGAGCGGGATCAGGTCGAGCCGTTGCTGCCGGTCGAGCTCGGCCCGGCGCGCGTGCGCTATGCGCAGGGGGTGAAGGCGGGCGACTGGGTGTTCGCCACCGGCCATCTGGCGCGCGATGTCGTCACCGGGCTCGATCCGGCGGTCGACGACGCGCGCGCGCCGCACTACGACAAGCCGCGCCACGAGCGCGAGGCCGACCGCATCTATCGCAACATCGAGGCGGTGCTGCGCGCCGGCGGCGCCGGCTTCGCCGACGTCGCGCGGCTCGACCAGTATTTCCTCGACCCGCGCGCGCTCGACCCATACCATACCGTGCGGCGCACGCGCTTCGGTCCGGTGGTGCCGCCCAGCACGTCGGTGATCGTGCAGGGGTTGGCGCTCCCGGGCGCCGCGATGGAGGTCCAGGTGATCGCGGCGCTGCCGACGGCCGGCGCACCGCAGAAGCTGCGCCATCCCGATCTCGATGGCCCGCCGACCTCGGGCTACAGCTCGGCGCTGCGCGTCGGCGGTCTCGTGTTCTGCGCCGGCGCGTTCGCCAGCGCGGCTCCCGGTCAGCCGTCACGCCGCGGGCTCGCGCTCGCCGCGTCGATGCCCGAGGGCGCGCAGTGGCGCGGCCAGCCCGTCAAGCTGGAGACCGAGTTCATCATCCAGGAGAAGTTGGCGCCGGCGCTCGCGCTCGCCGGCTGCACGCTCGCCGACGTCGTGAAGGCGCAGGTCTATTTGACCCACGTCGAGGACACCGCCGCCTTCAATCAGGTGTGGAACCGGCATTTCGCCGACTCGCCGGCGGCGACCACCATCGTGATCTGCCGCAATCCGGGCCTCGGCCTCGTCGACGCGCGGATCGAGATCAATGCGCTGGCGGTCGCACCCGGCGCGGCGCGGCCGAAGCGTCCGATCGTCTCGGCGGTCGCGCCGGCCTATCGCGGCCACGTCGCCGCCGTGCGCGCCGGCGACTTCCTGTTCCTGTCCGGCTTGATGGCGTGCAACGCCGAGGGCGTGCTGCCTGAGGCGGCCGCCGACGCGCGTCAGCCGTACTACCAGTGTCCGGCGGCGGCGCAGGCGAGCGCGATCCTGCGCAACGCCGAGACGATCTGCCGGGCCGCCGGCGCGCGGCTCGGCGACGTCGTGCGCATCCAGCAGTTCCACACCGATCTCGCCGAGTTCTACCCGGTCTATCGCGTCTGGCAGGAGTTCCTGCCCGGGCGCGCCCTGCCGATCTCCGCGCTCGAGGTGCCGGCGTTGCCGGTACCCGGCTGCACGCTGCTGATGGATCTGTGGGTCTACGCGCCGGCGTCCGAGGCGTGCTAGCGTAGCGCGGTGAGGCACCGAGGGGGACGTTCGCGGGCCGTGCCGCAATGACCGAGACTTCGTCGCGCGCGTCGGGCGCGCATGCGGCCGATCCGCTCACCGAGGCGCTCGCCCTTCATCGGGCCGGACGGGTTGTCGAGGCGCAGCACCTCTACGAGGCCGTGCTGCGCGAACGCCCCGACCATCCGGACGCGCTCCATCTGCTCGGGCTGCTGGCGCACCAGCGCGGCGACGCCGCGACCGCGTTGGGGCTGATCCGGCGCGCGCTCCAGCATCGTCCGGAGTTTCCGATCGCGCTCTGCAATCTCGCCAACATCCTGCGCGCCGAGGGCGAGCGCGAGGCCGCGACCGACGCCTACCGGCGGGCGCTCGCGTTCAACCCCAGCCTCGTCGGGGCCGAGCTCGGGCTGGCGGGCGTGGCTGCCGACGCACGCGATTTCGCCGCGGCGGCCGAACGCCTCGAGGCCGTGGTCGCGCGCCATCCGGGGCTTGCCGTCGCGTGGTGCGAGCTCGGTCGGGCGCGGCGCGAGCAGGGACGGCTCGGCGACGCGGTGCGCGCGCTCGAGCAGGCCGTTGCGCTCGAGCCCGCCCTGTTCGCCGCGCACAACGAGCTCGGCATCGCGCTCCACAAGGCGGGACGGTGGTCGGATGCGGTGCGTGCCTACCGCGCCGCGCTCGCGTGCCAGGGCGATCCGACGATCGCTCTGCGCAATCTCGGCCATAGCTTGAAGCGCCTCGACCGGGTGGCCGAGGCGGTCGATTGCTATCGCCGCGCCAACGCCCATCGCGAGCTCGCGGCGGTCATCGATCCCGCGACGGCGGCGCTCGACACCTACGCGACGACCAGCCGCGCCAAGCTCGTTCACGACATCGAGCAGCTCGAGTATCTCGCGGCCCGGGGTTGGCGTCCCGACGCGGCTGCGGACCTCATCGCGCGCTATCGCGGCGTGCTGGCGGCGATCAAGCCGCGCGCTGCGGCGAGCGAGGTCGTGCGGTTGACCGACGAGGAGCGCGCACGCCTGGGACCGACCTACAACCGGCTGCTCAACGTGGCCGACGCGCCGGCGCTGCCCGGCGGACCGTTCGGTGGCTGGCGGCCCGACCGCATCGAGGCCGCGTACCTGGCGGCGCGGCCGGAGTTCGTCCTGATCGACGACTTCCTGTCGGCCGAGGCCCTGGCATCGCTCCGGCGCTACTGCCTGGAGTCGACCGTGTGGTTCAACTTCAGCCATCACGGCGGCTACATGGCGGCGCTGCTCGACGACCATTTCGACTGCCCGCTGGTGCTGCAGATCGCCGACGCGCTGCGTCGCGCGATGCCGCGCATGCTCGAGCGCCACACGCTGGTTCACATCTGGGCCTACAAATACGACACCACGCTTCAGGGGGTCGGGAACCATGGCGACAACGCCGCGGTCAACGTCAATTTCTGGATCACGCCGGACGACGCCAACCTGTCGCCCGACACCGGCGGCATGATCATCTATCCCGCGCTGGCGCCGGCCGACTGGGAGTTCGAGGCGTTCAACGCCGACCCCGACCGCATCGCCGCGTTCGTGGCGTCGCACGGCGGGGCGCCGATCCGGGTGCCCTATCGTGCCAACCGCGCCGTGCTGTTCAACTCGAGCCTGTTCCACGAGACCGACCAGATCTGGTTCAAGCCCGGCTACGACACGAGGCGCATCAACGTGACGATGCTGTTCGGCGATCGCGAAGGTGCGCGCGCATGAGCATGTCGTCGCCCTTCATCGAACGACCGATCGCGACCTCGCTGCTGACGATCGCGGTGCTGCTGGTCGGGCTGGTCGCCTATCCGCTGCTGCCGGTCGCGCCGCTGCCGGACGTCGAGTTCCCGACCATCTCGGTGTCGTCGACCTACCCGGGCGCCGACCCGGCCACCATGGCGTCGTCGGTTGCCACGCCGCTCGAGCGCCAGTTCTCGCAGATCCCGGGGGTCACCCAGCTGACCTCGTCGAGCGCGTTCGGCCTGACCCAGATCACCATCCAGTTCGAGCTGACCCGCAACATCGATTCAGCCGGACAGGACGTGCTGGCCGCGATCAACGCGGCGAGCGGACAGCTGCCGAGGAACCTGCCGGCCAACCCGACCTATCGCAAGATCAACCCGTCGGACGCGCCCATCCTCGTTCTGTCCGTGAGCTCCGACACGCTGCCGATCACCACGGTCGACGACTATGCCGACATCGTGCTGGCGCAGCAGATCTCGCAGATCAGCGGCATCGGCCAGGTCTTCATCGGCGGCGAGCAGAAGCCCGCGGTTCGCGTCCAGGTCGACCCGATCAAGCTTGCCGCGCTCGACATGGGCCTCGAGGAGGTTCGATCGGTCCTGGTCAACGCGACGGTCAACTCGCCGAAGGGCGTTTTCAACGGGGCGCACCAGGCCTTCACGATCTACGACGACGACCAGCTGCTGAAGGCGGCGCCGTATCGGAACCTGATCATCGCCTACCACAACGGCTCGCCGGTGCGCATCCGCGACATCGGCACCGCGATCGATGCGCCCGAGAACACCCAGATCGGCGCCTGGTACAACGGCAAGCCCAGCATCCAGCTGTTCATCTTCAAGCAGCCGGCGGTCAACGTCATCGACGCCGTGCAGCGGATCAAGGACAGGCTGCCGCAGCTGCGCAACGCGATGCCGCCGTCGATCAACGTCGACATCCTCAACGATCGCACCCAGACGATCCGCGCGTCGGTCGAGGACGTCGAGATCACGATGGCGATCACGGTCACGCTGGTCGTGCTGGTGATCTTCCTGTTCCTGCGCGCCTTCTGGGCGACCGTGATCCCGAGCATCGCCGTGCCGATGTCGCTGGTCGGCACCTGCGCGCTCATGTACCTGTTCGGCTTCAGCCTCGACAACCTCTCCCTGATGGCGCTGACCATCGCGGTCGGCTTCGTGGTCGACGACGCGATCGTGATGCTGGAGAACATCTACCGGCACATCGAGGAAGGCATGCCGGTGCGAGAGGCGGCCTTCAAGGGCGCCAGCGAGATCGGCTTCACGATCATCTCGATGAGCTTCTCGCTGGTCGCGGTGTTCATTCCGGTGCTGCTGATGGGCGGCATCGTCGGGCGCCTGTTCCGCGAGTTCGCCATGACGGTGACGATCACGATCCTGGTGTCGTGCTTCGTGTCGTTGACGCTGACGCCGATGATGTGCTCGCGGTTCCTCAAGAACCAGCATCAGGTCACTCACGGCCGCGCCTACATGCTGGCCGAGGCGTTCTTCGACGCGCTGCTCGCCTTCTATCGCCGCACCTTGCAGGTGGTGCTGCGCCACCGTTTCCTCACCCTGATGGTCTTGTTGATGACCTTCGCGGCCAACCTCTTCCTCTATGTCGTGATCCCGAAGGGTTTCTTCCCGCAGCAGGACACCGGCACCATATTCGGTTTCAGCGAGGCCGCCCAGGACACCTCGTTCGACGCCATGAAGGCCAAGCAGATGGCGATGGCGAAGGTGATCGCCAGCGAGCCCGGCATCGACACTTTCTCGGTCACCGCGGGTCCGACGATCGGCGCGCAGACCTACAATGCCGGGCGCTTCTGGATCGGTCTGAAGCCGCGCGACGAGCGCAGCGAGTCGGCCGACCAGATCATCGCGCATCTGCGCAGCAAGGCCGCGCATGAGCTCGGCATCGCGTTGTTCCTGCAGTCGCGCCAGGACATCAATGTCGGCGGCCGCATAACCAAGACGCAGTTTCAATACACCCTGCAGGATGCCGATCTCAATGAGCTCAACCAGTGGGCGCCGCGCTTCTTCGACCTGCTGAAGGGGCTGCCCCAGCTCGAGGACGTGGCGACCGACCAGCAGACCAGCGCGGCGACCGCGACCTTGACGATCGATCGCGACACCGCCGCGCGCTTCGGCATCCAGCCGCAGCTGATCGACGACACGCTCTACGACGCCTTCGGCCAGCGCCAGATCACCCAGTACTTCACCCAGCTGCAGAGCTATCACGTGGTGCTCGAGGTCGATCCCAGGCTGCAGCAGGATCCGAACGCGCTCGACAAGATCTACATTCGGGCGCCCACCACCGGCCAGATGGTGCCCTTGTCGGCCTTTGTCCATTTCGACACGTCGCGCACCAGCTACCTCACGATCGCGCACCAGAGCCAGTTCCCGGCGGTCACGCTGTCCTTCAACCTCGCGCCCGGCGCGGCGCTCGGCCAGGCCGTCGATGCGATCCAGCGCGCCGCGACGCAGATGAACGCGCCGGTCAGCCTGATCCGCACCTTTCAGGGCACCGCGCAGGCCTTCCAGAGCTCGCTCAAGACGCAGCCTTATCTGATCGCCGCGGCGATCGTCGTGCTCTACATCATCCTCGGCATGCTCTACGAGAGCTACATCCATCCGCTGACCATCCTGTCGACGTTGCCGTCGGCCGGCGTCGGCGCGCTCCTGATCCTGATGGCCTTCCACTACGACCTGAGCGTGATCGCGCTGATCGGCATTCTGCTGCTGATCGGCATCGTCAAGAAGAACGCCATCATGATGATCGACTTCGCGTTGGCGGCGGAGCGCGGCGCCGGCCTGTCGCCCGAGGAGTCGATCTTCCAGGCCTGTCTGCTGCGTTTCCGGCCCATCATGATGACGACGATGGCGGCGTTGCTCGGCGGCCTGCCGCTGATGCTGGGCACCGGCACGGGATCGGAGCTGCGCCGGCCGCTCGGCTTTGCCATCGTCGGCGGCCTGCTGCTGAGCCAGGTCCTGACGCTCTACACGACGCCGGTCGTCTATCTCTACCTCGACCGGCTGAGCGACTGGGTCACCGGCACGCACCGCGCGCCGCGCGAGTCGCGGGCGCAACGCGTCCTCAGCCCGCGTCCCGCCGGCCACGACGACTGACGCGAGCTCAGGGGGCGAGCCGGCCCTTGAGCTCGCCGAACGGCAGCATGACGTGCTCGCGGTAGGGCGCACGCGCCTGCAGGCGCGCGTACCAGGCCTCGACGTGGGGCAGGCGCGGGCGCGCGATGTCGAGCTCGTAGTAGCGATAGAGCGAGGTGCCGGTCGGGATGTCGGCGAGGGTCAGGCGCTCGCCCATCAGGAACGGCCGATCGGCGAGCACGCGGTCGAGCAGGCCGAAATGCTCGGCGCAGCGCTCGAGGCACCGGTTGATCGCCGGCCAGTCGCGTTGCGCGTCGGGCGTCCGGTAATAGCCCCAGAACACGCCCATCAGGAAATCGGGCTGCAGGCTGGTCTGCGACCAGTCCATCCAGCCCTCGATGCGCGCGCGCTCGCCCGGCGTCGAGGCCCAGAACCCGCCGTCGTCGTGGCACGCCGCGAGATAGCGCAGGATGGTGTGCGATTCCCAGATCGCCAGCGCGCCGTCCTGCAGCACGGGCACGTGACCGTGCGGGTTCATGGCGCGAAACGCCGGCTCGTCCAACCGGCCGAAGCTGCCGCCGGCCGGAACGTGCTCATGGGCGAGCCCGAGCTCGCCGACCAGCCACAGCACCTTCTGGACGTTGAACGAGCTGCGGCGGCCCCAGACCTTCAGCACGGGTCGGTCACTCGACGGTGCGCGGGTCGTCGACGTCGACGTTGAGGTGCTGGGTCGGCTGCGGGGTCGTGGTCATGACGCACACGCCGTCGGGCGCGACGAACTGGTGCCACGCGTTCTGCGGCACGATGACGACCATGCCGGCGCTGAGCGCCAGCGATTGCCGTCCCGCGTCGGTGATCAGATGGAGCGTGGTCGCGCCCTCGACGACCTGCACGATCTCGTCGCCCTTGGGATGGCGCTCCCAGGCGCTCGTGCCGGCGAACTTGGCCATGAAGACGCCGCCGTCGCGATAGGTCGCGAGCCGTGCGAAGGCGCCCTCGCGCTCGGACTCGGGCGTCGTGGGCGTGCGTCCCGCGAGCATCTTGAGCTTGGCGGGCTCGGCCTTGAGATCGACGACGGTCAGCATGCGGTCCCTCCGGGTGCGGCGCTGCCCACAGCATGAATGAATCGCAGCCGGCGGCCTAGGGTGTGGACGGTTCCCGCCGCGGCCGGTCGACCACGCCGCCCGGTCACCCGGCCGGCGACGTGGTGCGTGCGCCGCGCTGGGGCGCCATCACGCTGCGGCAGGCGAGCAGGAGCTTGCGCGCCGCATGTGCCCACTCCGACTTCGGATCGAGGCGCACGTAGCGCTCGAGCAGCGGCGCGGCATCGGCCAAGCGGTCGCTCTGGATGTAGAGCGCCGCGAGATTGTAGAGCGGGTCGGGATATTCCGGATCGGCGATCACTGCGCGCTCGAGATGCGCGATCGCGTCGGGATTGTTGCCGGCCGCCATCGCGAGATGGGCGAGGTTGAAG
>DATJNS010000073.1:0-29792 GCA_035507915.1 Candidatus Sulfotelmatobacter sp.
ATAGAACAGGAACGCGAATAGTGAGATCGCCAAGCCGCGCGCCTGCGGCGCCATCTGGGTCGCGATCGTCTGCAAGGTCGCGTGGTGCATGTAAAAGCCGACGCCAGCCGCCATCACGGCCGCCGGCAGCCACCACCAGCCACCCGCGCCGGCGATGGCGAGAAACCCCGCGGTCCACAACGTGCCGCCCACGCGCACCATGCCACGTTCGCCGAGCCGGCCGATGAACCATTTCACCGTCACGGCGTAGATCATCCCGCCGATGCCGAACCAGCCGAGCACCAGCCCGACGCCGGTGTAGCTGAGCGTGAACTCGTGCCGTGCAAAGGCGCCGAGATACGTCAAGCCGCCGAAGAACAAGAAACCCTCGGCGGTGACGATGGCGATCACGCGGCGCACCGTAGCGAGCCGCAGCAGCGCGAGGTACCGCCCCGGCAGGGCGCGCAGGCTGGCAGCCGGCGCCCGCCGATCAACGACGCGCCCGGAGACGAGCTCGAGCCAAAGCAGTCCGTCGATCACCAGGTAGAGCACGCCGAGCAGCAAAAAGATGCCGCGCCAGCCGACATGGTCTGCGAAGATGCCGCCGACCGCTTGACCGAACAGGACACCGAGGATCTGCCCGGACAGAAAGCGTCCGAGCACCGCCTGGCGCTGCTCATAGGGCACGACGTCGGCGATGTGCGCGATCGCGAGCGGAATCACGACCGCAGCGGTGCCGCCGCTGATGAAGCGCAGCAGGCCGAGCACCGTCAGATCGCCGGCCAGCGAGGCGGCCGCGGTGCTGAAAGCCGAGCACAAGGTCACGGCCGCGATCACGGTGAACTTGCCGAAGCGATCGCCGATGGCACCGTAGACGATCTGAAACAGCCCGTAGGCCAACGCCGCGCTGGTCGCCACCACGGAGGCCACGGCCGGCGTGACGTCGAACTCGTGCGCGATCTGCGGCAGCAGCGGATCGGCGACCCGCACCGTCGCCGTCGACACGAATGCCGCCATGCTGAGCAGCGTGATTGCGCGGCCCGGGCGCGCCGCGCCGGTCGACAGCGACTCGGCCATCCTTCAGCCGGCGATCGACAGCGCGGTCAGCCGCGCGCGCAGCGGATCGGTGAGCGGCGTCGAGCGGCGGGTCGTCGCGTCGGTCAGCACGACGACGGTCTCAGCCGTCGCCGCGCAGGTTCCGCCGGCGAATACGCCCTGGGCGATCGTGATCGAGCTGCGGCCGAGCGACAGCACGGCGGATCCGATGTCGACGATGCCCGGCCAGCGCAGCTCGGCGAGAAAGTCGATGGCGAGCCGCGCAATCACGAATTCGCAACCGGGCGGCGCGAGCGGCGTCGCCGGATCGTAGAGGAACGCGACGCGCCCACTCTCCAGGAAGGTCGCGAACAGCGCGTTGTTGATGTGGCCCTGACGGTCAGTGTCGGCGTAGCGCAGCTTGTCCTGCGTCCACACCCGAAACGTCGTGCGGTCGGTCAACCGTGTCGGATCGAAGGTCATGCCCGATCGCGCCTCAGTCCGCGACGGTCACGGCGTGATTGAGCGGCCCATGACCCGCACCATAACCCGGCGCGGTCCGCATCGCCTCGTGCACGTAGCGCCGCGCGCGCTCGACCGCCGGGGCGAGCGCGAGGCCCTGCGCCAGCCCCGTCGCGATCGCCGATGCGAGCGTGCAACCGGTGCCGTGGGTGTGGCGCGTCGCGAGCCGCGGGCTGCTGAACTCGGTCACGCGTTCATCCGTCTCGGTGCGCTCGACCAAGAGGTCGATCAACGGATCCTCGTCGCCGTGCCCGCCCTTGAGCAGCACGGCGCGCGCGCCGGTTGCCAGGATCGCCGCCGCGGCACGGCGGCGGTCGTGAAGGTCGGCGATCGTCATGCCGGCGAGCAGCTCGGCCTCCGGCAGGTTGGGCGTCACCAGGCTCGCGCGCACGATCAGCAGCGCCTTGAGATCGGCCAGCGCGTCGGGCTCGAGCAGGCGCGCACCGCCCTTCGCCACCATCACGGGATCGACGACCAGCGGCACGCCGGGCGCCTCGGCAGCGATCACCGCGGCGACCGCGCGGATCAGCGGGGCGGAGTGCAGCATGCCGAGCTTGATGCAGTCGGCGCCGAGATCGCTCAGCACGCAGCGCATCTGCTCCTGGACGAAGGCCGGCGGCACGGCGTGGATGGCGAACACGCCGGTGGTGTTCTGCGCGGTCAGCGCGGTCACGGCCGTCATGGCGAAGCCGCCGAGCGCGGTCACCGCCTTGATGTCCGCCTGGATGCCGGCACCACCGCCGGAATCCGAGCCCGCGACGATCAGGACGCGCCCCCGCATCTGCATCGGACGCCGCCGCGTCAGCCGACGGCGCGCGTGATCGCGGCGGCGATCTCGTCGACGATGCTGCCCACCATCGCGTCGTCCTCGCCCTCGGCCATCACACGGATCACCGACTCTGTCCCCGACTTGCGGATGACCAGGCGACCGTGCGTGCCCAGCCGACGCTCGGCGTCGGCGATCGTCGCCTGGACGGCTGCGTGGTCGAGCGGCGCCTTGCCGTTGCGCGCGAAGCGCACGCTCTTCAGTACCTGGGGCAACGGCGTGAACACGCGCGCGACCGCGCTCGCCGGCCGCTCGCTCTGGATGACAACCGCGAGGCACTGCAGCGCCGCGATCAGGCCGTCACCGGTGGTCGTGTAGTCGGAGAGGATGATGTGCCCGGACTGCTCGCCGCCGACATTGAAGCCGGAGCGCCGCATCTCCTCGACCACGTAGCGGTCGCCCACTCGCGTGCGTACCAGCTTGAGACCGAGCGTGTCGAGATGGCGCTCGAGCCCGAGATTCGACATCACGGTGGCGACCAGGCCGCCGCCCTTGAGCCGACCGTCGTTCGCCCAGGACGACGCGACGAGGCCCATGATCTGGTCGCCGTCGACCACGACGCCGCGCTCGTCGACCACGATCACGCGGTCGGCGTCGCCGTCGAGCGCGATGCCGAGATCGGCGCCGTGCGCGACCACCTGCTTGGTGAGCGCGTCGACGTGCACCGCGCCCGAATCCTGGTTGATGTTGAAGCCATCGGGCTGCACGCCGATCGGCACGACCTCGGCACCGAGCTCCCACAGCACGGTCGGCGCGACCTTGTAGGCGGCGCCGTGCGCGCAGTCGATCACGACCTTGAGGCCGTCGAGCCTGAGACCGCGCGGGAAGCTGTTCTTGACGAACTCGATGTAGCGGCCTTGCGCGTCGTCGAGGCGGCGGGCCCGGCCGAGCGCGTCGGGCGCCGCGAGCGCCGGCGGGCGGTCCTCCTGCACCGCTGCGGCGATCCCCGCCTCGACGGCATCGGACAGCTTGTAGCCGTCGGGGCCGAACAGCTTGATGCCGTTGTCCTGGTACGGGTTGTGCGACGCCGAGATCATGATGCCGAGATCGGCGCGCATCGAGCGCGTCAGCATGGCGATCGCGGGCGTCGGCAGCGGCCCGACCAGCACGACGTCGATGCCGACCGAGATCAGACCGGCAGCGAGCGCCGGCTCGAGCATGTAGCCCGACAGACGGGTGTCCTTGCCGATCACCGCGACATGGCGCCGGTCCTCGGTACGGAAGTGATTGCCCGCGGCGAGCGCGACCTTGAGCGCGGTCATCGCGGTCATCGGCTCCTCGTTGGCCAAGCCGCGAATGCCGTCGGTGCCGAACAGCGGGGTCGTCATGGTGGGAACGTCCTCGAAATCGCCCGCCTTATACCAGACCGGGCAGCGGGCGCGACAGGTCGACGGGCGCGTGCGCGGCCACCGCCTGCCAGATCGTAAGCGCCTGGGCGGTCTCGCGGACGTCGTGAACGCGCACCAGCTGCGCGCCGCGCGCGACACCGTGGAGCGCCGCGGCGAGCGAGCCGCCGAGCCGTTCGGCCGCCGGCGCGCCGGCGGCCAGCCGGCCGATGAAGCTCTTGCGCGACGCCCCCACCACGAGCGGATGGCCAAGCCCGTGGAACAGGGTCAGGTGGCTCAAGATCGCCAGGTTGTGGTCGGCCGTCTTGGCGAAGCCGAGACCGGGATCGACGGCGATGCGGTCGGGCGCGATGCCCGCGTCGCGGCATGCCGCGACGCGCGCGGCCAGGTAATCGAACACGTCGAGCAGGAGATCGTCGTAGCGTGCGTCCTGCTGCATGGTGCGCGGCGTGCCGCGCATGTGCATCAGGATCACGGGCACACCGGCACGGGCCGCGAGATCGAGGCTGCCCTCGCCTTCGAGCGCCGTGACGTCGTTGAGCACCCGCGCGCCGGCATCGAGCGCCGCCGCCATCACGCCGGCGCGCCGGCTGTCGATCGAGACCGGAACGCCCTGGGCGCTCAGCGCCTTGACGACCGGCACGACACGCCGGCGCTCCTCGATCTCGTCGGTCGCCTCGGCGCCCGGCCGCGTCGACTCGCCGCCGACATCGACGAGGTCGGCGCCGGCGGCGGCGAGCGCCAGGCCGTGCGCCGTGGCGGCACCCGGATCCAGATAGGCGCCGCCGTCGGAGAAGCTGTTGGGCGTCACGTTGACGACGCCCATGATGCGCGGACGCGCGAGCTCGAGGCCGGCCCATGGCGACCGCGGCGCGGTCAGCGACGCGCGCGCCGTCGCGTCGAGCGCGTCGAGTGACCGCAGGCGCGGACGCGCGCCGCGCGCATGGCTCGCGACCGCGGTGAAGGCGAGCGCGCCGCCGGCGAGCGGCAACGCGAAGCCGGATGCGCAGGCGTCAGCCGCGCATCCGCCGGACAGGAGACCGAGCGGCTCGTGGTACATCGTCACCGCAGCCTCACGGGCGTCCTTGCCCGCGAAGGTCGGCGTCAGTCGCCGGCGCCGGGTTGCGGCTTGGGCTCGAAGGCGCCCGGATCGGGCGTGCCGCTGGGCGGCACCGAGGCGCGCCGGCCGGACGGCGGCGGCGCGCTGGCCTTGGGCGTATCGTCGGTGTCGCGATAGATCGGCTCGCCGCGGATCAGCGCCTTGATCTCGTCGCCCGACAGGGTCTCGTACTCGAGCAGGCCTTTGGCGATCGCGTGCAGCTGGTCGATGTTCTCGGTCAGGATGCGGTGCGCCCTCTGTTCGGCCTCGTCGATGATGCGGCGAATCTCGTCGTCGATGATCTTGGCGGTCGCGTCGGACACGTTCTTGCGCTGGGTCACCGAGTGGCCGAGGAACACCTCCTCCTCGTTCTCGCTGTAGCGCAGCCGGCCGAGCTTGTCGCTCATCCCCCATTCGGTGACCATGCGGCGCGCCAGGTTGGTCGCCTGGCGGATATCGTCGGCGGCACCCGTGGTGACGTTGTCGGGACCGTAGATCAGCTCCTCGGCAACCCGACCGCCGAACATCATGGCGAGCTTGGCCTCGATCTCCTGGCGCGAGAAGCCGTAGCGGTCCTTCTCGGGCAGCGACATCGTCACCCCGAGCGCGCGGCCACGCGGGATGATCGTGACCTTGTGCAGCGGATCGTGGCCGGGCGCGTGCAGCGCCACCAGCGCATGGCCGCCCTCGTGATAGGCCGTGGTCTCCTTTTCCTTCTCCGACATCACCATCGAGCGTCGCTCGGTGCCCATCAGCACCTTGTCCTTGGCGGCCTCGAACTCGCCCATGGCGACGACGCGCTTGCCGCGCCGCGCCGCCAGCAGCGCCGCCTCGTTGACCAGGTTGGCGAGATCGGCGCCCGAGAAGCCCGGCGTGCCGCGCGCGATGATGCGGGCGTCGACGTCGGCCGCCAGCGGCACCTTGCGCATGTGGACCTTGAGGATCTTCTCGCGCCCCATGACGTCGGGGTTGGGCACCACGACTTGGCGGTCGAAGCGGCCGGGGCGCAGCAGCGCGGGATCGAGCACGTCGGGCCGGTTGGTGGCGGCGATCAGGATGACGCCGTCATTGGCCTCGAAGCCGTCCATCTCGACCAGCAGCTGGTTGAGCGTCTGCTCGCGCTCGTCATTGCCGCCGCCGAGGCCGGCGCCGCGATGGCGGCCGACCGCGTCGATCTCGTCGATGAAGATGATGCAGGGCGCGTTCTTCTTGCCCTGCTCGAACATGTCGCGCACCCGGCTCGCGCCGACGCCGACGAACATCTCGACGAAGTCCGAGCCCGAGATGGTGAAGAACGGCACGTTCGCCTCGCCGGCGATCGCGCGGGCGAGCAAGGTCTTGCCGGTGCCGGGAGGACCGACCAGCAGCACGCCTTTCGGGATCTTGCCGCCGAGGCGCTGGAACTTCTGCGGGTCCTTCAGGAACTCGACGATCTCCTGGAGCTCCTGCTTGGCCTCGTCGATGCCGGCGACGTCCTCGAAGGTGACGCGGCCGACCTTCTCGGTCAGCAGACGCGCGCGCGACTTGCCGAAGCCCATCGCCTTGCCGCCGCCCGACTGCATCTGGCGCATGAAGAAGATCCACACGCCGATGAACAGCAGCATCGGGAACCACGAGATCAGGATCCCGAGCACGGAGTTCATGCCGTCCTCGACCGGCGCGGCCGAGATGCGAACGCCGCGATTCTGCAGGCGGTCGACCAGGTTGGGGTCGTTGGGCGCGTAGGTCGAGAAGGCGCGCCCGTCGTTGAAGTGGCCCTGGATCGTGTTGCCCTGGATGGTGACGTCGGTCACCTGGCCGCGCTCGACCTCGCCCAGGAAATCGGAGAAGGCGAGCTGCGCGTGCGGGCCGCGGCTCGAGGAGTTCTGGAACAGGTTGAACAGCGCGACGAGGAGCAGACCGATGATGATCCAGAGCGCCAGGTTCTTGCCGAAATTGTTCACGATGGCAGGCCTCTCTCCGAACCGCTCAAGCCCCTACCGCGATAACGCTCCAGGCCTGGGCTGCGGCCGTTTCGTCATCAACGGCCGCCGTCGATCCACCCGGGCTCGGCCAAGGGACCCGCGCCGGCCAGTGCCGAAGCGGGCTCCGGAAGGATCAGGAGTCGAGCGATCGTATCGGTCCTGCGCCCCTCTCGACAATAGTTGAGGTGGGGAACCACTAAGACTCCGTCAAGATCGCGCACCGCCGGGAGGCCCGGCAGCCCGAGCGCCGGCACGCCGCCGCGGTCGAGCGCGGGTGCGGCGGCCTTGAGCGCGGCCAGCCCGGCGGCGCCCAGGCCGCCCACGCTGGCGCCGGGCGGCAGCGGGTCGGCGGCATAGACCACGAATCGCCCGTCCCAGGCGACCGCACGATCGGCGGCGAGCGCGACCGGCGGCGCCATCGCGGCGGCCTCGCGGGCGACCCAGATCGTGTCGCCGCGCGCCGCGACGCGGCAGCCGCCCAAGGTGCGGGCGACCGCACGGGGACCCGGCGCCGCGGTCGCGCCGGCGCCGAGCGCATCGAGCAGGCGCTCGAGACGTTCGAGCCGCGGCCGGTAGACCGCGCCGCCGACGCAGCCGAGCACGGCGGCGAGCGCGCGCAGCGCCAGCTCGCGTGGCGCGCCGACCAGCAGGCCGCGCGTAAGCTTACAAACGCCGCCGGGATGCGGCTGGGCGGCGCGCACCAAGAGCTCGGTGGTCGACTGGTCGAGCGCGGCACGGGCGCGGCGCATCGCCGACGCGGTACGCGCAAGGCGCTCGGCCGCGAGCCCGTCGGCGCCGAGCGCCGGCAGGGCCTCGCGCAGGCGCACGCGCGCGAATGCCGGGTTGCGGTTGCTCGGATCCGAAACGAACGCCTGGCCGAATGCGTGGCAGGTGGCGACCAGGCGCGCCTTGGGCACGTCGAGCAAGGGACGCAGCACGCGGCACGACGGCGTGTAGCTGACCGGCGCCATGGCGCCGAGGCCGTCGACGCCGCTGCCCCGGCCGAGCCGCAGCAGAAAGGTTTCCGCCTGATCATCGAGATGGTGCGCCAGCAGCAAATGCAACACACCGGACGCGGCGCACCACGCCCCCAGCAGGTCGTGGCGGGCGGCGCGCGCGCGCGCCTGCAGGTTGCCGGCCGGCACCGCCGTACCGACGCGCGGCGCACCGCGCCATGCCAGCACGTGATGGTCGATCGCGCGCGCGCCGAGCCAGCGCCCGACTTGCGCCGCCTCGTCGGCGGATTCTGAACGCAGGCCGTGATCGACCGTCAACGCGATCACCCGGCCGTGGCGCCCGCGCGCCCAGCGGTCGGCCAGCAGCGCAAGCGCCAGGCTGTCGGGGCCGCCCGATACCGCGACGGCGATCGTCGGGGTCCGCTCGAACGGACCGACCGCCGCCATCAGGTGCGCGAAGCCGGCGGCGTCGAGCGGCGCCGCCGCCGGCTCAGCTGCAGCCGAGCCGCTGCCGCTCATCGCTGACCCGGCGTCTCAACACACCGGGCGCGCCAGGGTATTCGCGATCGAAACGCTGGTAAGCCGAGCACGCCTCCTGAACCTTGCCCAGGATCGTCAGGGTCAGGCCGAGCTTGAACAGATTGTCGGGAGCCTTCGGGCTCTGCGGATAGGTCTGGTAGCCCTTGAGGAACTGCGCGGCGGCCTCGGAGTAGTTATTGCGCACGTAATAGGTCTCGCCGAGCCAGTACTGGGCGTTGCCCGCCAGCGGATCGTGCGGGTAGGCCGTGATGAACTGGCGCAGCGCCTGTTCTGCTTCGGCATATTCGGCCCGCTTCAGCAGATCGAAGGCGTAGTCGTACTGGTCCTTGGCCGAACCGGACGGCATGTGGACGCTGGCCGCTGGCGCCGAGATGCCCGGGGTGAGCGCGGTCGGCGGGATCGCACCCGGCGCCGCGGCCGTCTGCGTCGGCGGAAGGGCTCCCGGGGTCACGCTCGGTAGGGACCGGTCCACGCTGGTCGGGATCGTGCCGAGGTTGCGCGGCGGCGCACCCATGACGACGGCCGGCTCGCCCGTCGTGCCCGCGTCGGCGCTGGCGCCCGTCACCGGTGCCGCGTCGCCGCCCGCCGGGGCCGCAGCGACAGCCGGCCCAGGGGCGGCGCCGGCCGGGACGGGTCCGGCGGCAGCGACCGGCGGCGCCGCGCCGGCGGCGGGGGCCTGGCCGGCCGCGACCTTCTCGAGCTGTTGGAGGCGGAAGTCGACGTCGGTTGCCAATCGATCGAGCCGCTGGCGCAGCTGACCAACGTTGAAATTGATCTCCTCGATCTGGCCCGTGGTGGCGCGCAGGTCGCTTTCGATCTGCGACATCCGCACGGTCGCGGCGGCGGTCGCCTCGGTGTCCTGGGCCGACGCGGCGGGCGCTGGCGGTTTGCCGCCATATACCTGCTGCTGGAGGGTGCTGATGTCGCGCTCCATGCGCTGCACGCGGTCGACCAGCGAACCGACGTCCTGCTGGGCGGCGGCCGGCTGGCTTGCCAGGCCGATCAGCATCGGCAAAGCCCACAGGAGCCCGCGAGACGGCACGCGACCCGGGTCCCTTGAGCAGCGACGCAGCGTCATCACGGCAACCCGCACGGATCGTCTCGTCCCGTATTCGTTAACGCCGGGACGGACTTATAAGCCGACATAAGGGCAAAACAAAGGCGCCGGTTCCACGAGCCACCCGGCCCAGGAACCGGCGCCCCTGTCAGGCGCCGAAGGTTCGGCGAAGCCTTACTGCGGGACCGACACTCCGCGCCGGTTCTGCGCCCAGGCGGCCTCGTTCGAGCCGAGCACAGCCGGGCGCTCCTTGCCGTAGCTGATCGTGCTCAAGCGGCTCGCCGAGACGCCCTGCGCGACGAGGTAGTCCTTCACCGCGTTGGCCCGGCGCTCGCCGAGCGCCAAGTTGTACTCGCGGGTGCCGCGCTCGTCGCAGTGACCCTCGATGGTCAGGCGCTGGTTCGACCACTGCTTGAGCCAGGCGGCCTGGCGCTCGAGCGTGCGGCGCGAATCGGCGCTGAGATCGGACTTGTCGAACGCGAAGAAGACGCGGTCACCGACGTTGGTGACGAAGTCTTCCTTGCTACCCGGAACCGGGCTGGTCGGATTCATCGGCGCCATTGGCGCGGTGCCGGTGCCGCTGCCCGACGCGTTGCCGGCGGTCTCTGGCGTGGACTCGCAAGCAGCCAGGACGAAGGCTGCAGCTGCGATCATGGAAACGAGTGTTATGCGCATTTTTTGACCCCTCAGCACAATGCTGTACTGACTTGTTGTGGACATGCCGATGAGTGGGCTGACTTGACCGCACGGGCGTTCGCACAAGCGAACGACAAATACACCCGTGAACCCCTATCGAAACGTCGCGGAATATATCGAGCAAACCCTAGGGAATCAAGGGGCTCCAGGCCGGATCGGAAGCGTCCGTCGGTGTGACAACTTCGCGCAGATTTTGCCCCGTGATGTCGACCGTGTAGAGCCGGGTCGACCCGCCGCGACCGCTCGCGTCGCTCGGGCTCTCGCGGAAGAACATCAGCACGCGACCATTGGGCGCCCAGGTCGGCCCCTCGTCGAGGTAGCTCGAGGACAGGATCCGTTCGCCTTTTCCGTCCGGCGACATCACCCCGATCGAGAATTGTCCGCCCTCCTGCTTCGTGAACGCGATCAGATCGCCGCGCGGCGACCACACCGGCGTCGTGTAGCGCCCGTTGCCGAAGGTGATGCGCTGCGGATTGCTGCCGTCGGCGTTCATCACGTAGATCTGCGGCGAGCCGCCGCGGTCGGAGGCGAACGTGATGCGTCGTCCGTCGGGCGAATAGCACGGCGACACGTCGATCGCGCGCGTGTTGGTGAGCTGCGTTTTCTGCTTGGTGCGCAGGTCGAGCTCGTAGATGTCGGAGTTGCCGCCGATCGCCAGGCTCATGACCACCTTGTTGCCGTCGGGCGAGAAGCGCGGCGCGAACGTCATGCCGGGGAAGTCGCCGACGACTTCCTGCTGGCCGGTGTCGATGTTGAACAGGTACACGCGCGGCCGATCGTTGAAATACGACATGTACGTGATCTCGCGCGTGGTCGGCGAGAAGCGCGGCGTCAGCACCAGCGCGCGCCCGTCGGTCAGCACGCGCACGTTGGCGCCGTCCTGATCCATGATCGCGAGCCGCTTGATGCGGCGCGTCGCGGGGCCGCTCTCGGCGATGTAGACGATCTCGGTGTCGAAGTAGCCGCTCTCGCCGGTGATCCGCTTGTAGATCGCGTCGGCGATCTTGTGCGCGATGCGCCGCCAACTCTGCGACTGCGTGGCGAGCATCTCGCCTTCCATCTGCGCCTCGGCGAACACGTCCCATAGGCGGAACTCGGCATGCAACCTGCCATCGGGCTGCATGCTGGCGCTGCCGCTGACCAGCGCCTGTGCATTGATCAGGCGCCAATCCTGGAAGCGCGGCTGGATCCCGATCGTGTCGGCCTGCTGCACGAAGGCTCCCTGCTCGATCGGCCGGAACAGGCCCGAGCGCTCGAGATCCGCCGATATCACCTGGCTGATGTCGTGGCCCATGCGCTGCGCGTCGGGGGTCGTGCCGATCAGATCGGTGATCGCGATCGGGATCGGCTGCTGCGTGCCTTTCGTGATGTCGATGTGCAGGTCCGCGCGCGCCGGCGCGCCGAACCATACGAGGCACGCGGCGGCGACGAGCGCCCTTGCGATGACGGCGGCTCCATTCGTGTTCATCACGAAATTCCCTATTGCAGGATTTGCTGGGGGTCGAACGTCAAATAGGTCGTCTGCCAGCTGGCGTACTGATCGGGCGGCAACGGCAGCTTGTGGCAGCGGTCGTTGAGCACCGCGCGCCGCGCCGAGTCGGCCGCCGCGCGGAACTCGCTATCCGAATAATACCGCCCACGATCCGTCACCTCCGCGCCAGTAACGATTCCGTCGGGGGAAAGGGTGAGCTTCAGCTCGACCTGCATGGATTTATAGTTGAGCGCCCCCGGATCGATGTTCCAGCACGGCGCGATGGTGCGCCGCACCGCATCCTCCTCGGTGGCCGACAGCTTGAAGTTGGGATTGTTGAGCGACGCGGTCTGCTGTTGCTGCTGCTGTGGCGGCGTCGGCGGTGCCGGCGGCGCAGGCTTCGGCTGCGGCTTGTTGTGCTCCACCTGGGCGACCGTCTTCTCCATCATTTTCATGAAGTCGTCCTCCTTCTTCACCTGCGGCTTGGGCGGCGGAGGC
Organism: Candidatus Sulfotelmatobacter sp.; assembly: GCA_035507915.1. GTDB lineage: Bacteria > Pseudomonadota > Alphaproteobacteria > Elsterales > Elsteraceae > JACQAI01. The sequence goes on from DATJNS010000073.1 coordinate 11,990, forward strand.
GGGGGCGGCGGTGGAGGTGGCGGTGGCGCCGGCGGGGGCGGTGGTGGTGGCGGCGGCGCGGGTTTGGGCTGGGGCGGCGGCGGGGCCTTGACCTCCTGCGGCGGCTGGGGCGGCTGCGCCGCCGGCGGCGGCAGGTTGGTCTGATCCGACAAGGTGACGACCTCGACCTCGAGGGTCGGCTCGACCTCGATGCGCGGACGCAGGAACTCGGGCAGGCCGAAATAGAAGAAGGCGATCACCATCACGTGCAGCAGCGCCGACAGCATCGACGGAACGCGCATCGCCTGCCCCTGCCCTACCCTGCTCCTAGTGCTGGCCGCTCTGCTGTCGCGGCGGCAGCGGCTTCGGTGCGCTGCCAGGCAATTCGGCGATCAGCGACACCTTGTTGAAGCCGGCGGCGGCGACCAGCCCCATCACCTCCATGATGCGCCCGTAGGCGATGCCGCGGTCGCCGCGCACGAAGATCGTCGTGTCGGGCTTGTTGCGGGTGATCGCCTGGAGCCGCGGCACCAGCTGCTCGGTCGTGGTCTCGGTCTCCTGCAGGAACACGCGTCCCTGGTTGTCGATCGAGATGGTCAACGGCTCGACGCGATCGTTGATGCTGGCCGCCTGCGTTTTCGGCAGGTCGACCGGCACGCCCACCGTCAGCAGCGGCGCGGCGACCATGAAGACGACCAGCAGCACCAGCATGACGTCGACCATCGGCGTCACGTTGATGTCCGACATCGGCTTGTAGCCGCGCCGGGCGCCGCCGCGGCCCGTTGGGTTCAGTTGTCCAGCCATGACCGGCTCACGTCCGCTCGTCGAGCTGGCGCGACAGGATGGCGCTGAACTCGCCGGCGAATGCCTCGAGCCGGTTGGCGTAGCGGCCGAGGTCGTTCGAGATCTTGTTGTAGGCGAGCACCGCCGGAATTGCCGCCACCAGGCCGAGCGCGGTGGCGAACAGCGCCTCGGCGATGCCGGGCGCCACCACCGCGAGCGAGGTGTTCTTCTGCGCCGCGATCGCCGTGAAGCTGTTCATGATGCCCCACACCGTGCCGAACAGGCCGACGAACGGCGCAGTCGAGCCCACGCTCGCCAGAAACGGCAGATATTTCTCCAGCCGTTCGAGCTCGCGCCCGACCGTCACGGACATCACGCGATCGATCCGCTGCTGCAGATTGGCGCGCGACGCCGGTGGATTGGCGAGACCCTTGGCGGCGGAGCGCCGCCATTCGCGCATTGCCGCGGCGAACACCGCCGACATCGGATCGACCGGACGGTTGCCGACGCGGTCGTAGAGATCCTCCAGGCTGCCGCCCGACCAGAACGAGTCCTCGAACTCGTCGGCCTGCTGCACCAGGTGGCGGAGCTTCATGAGCTTGTCGAAGATGATCGCCCAGCACCAGAACGAGGCGAACAGGAGCAGGACCATCACGACCTTGACGACGATGTCCGCCTGAATGAACAGCGTCCACAGAGAAAGCTGGGACGCGACGGTACTCTCCATGGGGGCTCTCTCGCTTGAAGGGTCAGAGATAGTTCGACACGACGGCTCGGAGCGCGCCCGGAAGCCGCGTCGGCCGGAGCTGACGGTCGAGGGTGACGAGCCGCAGACTTAGATCGACGAGGTTAAGAAATCCATCCGGCGCATCGCTCGCGGCGCGCTGCACGCGTTGCTCGATCGTGACGGTGGCGCCGCTCATGGCGGTGATTCGGCTCGCCACCCTCAGGCTGTCGTCGAGACGCGCCGGCCGATGATACTCGATGGTACAGCGATGCACGGCGAGCGTGACGCCGTGATGCGCGAGCAGGTCGCTGTGGCCCACGCCGGTGAGTCGCATCATCTCGGTGCGCGCGCGCTCGGCGAAGCGCAAATAGGCGGCGTGGTAGACGATGCCGCCGGCGTCGGTGTCCTCATAGTAGATGCGCACCGGAAACAGGTGACGCGCGCCGTCGAGCCGGCCGACCGGCGGCTGGTCGATCATCAAGCCGTCAGCCATCGACATCGGCCTCGGCCCCCAGGAGATCGAGCTGGCGCTCGAGATCGCGCGGCGCCGCCAACCCGAGATGGCGCCAGCCCTGCAGCGCCAGCATGCGGCCGCGCGGCGTCCGCTGGATCAAGCCCTGCTGGATCAGGAACGGCTCGATGACCTCCTCGAGCACGTCGCGCTGCTCGGCGAGCGCCGCGGCAAGGGTTTCGACGCCGACCGGGCCGCCCTGATAGGTCTCGGCGATGCAGCGCATGTAGCGATGGTCCATCGCGTCGAGGCCGCTGCGGTCGACCTCGAGGCGCAGCAGCGCCGCGTCGGCGGCCTTGGCGTCGATCGCGTCCGTGCCGGCGACCGAGCAGAAGTCGCGCACGCGCCGCAACAGCCGTCCCGCGACCCGCGGCGTGCCGCGCGAGCGCCGCGCAATCTCCGCCGCGCCTTCGGGCGTGAGGTTCATGTCGAGCAGGCGCGCGGCCCGGCTGACGATCTGGACCAGCTCGGCCGGCGTGTAGAAGGTCAGGCGCAACGGGATGCCGAAGCGCTCGCGCAGCGGCGTCGTGATCAGGCCGGCGCGCGTCGTCGCCGCGACCAGCGTGAAGGGCGGCAGGTCGATGCGGATCGAGCGCGCCGCCGGCCCCTCGCCGATGATCAGGTCGAGTTGGAAATCCTCCATCGCGGGATAAAGGATCTCTTCTACGGCGGGATTAAGGCGATGGATCTCGTCGATGAACAGCACGTCGCGCGGCTGCAGGTTGGTGAGCAGCGCGGCGAGATCGCCGGCGCGCACGATCACGGGGCCGGAGGTCGCGCGGAAGCCGACGCCGAGCTCGCGGGCGACGATCTGGGCGAGCGTCGTCTTGCCGAGGCCGGGCGGCCCCGAGAACAGCACGTGGTCGAGCGCCTCGCCGCGCCCGCGCGCCGCCTCGACGAACACGCCGAGATTCTCGCGCACCGCCGACTGGCCGACGAAGTCGGCGAGCCGCGCGGGTCGCAGCGCCGCCTCGCCGCCCTCGGCGACCGAGGGATCGACGACGCGCGACGGATTGACCGCCGCGCTCGACGGCTCGGCGTTCACAGGCTGAGCTCCTTGAGGCCGGCCTTGATCAGCGCGTCGATCGAGGCGCGCTCACCGAGCGCCTTGCTCGCGCTCGAGATGGCGCCGAACGCTTCGGACCGGCCGTAGCCGAGATTGACCAGCGCCGACACCGCGTCGAGGTTGACGTCCGCGCCGCCGCGCGCGCCGTCCGCCGCCGCCGGCGCCCTGGCGAGCTGGCCGAGCGCGATGGTGCCGGCCTTCTCCTTGAGCTCGGCGAGCACGCGGGTCGCCAGCTTCGGTCCGACGCCGTCGGCGCGCGTCAGCGCGGCGCGGTCGGCCGACGCGATCACCTGGACCAGCTTGTCGGGCGCCAGCGCGGAGAGGATGGCGAGCGCGACGCGGCCGCCGACGCCCTGCACGGTCTGGAGCAGCCGGAACCACTCGCGCTCGGCGGCATCGAGGAAGCCGAACAGCTGGATACGGTCCTCGCGCACCTGGGTCTCGATGAACAGCACCGCCGGCTGGCCGACCTGGAGCGCGGCGAGCGTGCGGCCGGCGCACGACACCAGGTAGCCGACCCCGGCGACGTCGATCACCGCCCAGTCCTCGCCGACCGCGTCGACCGTGCCGCGCAGCTTGGCGATCATGACTTGGAGCTCGCGCCCGCGGGGAGCAGGCCGAATGCAGGCTTCCCCTCGCGCGGCGCCGTCTCGCGCACCGTCCACGCGCGGCGCGTCTGGGCGTGATGGGCGTGGCAGATCGCGACCGCGAGCGCGTCGGTGGCATCGGCGGCGGTGTCGGCGGGCAGCCCGGGCAGCAGGCGCTGCACCATCATGGCGACCTGCTCCTTGCCGGCGTGGCCGGCGCCGACCACGGCGCTCTTGACCGAGTTGGTCGCGTATTCGTGCACCGGCAATCCGGCCAATGCCGGTGCCAGCAGCGCGATGCCGCGCGCCTGCCCCAGCTTCAAGGTCGAGCCCGGGTTCTTGTTGACGAAGGTCTCCTCGACCGCCGCCTCGGCCGGCGACCAGGTCGCGATCACCTCGACCAGCCCGGCATAGAGCTCGGCCAGGCGCTCGGCGAGCGAGCGCGCCGCGGTCGAGCGCAGCACGCCGGCGGCGACCGGGCGCAGCCGATTGCCATCGACCGTGATGACGCCCCAGCCGGTGCGTTGCAGACCCGGATCGATGCCGAGCAGGCGCAGCACAACGGTCATGCGGTGAGCCGCGCCAGGGTCTCGTCGGAGACCTCGTAGTTGGCCACCACGGCCTGCACGTCGTCGTTGTCGTCGAGCGCCTCGAGCAGCCGGAACAGCTTCTCGGCCGGCTCGTCGCCGACCGGGACGGTGGTCTGCGGCCGCCAACCGAGCTTGGCGCTCTCGGGCGACCCGAAGCGCGCCTCGAGCGCGTCGCGCACCAGGTTCAGCCGCTCGGGCGCACAGGTGATCTCGTGGGCCTCGTCGTCGCTCGCGACATCGTCGGCGCCGGCCTCGACCGCGGCCTCGAGCATGGCCTCTTCCGAGGCGGCGTCGCCGGGATAGCGCACGATGCCGACGCGATCGAACATGAAGCTCACCGAGTTGGTCTCGCCGAGCGTGCCGCCCTGTTTGGTGAAGATCGAGCGGATGTCGCCGGCGGTGCGATTGCGGTTGTCGGTCAGCGCCTCGACGATGACGGCGACGCCGCCCGGGCCGTAGCCCTCGTAGCGCACCTCCTCGTAGTTGGCGTCGTCGCTGCCGCCGGCGCCACGCTTGATCGCACGGTCGACGGTATCGCGCGACATGTTGGCTTGGCGCGCCGCGATCACGGCCGCGCGCAGGCGCGGGTTCGACGCGGGATCGGGCAGCCCGTTCTTGGCCGCCACGGTGAGCTCACGGATCAGCTTGGTGAATATCTTGCCCCGCTTGGCATCCTGCTTGCCCTTGCGGTGCATGATGTTTTTGAACTGGGAATGCCCGGCCATCAGGTCTCTGGGTTTTTCTTGAACAGAACTAGGGGCACGCGGGCCGCCACCCTACCATATGTAGCGCGGCGAGCGCACGCGTCCCGGCATCCCGGGCGTAAACACCACGCTTTTATGGCGAGAATGCGGCGCCCATCAGGAACGCCGGGGAGCCGACCGGCGGCGCGCGTGAGGGGCTTCAGTCGGCGGCGGCGCGGACCACCTCGGGCAGCGCCGGGGCGAGTCGGCCGCCGAGCCGGACCGGCTCGATGCGCCGGGCGAGGCCGCCTTTGTCGTCGGTCTCGACGTAGAGCCCGCACACGGTGGCGGGGCCCTCGGCCGGCGCCAGCCGCTCGCCCGGCATCTTGCGCATGAAGCGCGTCAGGCTGATTTCCTTCTTCATGCCGATGACGCTGTCGTAGTCGCCGCACATCCCGGCGTCGGTCTGGTAGGCCGTGCCGCCGGGCAGGATCTGGGCATCGGCGGTCGGCACGTGGCTGTGGGTGCCCACGACCAGCGAGGCCCGGCCGTCGGCCAGGTGGGCGATCGCCATCTTCTCGGACGTCGCCTCGGCATGCACGTCGACGATCGCGGCGTCGACCGTCTCGCCGAGCCGGTGCTCGACGAGCGCGCGCTCGACCGCGGCGAACGGATCGTCGAGCGGATCCATGAACAACCGGCCCATCACGTTGACGACCAGCACCTTGCGCCCGCCGCGCGTGGCGTAGACGTGCGCGCCGCGGCCGGGCGTGCCGGACGGGAAATTGAGCGGCCGGAGGATGCGCGGCTCGGTGTCGATGTACGGGATGATGACGCGCTGGTCCCACACGTGATTGCCGGTCGTGAGCACGTCGGCGCCCGCGGCGAACAGCTCCTGCGACAGCTCGGGCGTCAGGCCGAAGCCGCCGGCCAGGTTCTCGGCATTGACCACGACGAACTCGGCGCCGAGCTGGGCGATCAGCGGCGGCAGCTGTGCCTGCAGCGCGGTGCGTCCGCTGCGTCCGACCACATCGCCGAAGAACAAGATGCGCATGCTAGGTGACCTTGATCAGACCGGCCTCGGTGAGGATGGCATCGAGCGGCTGATCATACGGCCCGGTCGGGATGTCGGACAGCTCCTGAACCGCGTAGCCGACGCCGATTGCGGTGATCGCGCGGTCGGCGCGCAGCATGGGGAGCGTCCGGTCGTAGTAGCCGGCGCCCTGGCCGAGCCGCGTGCCGCGGCGGTCGAAGCCGACCAGCGGCACCAGAAGGACGTCGGGCGTGAGCTGCGGCGCGCTGTCCGACGGGACCCAGGCGCCGTTGCCCTTGACCACCGGATCGCCGGGGCGCCAGACGCGGAAGATCAGCGGCGCGTTGCGTTCGGCCACCACCGGCAGGACGATGCGGTGGCCGCGCGCGGCGAGCCGCTCGAGCAGCGGCCGCACGTCGAGCTCGGCACCCGCCGGCCAATAGCCCGACACGACCGCGCCCGGCGGCAGCGTGACGTGGCGTTCGAACTGCCCGACCAGCGCCTGCGCCGCCGCGGCGGCGCCGGCCTCGTGCGCCGCGCGCCGCCGCAGCTTCACCGCGTCACGCAGCTGTTGCTTGGCCTCCAGCAAGTTCATGGCCCGGAACTGCGCCAAAAACTGCGGCCGCCTTGGCCGTTGGCAAACATCCTCTGTGGCCTGCTCACGCAGGTGGGCGCCATGTAACGGAACCAGGGCTCCGTCAGGGACAGCTCCCAAAGGATAAGTATTGGCCCCAGGGATCGTAGCGCCTGACGCACCAGGCAGCCGCGTCAAGACAGTTAGGCGCGTTCGAGCTGTTCGGCAATAGCCTCGATGCGCCGGGCGAGCCGGTCGATCCGCGCCGCGGTCTCGCGCTCGGCGCCGTCGTCGGGCGCCGCCGGTGCGTTGCGCACGCGCTCGAGCTCGGCGCGCGTCTCGTCGAGCTCGTCGGCCAGCATCAGTCCGGTGACGAGCAGCAGCTGCGCCTCGCCGGCCTGGCCGACCGCGCGCACCAGCGTCTGGATGCGCTCGTCGAAGCCGCGGGCGAGCGTCTGCAGGCGCGTCTCCTCGCCCTCGCCGCAGGTCACGCGATAGTTGCGGCCGTTCACCGTGATGGTGATCTCCGGCATGGCTCAGCCCGCGAGCAGGCCGCGCAGGCGGCCGATCGTGGCGTCGAGCCGCTCGAGCGTCGTGCGATTGACCTCGCTCAAGGTCGCGCGCTCGGCGTGCGCCGCTTGCAGCGAGGCGTCGAGCTGCGCCCGCGCGCCGCGCTCGCGATCATCGTGCGAGTTGAGCGCCGATTCCAACCTGTCGATCGCGGCCTGGAGGCGCTGGCACGCAGCCTCGAGCGTGTTCATCCGGCTCGGTTCGAACGTTTCTGCAACATCGACTGTAGCGAGCCGTCAATGGGTTCACAACGCTGTTGACGGCCCGCCGAGTCGGGCGGCATGTTCGCGTCCGCCGGGTCCCAAGCGACCCCCCGCCGCGCGAGGATCATGCCGACCGCAACCGCCGCCGCGCCGCGGCCGAACCAGGTTTCCCATGCCGACATGGCCAACGCGATCCGCGCGCTCGCGATGGACGCGGTCGAGCAAGCCAAGTCGGGACATCCCGGCATGCCGATGGGAATGGCCGACGTCGCGACGGTGCTGTTCACGCGCTTCCTGAAGTTCGACCCGCTCGATCCGAAATGGCCCGACCGCGACCGCTTCGTGCTGTCGGCGGGCCACGGCTCGATGCTGCTCTACGCGCTGTTGCACCTGACCGGCTACGCCGACATGACGATCGACGAGCTGCGGCGCTTCCGCCAGCTCGGCAGCCGCACCGCCGGACACCCGGAGTACGGTCTGGCGGGCGGCATCGAGACGACGACCGGCCCGCTCGGCCAGGGGCTCGCCAACGCGGTCGGCATGGCGCTCGCGGAGCGCCTGATGAACGCGCGTTACGGCGACGCGCTGGTCGATCATCACACCTATGTCGTGGTCGGCGACGGCTGCCTGATGGAAGGCATCAGCCACGAGGCGATCTCGCTCGCCGGGCACCTGCGGCTCAATCGCCTGATCGTGCTGTTCGACGACAACCACGTGTCGATCGACGGGCCGACCGAGCTCACGGTGTCCGACGACCAGCTCGCGCGCTTCCGGGCGTCCGGCTGGCGCGCGACCGCGGTCGACGGGCACGATCCCGAGGCGGTCGCGGCGGCGATCGCGGCGGCGCGCACCTCCGACCTGCCGAGCTTCATCGCCTGCCGCACGACGATCGCCTACGGCGCGCCCAAGAAGGCCGGGACGGCGGCGTCGCACGGCGCGCCGCTCGGCGCCGAGGAGATCGCCGGCGCGCGCGTCAAGCTCGGCTGGAGTCACGCGCCGTTCGAGATCCCGGCCGCCGTGCTCGACGCGTGGCGGCGCGCCGGCGCGCGCGGCGCGCCCGCGCATCGCGCGTGGCGCGAGCGGCTGGAACGCGCGCCGCGCGAGGCACGCGCCGCGTTCGAGCAGGCGCACGAGACCGCATTGCCTGCGGCGGCGGCGCCTGCGATCGCAGCCGTCAAAGCGAAGTTCGCCGAGGCGAAGCCCAAGATCGCGACGCGCCAGGCGTCGGGCGACGTGCTCGACGCCTTGACGCCCGCGATTCCGACCTTGATCGGCGGTTCCGCCGATCTCACCGGCTCCAACAACACGAGGGCGAAATCGATTGCCGTGGTGACGCGCGACGACTACGCCGGTCGCTATATCCACTACGGCGTGCGCGAGCACGCGATGGCGGCGGCCATGAACGGCATGGCGCTGCACGGCGGCTTCATCCCGTACTCGGGAACCTTCCTGGTGTTCGCCGACTATTGCCGCCCGGCGCTCCGGCTCGCCGCGCTGATGGGCCAACGGGTCATCCACGTGATGACCCACGACTCGATCGGCGTCGGCGAGGATGGACCGACGCATCAGCCGGTCGAACAGCTGGCGAGCCTGCGCGCGATCCCGAAGCTGCAGGTATTCCGGCCGGCCGACGCGATCGAGACCGCCGAGTGCTGGGCGCTCGCCCTCGCGCATTCCGGTCCGTCGGTGCTGGCCTTGACCCGCCAGGCGGTACCCGCGGTGCGGCAGGCGCACGAAGCCGAGAACCGCTCCGCGCGCGGCGGCTACGTGCTCGCCGAGGCGTCGCGCGCGAGGCGCGCCACCGTGATCGCCACCGGCTCCGAGGTCGCCCTGGCGCTCGAGGCGCGCGAGCTGCTGGAGCGCGACGGCATCCCGACGGCCGTGGTGTCGCTGCCGTGCTGGGAACTGTTCGACGCGCAGGACCGCGCGTACCGTGACGCGGTGCTGGGCGCCGGTATCCGGATCGCGGTCGAGGCCGCATCGCCGTTCGCCTGGGAGCGTTATGTGGGTGACGCCGGCAACGTCGTCGGCATGACGGGTTTCGGCGCCTCGGCGCCGGTCGCGGACGTGTACCGGCACTTCGGCATAACGGCGGCGGCGGTCGCCGCGGCGGTCAAGGCGCGCTGCCGGTAGATCTTGAGGGAGAAGCGAGATGGCGGTTCGTTTGGCGATCAACGGCTTTGGCCGCATCGGCCGGCTGGTGTTCCGCGCGCTCTATGAATCGAAGCGCAACGACGTCGAGATCGTCGGCGTCAACGATCTGGGCCCGGTGAAGACCAACGCCCAGCTCCTGAAGCACGACTCGGTCCACGGGACGTTTCCCTTCGACGTCAAGACCGGCGAGGACTCGATCGACGTCGGGCGCGGCCCGATCAAGGTCACGGCCGAGCGCGATCCCGCCAAGCTGCCCTGGAAGGAGCTCGGCGTCGACATCGCGCTGGAGTGCACCGGCATCTTCACCAAGCGCGAGCAGGCCGCCAAGCACATCGAGGCGGGCGCCAAGCGCGTGCTGATCTCGGCACCGGCCGACGGCGTCGACCTGACCGTGGTGTTCGGCGTCAACCACGACAAGCTGACCAAGCAGCATCAAGTCGTCTCCAACGCGTCGTGCACCACCAACTGCCTGGCCCCGGTCGCCCAGGTGCTGCACCAGGCGATCGGCATCGAGGCCGGGTTCATGACGACGATCCACGCCTATACCAGCGACCAGAGCCTGCAGGACACCCTGCACAAGGACATCCGCCGGGCGCGCGCGGCGAACCTGTCGATGATCCCGACCTCGACCGGCGCGGCGCGCGCCGTCGGGCTCGTGCTGCCCGAGCTCAAGGGCAAGCTCGACGGCACCGCGATCCGCGTGCCGACGCCCAACGTGTCGCTGATCGACCTCACCTTCACGGCGGCGCGCGCGACCAGCGCGGACGCGATCAACCAGGCGATCAAGCAGGCGGCCGACGGGCGGCTGCGCGGCGTTCTCGCTTATACGAGCGAGGAGCTCGTCTCGGTCGACTTCAACCACAACCCGGCGAGCTCGACCTTCGATCTGACGCAAACCCAGGTGATCGAGGGCCGGTTCTGCCGCGTGCTCAGCTGGTACGACAACGAGTGGGGCTTCTCCAACCGCATGCTCGACACCGCGGCGGCGATGGCGAAGCAGCTCTAGCGTCGCCGTCGCCGGCCGGCGCGATGGGCGGCAAGGCGGTCGTCGTCCACGACCTCGCGCAGGCCCGCATCGCGGCGACCGCGGCGCGCGTCGTCGGCAAGCCGATCACCTTGTTGTCCGCGCCGGCGGCGGCGAGCGCGGTCGGTCCGGCGTGGTTCGCCACCCTGGTCCGCACCGTGCGCGCCGAGTTCCCCGACCTCGAGATCGAATCGATCCTCGATTGCGGACGCGCCGCCGGCCGCGCCATGGCGGCGCTGCAGAGCGGCTTCAACGGCATCGTCTTCAGCGGCTCGGACAACATCCTCCACAAGCTCGCCGACATCGGCGAGGACAACCGCTGCACGCTCTACGACATGCGGCCCGACGCGCTCGACCTGATGGCGCAGAAGGATCCCGCGGCGGCGTGCAAGGCGTGGCTGGCGGAATGATTTCGGGAACTGCGACGACCGCGAAATGTTGAGTCGAAATGCACGGGTCCGTGCATTGCAAACCCTAGGGGTTTGATCTAAACCGGGCCTGCCCCGAGGCCCCGAATTCGAGCGAGGAGCACCATGCGGATCAGCGAACGCGTCAAGCAGATCCTGGCGAATTACGAGAGCGACAACCCGGGGACCAAAGCCAATCTGGCGCGCATCCTGATGCAGGGCCGGCTCGGCGGCACCGGCCGCCTCGTCATCCTGCCGGTCGATCAGGGCTTCGAGCACGGACCCGCGCGCAGCTTCGCGCCCAACCCCGACGCCTACGACCCGCATTACCATTTCCAGCTCGCGATCGACGCCGGCCTGTCCGCCTACGCGGCGCCGCTCGGCATGCTCGAGGCCGGTGCCGGCAGCTTCGCGGGCGCGCTGCCGCTGATCCTGAAGGTCAACAGCGCCAACAGCCTCGCGCGCGCCAAAGAGGCACCGACCCAGGCGGTCACCGCCTCGGTCAAGGACGCGCTCAGGCTCGGCTGCGCGGCGATCGGCTACACGATCTATCCAGGGTCCGATGCCGCCTACGACATGATGGAGGAGCTGCGCGACCTCGCCGAGGATGCCAAGGCGCACGGCCTCGCCGTCGTCGTGTGGTCGTACCCACGCGGCGGCAACCTGTCCAAGGAAGGCGAGACCGCGCTCGACATCTGCGCCTACGCCGCGCACATGGCGGCCTTGATGGGCGCGCACATCATCAAGGTGAAGCCGCCGACCGCCGCGCTCGAGCTGAGCGCCGCCAAGACGGTCTACGAAAAGCAGAAGATCGACGGCTCGACCCTGGCGGCGCGCGTCAAGCACGTCGTGCAGTCGTGCTTCGCCGGCAAGCGCCTGGTGGTGTTCTCGGGCGGCGAGGCCAAGGATCTCGACGGCCTCTACAATGAGATCCGCGGCATCCGCGACGGCGGCGGCACCGGCTCGATCATCGGGCGCAACACCTTCCAGCGCCCGCGCGCCGACGCCTTGAGCATGCTCGACACCATCATGAAGATCTACGAAGGCAAGCTCTGAAGCTTGTCCACGCCGGGCGAAGGCCGCCGCAAGATCGTCGGCAGCTGCCGCGTCTACCTGATCACGCCGCCTGCGGTCGATCTCGCGCCGTTCACTGACGCGCTGGCGCGCGCGCTCGACGCGGGCGACGTCGCCTGCGTGCAGCTGCGCCTCAAGGACGTCTCCGACGACGAGATCCGGCGCGCCGTCGATCGGCTGATGCCGGTGGCCCACGCACACGACGTCGCCTTCGTGCTCAACGACCGTCCCGATCTCGCCGCCGCGACGGGCTGCGACGGCGTGCATGTCGGCCAGGAGGACGCCAGCTACGCGAGCGCCCGCGCGGCGGTCGGCCCCGACGCGATCGTCGGCGTGACCTGTCACGCGAGCCCGCATCTCGCGATGGAGGCCGGCGAGCAGGGCGCCGACTACGTGGCGTTCGGCGCCTTCTTCCCGACCGACACGAAAATCGCCAAGGGTCAGGCCTCGGTCGACATCCTGCACTGGTGGTCGACCATCATGACGGTACCGTGCGTCGCGATCGGCGGCATCAACGCGGCGAACTGCGGTCCGCTGGTCGAGGCGGGCGCCGATTTTCTCGCCGTGATCGCGGCGGTGTGGTCGCATCCCGATGGCCCGGCCGCCGGCGTGCGCGCGATGAACGCGGCGATCGCCGCGGCCCGGCGCCCCGGCTGAGGCGCCGAGGGCTCTTCATGTGCCGCCGCCGGCGCCCCATATCGGAGACATCACGGGCGGGGTGATCGCGATGATGCGCTGGGTGGGTGCCGCGTTGATCGGCGGGATGCTCGCCGCCTGCACGGCGCCGGCGCCGCCGACGCCCCTGTGGCCGGGCCCCGACTGGCGCGCCGAGGCGGCGCAGACCGGCACGGGCGCGACGGATACCGGCGCCGCTGCGGCAACCGGCGACGCGACCGCCGAGCGCGACGAGAACCCCGTCAAGGTGCCCAAGAGCCACGTCCACCGGGGCAGCGGCACGCCGCCCGACATCCTGTTCGGCAACCCGCAGAACCCGGCGCGGCCCTCGGGCGTCCAGCAGATCCCGCCGCCGGCTTACGCGCCAAACCCGCCGAGCAATACGGTGCTGGCGCCGCGCGATCCGAAATCGCCCTACAGCGCCGACGGCTTCGGCTACCAGCGCCAAGGCACTACGATCGTCGGTCCGACCGGCGGCACCTACAACCAAGTCGGGCCCGGGATCTTCGGCCCCAACGGCACGAGCTGCCACGCAGTCGGCAACAGCCTGTTCTGCTGAGCGCGATCGGCCGGTGAGCACGATCACAGCCCCCCGGATGTTGGCGCCGTAGCATTGACTCCCCTGTGTCCCGCGCGTCCTATGGACTGCGAAAGGCAGCGCGATGACCTGCACCGCTCGGTACCGTAGGCCGCGACCCTCAGGCGTCGGTCCATGAGCTATCGTCCGAACGACCCGCGGTCCAAGCTCGGTCGCCAGCTGCTGCGCGATCTGGGCGAGCGCGAGACACCGGAGCGGCGCACCGGGCCGCGCTTCCTCGCACCGACGCTCGACGTCAAGCTCGACCGCAAGATCTACCAGACCGTCGACTGGGGGCTGGGCGCGCTGGTGGTCGGCAACTACGACGGCGATCCGAAGCCCGACACCAAGATGACGATCGTGCTGTCGCGCGAGAAGGATCCCGAGACCACACACACGGCGACCGCGCGCGTGATCCGGGTCGACAAGAAGAAGCGCCTGTTGACCTTGCAGTTCCTCGAGGTCGGCAAAGGCATGCTGAGCTGGCTCGGCGACCTGCAGATGCACGGGGACGCCTGACGCCGCCCCAGCCGATGCCCCGATGACCGACGCGACACCACGGCCGTCGGGCCCGCTCGCCGGCGTGACGGTGATCGACCTCACCGCCGTCCTGCTCGGCCCGTACGCCACCCAGATCCTCGCCGATCTCGGCGCCGACGTGATCAAGATCGAGCCGCCCGAGGGCGACATCGCGCGCGCCGCCGGCGTCGCGCGCCATCCCGGCATGGGCTCGCTGCATCTCGCGATCAACCGCAACAAGCGCTCGGTCGTGCTCGACCTGAAGCAACCCGCCGGCGCCGGCGTGCTGCGCCGGCTGCTCGAGCGCGCCGACGTGATGATCCACAACATGCGCGCGGCCGCGATCGCGCGGCTCGGTTTCGACTACGAGGCGGTGCGCGCCGTCAATCCGCGCATCGTCTACTGCGCCGCCTACGGCTTCGGCGAGCGCGGCCCCTATCGCGACTATCCGGCGTATGACGACCTGATCCAGGCGCGCTCGGGCATCGCCGCGCTCGAGCACACCCAGTCGCCGGCGCCGCATTTCGCGCCGACCCTGATCGCCGACAAGACGGTCGGCCTGACCGCGCTCTACGCCGTGCTGGCGGCGCTGTTCCATCGCGAGCGCCGCGGCGCCGGCCAGGCGATCGAGGTGCCGATGTTCGAGACCATGGTGGCCTTCACCTTGACGGAGCATCTCGGCGGCCTGACCTTCGAGCCGCCGCTCGGCCCGGCCGGCTACGCGCGCGTGCTGTCGCGCGACCGGCGGCCCCACCGCACGACCGACGGGCACGTCGCGATCCTGCCCTACACGACCCGGCACTGGCGCGAGTTCTTCGCGCTCGCCGGTCGGCCGGAGCTCGCAGACGATCCGCGGATCGCCGATCCGACGACGCGCAACCGCCACGTCGGCGAGCTCTACGCGCTGGTCGCCGAGCTGGTTGCGACGCGACCGACCGCGTTCTGGCTCGACGCCTGCCAACGCGCCGACATCCCGGCGGCGCCGGTCAACCCGCTCGAGGCGCTGCCCGGCGATCCGCATCTCGCCGCGGTCGGGCTGTTCGCCGCGACCGAGCATCCGAGCGAGGGCGCGATCCGCGAGATGCGCCCGCCGGTGGGTTTCAGCGCGACGCCCACCAGCCTGCGTCGCCCCGCGCCGCGCCTCGGCGCCGACACCGCCGAGGTGCTGCGCGAACATGGCTACGACGACACCGCGATCGCCGATCTCGCGCGCCAGGGCGCGATCGGTTTGGGCGAGGCGTAGGGCGCTCTCTCCCACCTCTCCTCATTCTCAACCGTCATTTGACAACTAGGTCAGGCTGCGAGTCCGCAATCTCACACGACCGGCGCCCACAGCACGTCGTCGATGCGCTCGGCGCCGCATGCGAGCATGACGAGGCGGTCGACGCCGAGCGCGATGCCGGCCGAGTCCGGGAAGCCGGCGCCGAGCGCGGCGAGAAAATCCTCGTCGATCGGGTAGCGCTCGCCGTAGAGGCGCTGCTTCCTCGCGAGATCGGCCTCGAAGCGGCGGCGCTGCTCGGCCGGGTCGGTCAGCTCGCTGAAGGCGTTGGCGAGCTCGAGGCCGGCGACGTAGAGCTCGAAGCGCTCGGCGACGCGCGGATCGCGCGGGCTCGGGCGCGCCAGCGCCGCCATGCTGATCGGGTAATCGGCCAGCACGGTCGGTGTCGGCGTCCCGAGCGCGGGCTCGATGCGCTCGAGGAAGATGCGGAAGAACAGGCTCTCCCAGTCGTCGCCGTCGTGCGCCGCGATGCCGACCTCGGCAGCCGCGCGCGCCAGCCGCGCGACCTCCGGCGCCCGCGGATCCGGCGCGGTGGCCATCAGGTCGATGCCGGCATGGCGCGTGAACGCGTCGGCCACGGTCAGGCGCTGCCACGTGCCGCGCGGATCGCTGGCACGCCCGCCCCAGCGCAGCTCGGTCGCGCCGGCGGCGTCGGCGCAGGCGACCAGCAGCGCCGTGCAGTCGTCCATCAGGGCGCGGTAGTCGCTGCCGGCGCGGTACCACTCCAGCATGGTGAACTCGGGATGGTGGGTCGCCGAGCGCTCGCCGTCGCGAAACACCCGCGCGAGCTGGAAGATGCGCGGCTCGCCGGCGGCCAAGAGCTTCTTCATGGCGAACTCGGGCGAGGTGTGGAGGTAGCGCAGAGCGGCCGCGCCCGCGGGGTCGCGCAGGGTCACGGCGCAGGCGTGCAGGTGCGGCTCGAGACCGGGCGAGACCTGCAGCGCCGGGGTCTCGACCTCGACGAAGTCGCGCGCCGCGAAGAAGCCGCGGATCGCCGCGAGCACCCGCGCGCGCACCGTCAGGTTGGCGCGCCGGCGCGCCAGCGCGTCGGGATGCCACCAAGGCGCCGTCACGTCCGCGCGCCTCGTCCGTTCATGAGCCGGAAGCCGCGTTGATCGGGGTGATCCAAGCTGATAGGGTCTCGCCCGCTTTACCGGTCAAGGTCAAGAAATCCCACGGAATTCACGATGAAGATCAACGCCAACGAGTTGCGCGCCGGCAATGTCATGGAGTTTCGCGGCAAGCTGTGGGCGGTCGCCAAGGCGCAGCATATCACGCCCGGCAAGGGCGGCGCGTTCGTCCAGGTCGAGATGCGCGACGTGCGCGACGGCACCAAGCTGAACGAGCGCTTCCGCTCCGGCGAGACGGTCGAGCGCGTGCGCATCGACGACCACGACTACCAGTTCCTCTACGGCGACGAGCACACCCTCACCTTCATGGACGAGCAGACCTTCGAGCAGATCAGCGTCGATCGCACGCTGGTCGGCGACGCCGCCGGGTTCCTGCAGGACGGCATGAAGGTGATCATCTCGAGCTACGAGGGCGCGCCGGTCAGCGTCGAGCTGCCGGCGACCGTGACGCTCCAGATCGTCGAGGCCGATCCGGTGGTGAAGGGCCAGACCGCGTCGTCGTCCTACAAGCCGGCGAAGCTCGAGAACGGCATGCGCGTGATGGTGCCGCCGCACATCGAATCCGGCACGCGGATCGTCGTCAACACCGCCGACGGCTCGTACGTGGAGCGCGCCAAGAGCTAGGCCGCCGCCCTAATACCGCCGCATTGCCCGCCCACGGTCGAGGACATGGCGCTCCGCTCCGCAACCATCAACGTCATGGTCAAGGCCGCCCAGAAAGCGGCGCGCGGGCTGATCCGCGACTTCGGCGAGGTCGAGCAGCTGCAGGTGTCCCAGAAGGGACCGGCCGATTTCGTCTCGACCGCCGATCTGCAGGCCGAGCGCACCTTGCGACAGGAGCTCAAGAAGGCGCGGCCGGAGTTCGGTCTCCTGATGGAGGAGGGCACCGTCGAGACGGGCACCGACCCGCGGCACCGCTGGATCGTCGATCCGCTCGACGGCACGCTCAATTTCCTGCACGGCCTACCGCATTTCGCCATCTCGATCGGGCTCGAGCGCGACGGCGAGATCGTCGCCGGCGTGGTCTACGACCCGATCAAGGACGAGATGTTCTGGGCCGAGCGCGGCGCCGGCACCTATGTCAACGACCGCCGCCTGCGGGTGTCGGCACGCCGCGAACTCGGCCAGGCCGTGATCGCGACCGGCATGCCCAATCGCGGCCGGCCCGAGCACACGGCCTACCTCGCCATGCTGTCCGCCGTGATGGCGGAGACTGCGGGAATTCGCCGCTTCGGCGCCGCGGCGCTCGACCTCGCCTACGTTGCGGCCGGCCGTTATGATGGTTATTTCGAGACCGGCTTGTCGCCCTGGGACATCGCTGCCGGCATTCTCCTGGTGCGCGAAGCCGGTGGTTACGTCTCCGAGATCGCCGGCGGTCACCACATGCTGCAATCGGGCAGCATCCTGGCGGGCAACGACCACCTGCACCTCCCGCTCGGCTCGGTGCTGCGCGGAGCAGGCCAGGTCAAGCGCGCCGCGGTATAAGGCGCCAATCCGGAGGGAGCGCGGATCGTCATGACGTGGTTGTCCGAAACGGGGCGCCCCAAGCCCCTCCTGCCGATGACGGCGACCCTGAGGGCGGCGGCCGGCCTGGCAGCGCTCGGCGTCGCAGTGCTCGCGACACCCGGCGTCGCCCAAGTGGTGATCAGCAACCAGAA
>DATJNS010000074.1:0-22705 GCA_035507915.1 Candidatus Sulfotelmatobacter sp.
AATCGTCCGAGCAGCAGCGGACCGACCACGGCGCCCAGTCCGAACACGATCCAAGCGCGTGCACCGACCGCGACACCAAGGTCGAGGCCGCGCGCGATGAAGTCGACCAGGAACACCATGTGGGGCACCAAGCCGGCGGCCGTCAGTCCGTAGCCGATCAGGAGCGCGCGAACCGCCGGCGACGCGCGCGGCATGGCGGGCCGCGGGCCGTGCCTCGGCCGATGCGACGGACCGCCGGCGGGCCAGCCGCCCCACGCGAGCGCGGTCAACAACCCCGCGCAAGCCCCGAGCCCGCACCACGTCGCGACCACGCCGGCGTGGAGGAGCAGCGGAACCAGCGTGCCCGAGGCCGCGATGCCCAATCCGACGCCGGTGAAGATCACGCCGCTGACCGCGCCGCGGCGCGCTGCCGGGACGTGCGGCAGGATCGTGGGGGCCGCGAGCACCATGATGACGCCGCCCGCGATGCCGGCGCCCAGGCGCCAGACCGTGAACCAGGCAAAGCCGAACTCGAGCGCGCAGGCGAAGAACGCGACCGTCGCGAGCGCCATCATGGCGCGCAGCACGCCGCACGGCGCATAGCGGACCGTCAAAGGTCGCGCGAGCAGCGCGCCCGCCAGGTAGCCGACCAGGTTGATGGCCCCGAGATACGCGGCCTCGGCCGGCGTGAACCATGCGGCGCCGATCAGCGCGGGGATCAACGGCGTGTAGGCGAAGCGTGCCAGGCCGATCCCGATCAGGCTCGCGCACAATCCCGCGGTGGCGAGCCGCCCGAGGCCAGGAACCGTGTCCGATCGATCGTTCGCGACGGTCACTCGAGGCACCCTTGCGGTCTGGCGCGAGACGTCGACGCTACGACGCGTGCGCGCATCCGACGAACCCGTTTCTTGCACCGCCGGCTGTCGCGTCGCGCAAAGGTGGGCGTTCAGCCGATCGAGCGGACGGCCAAATCGCCACCGAGCACGAGAAGGCCGACGAAGAACAGTAGCCGAAAGGTCTCCGCATCCACTCTCATCCGGACCCATTGACCGAAGCACATGCCGAGCAGCGCGGGCGCCGTGCACAGCACCGATGCGCCGATCGTCGTCGGCAGAAACGCACCATGGCGCGCCAGGCCGACGGCCAGCGCGACCGTCGAGACGGTGAAGCAGAGCCCCAGCCCCTGGACCAGATCTTCCTTGCCGAGGCCAAGCGCCTGCAGATAGGGCACCGCGGGCATGACGAAGACGCCGGTGGCGCCGGTCACCACGCCCGTCACCGAGCCGACGATCGGAGAGAGCCAAGCCTCGGTGCGCTGCGGAACCGACATCCTGAGCTGGGCGAGACTGACCAGCGCGTAGACGACCAACGTGCCGCCCAGCCCCGCCAGGGCGTATCGGGCGTCGCCGCCTGTGATCAGACCGGCGCTCGCCCAGGTCGCGAGGAAGATCGCGAGCAGCATCGGCCACATCCTGCGCAGCAGCACGAGCCGGTTCGGACCCGCGATGAACTGCCACACGTTGGTCACCAGGGACGGAATGATCAGGAGCGCGGCGGCCTCGGCGGGCAACATCAGGAGTCCGAGCAGTCCAACGGCCACGGTCGGCAGCCCCATCCCCGTCACACCTTTGACGGTTCCGGCGATGACGAAGGTGGCTGCGACGAGCAGAATGTCTGCGGGGCCGGCCGGCATGCGGCGAACGTGGTCGGGCGGCTTGCCCGTGACAATTTGAAAGACGCGTAGCGTGGCTTCGGGCTCAGCGAAGGGCGCGGTGCCGATCGTGCCGCGCGTGCGACGTGCCGGATCGCGCGCCGCTTACGCGCCGCGCGAGGACGGACGTGGACCGCGCGATCAGGCGAGCACCATTTGGGTCTGGGTCACCAGCGCGACGAGACGGCCCTCGGCGGTCGTGATGCGGGTCTGCCAGACCTGAGTGCGCTTGCCGCGATGGATCGGCGTCGCCTCGCCGACCAGACGACTGCCGACCGGCGCGGCGGCCAGGAAGTTGGTCTTGCTCTCGATCGTGGTGGTGCCGGCGCCGGCGGGCAGGTTCAGCATCGTGCCGGTGGCGCCGACGGTATCGGCGAACGCCATCAAGCAGCCGCCATGCACGGTGTCGAACAGGGTGCAGAGATCGCTTCGCACGGTCAGCTGCGCGACCACCTTGTCGCGTGTCGCGCTGACGAACTCGATTCCGAGCAGCTTCGAGAACGGCAGATCGCGGTCACGAATCTGGTCCAACAGGTCCTCCATGACCCCTCCGCGGGTGTGTGATGACCCGATCCGGTCGATCGTCAACCTGGGCCGGCACCATAGCCCGCCCGGGCGGCCCGTGGCCCCGATTTGATCCAGCGCAATGCTGCCCCGGACCGGCGCACCCATAGTGCTTCGTTTCTCGCCCCGCGTCCCGCGCATGGCGCCATGCGCCGGCCCAGCGCCGAGGGGGGTTGGAAAGTGCGTTGAGAACGATTATCAATAACACCGCTAGGGAGCCATCGTCCGCGCCATGCCATTCGAAGCAGCTACCTTCCCGGATTCGAGCCGTTCGGCCCTCAGGCTGGGCCAGGCCGCCAAGGGTTTCCGCGGCCGGATCGTCCGCATTGGCGGGGCCGGCGCGGACGCCCCTGAAACCGGCATCAGCGCGACCGAGCTCGAGCGTCGCCTGCTCGAGATCGGGTTCGTCGAGGGGGCGCCGGTCGAGATCGTCCACGAAGGCTTGCTCGGCCGCGACCCGATTGCCATTCGGGTCAACGAGACGACGGTGGCCCTGCGCCGCCGCGAGGCCAACGCCATCCTGGTCGAGGCGACCGTCTAAGCGCCGCGCGCCGCGACCGCGCGAGGATCGGAGCCCGTGGTCGATATCGCCAATCCCTCGGTTTCGCGCATCGCGCTGGTCGGCAATCCCAATTGCGGCAAGACCGCGCTGTTCAATGCGCTCACCGGCAGCCGCCAGAAGGTCGCGAACTATCCGGGCGTGACGGTCGAGCGCAAGCTCGGCCAATTCGTCACCCCGGGCGGACGGCGGGTCCAGGTGCTCGACCTGCCCGGCACCTACTCGCTGCGCGCGCGCAGCCCCGACGAGGTGATCACGCGCGACGTCGTGCTCGGCCGCCAGGCCGACGAGCCCGCGCCCGACGTCGTCGTGTGCGTCGCCGACGCCACCAACCTGCGCCAGGTGCTGCGCCTCGTGCTCGAGCTCAAGCAGGTCGGCCGCCCCTTGATCCTGGCGCTCAACATGTTCGACATCGCGCGCCATCGCGGTCTCGAGATCGATCTCGACGGCCTGTCGCGCGCGCTCGACGTGCCGGTGGTCACCAGCGTCGCGGTGCGCAAGGGCGGCACGCTCGAGCTGATGCGGCGGCTCGACGCGCTGGCCGACGCGGCGCCGTCGGTGCCGGCCGCCGGCGGCTGGAGCGAACCCGCGGCCGAGGAGATCCGCCGCGCTCACCGCGAGGCCGACCGCATCCTCGGGCTCGCCGTCCGACAGACCGGGCGTCCGGCGATCTGGACCGCGCGGCTCGATCGCGTGCTGCTCCATCCGGTTGCCGGCATCGCGATCCTGCTCGCGGTGCTGTTCCTCATGTTCCAGGCCGTGTTCAGCTGGGCGACTCCGGCGATGGACGCGATCAAGGACGCATTCACCTGGCTCAGCGCGCTGGTCGGTACCACCATGCCGGACGGCATGCTGCGGTCGCTGATCGCCGACGGCGTGATCGCCGGCGTCGGCAGCGTGCTCGTGTTCCTGCCGCAGATCCTCATCCTGTTCACCTTCATCATCCTGCTCGAGGATTTCGGCTACATGGCGCGCGCGGCGTTCCTGATGGATCGCCTGATGGGCGGCGCCGGACTGCACGGGCGCGCCTTCATCCCTCTGCTGTCGAGCTTCGCATGCGCCATCCCCGGCGTGATGGCGACGCGCGTGATCGAAAATCGGCGCGACCGGCTGACCACTATCCTGGTCGCGCCGTTGATGACCTGCTCGGCGCGCATCCCGGTCTACACGCTGATCATCTCGGCGTTCGTGCCGCGCGCCACCGTGGCGGGCTTCATCGACCTGCAAGGCCTCGTGATGTTCGGCCTCTATGCGACCGGCATCATCTCGGCGCTCGCGGTCGCGCTCGTGCTGCGACGCGTGTTCTGGCGCGGCAGCGTCGAGCCGTTCCTGCTCGAGCTGCCGAACTACAAGCTGCCGGATCTCAAGAACGTCGTGCTGGGCGTGCTGCAGCGGGCGCGCATCTTCATGCGCCGGGCCGGCACCATCATCCTCTCCTTGATGATCCTGATCTGGTTCCTGAGCTCAGTGCCTGGCGCACCCGAAGGCGCCACCGACCCGGCGATCAACTACTCGATCGCCGGCCGGCTCGGTCACGCGATCGCGCCGGCGCTCGCCCCGGTCGGGTTCAACTGGCAGATCGCGATCGCGCTGATCCCCGGCCTCGCGGCGCGCGAAGTCGCGGTCGCCGCGCTGGGCACGGTTTACGCCGTGGGCGCGACCGGCGACGCGCTGCACGGCACGCTTGCCAGCACGCTGGCGGCGCAATGGTCGCTGCCGACCGCGTTCGCCCTGCTCGCCTGGTACATCTTCGCCCCGCAATGCGCCGCGACCCTGGGCGTGGTGCGGCGCGAGACCAACTCGTGGCGCTGGCCCGCCTTCCTGTTCGCCTACATGATCGGCCTCGCCTACCTCGCGGCTTTCGCGACCTTCCACATCACCACCGCGTTGGGGTTCTGAGCCCGTGTGGCAGTCCGTCATCGTCTATCTGATCGTCGCCGCCGCGGCGAGCTGGGTCGCGTGGACCGTGCTGCTGCCCGGCGCGTGGCGCGCCGCCCTGCGCGCGCGCCTCGAGCAGGCGCTCGGCCGCGCGCCGACCGCACGGAGCGACCGCGCCTGCGCGTGCGATCGCGAGGCGGCCGACTAGCTATCGACGGGCAGATCGTCGGGCTGCGCGTACGCGGTCAGACGCTGCCTATCCTCGAGCGTGACCGAGGCGCCACTGGTGCGCACGCCGTGGGCGCGCAACGCGGCGAACGCGCGCGACAGGTTCTCCGGCGTGGTGCCGAGCCGCGCCGCCAGCAGCTGCTTGTCGTAGGGCAGCCGCACAGTGCGCGCGCCATCCTGCTCGCGCGCGAGCTCCAGCAGGAAGCAGCCGAGACGCTGCGCGGTCGAGCGCAGCTTCAGGTCCTTCACTTGCCGCACCAGCATGCGGTACTGACGCGCCAACGAGACGATCATGGCGACCGCAAGCTGCGGTTCGGCGCCGACCAGTTGGCGCAGCTCGTTTGCGTCGATCAGACAGACGCGCACGTCGGTCAGCGCGCGGGCCGACATCAGGTACGGCGCGTCGGTCAGCACGGCGGCCAGGATGAACTGATCGATCGGATGCAGCACCTCGACGACGGCGGTGGTGTGACCGTCCGAGCCGATCCCCAGCAAGCCGACCTGACCCTCCAGCAGCAGATGGAGGTGCACGGGCTTGGCTCCCTGCTCGAACAGGATCGTGTCGGCGGGCAAGACGCGCTCCTCGGTCTTGCGGGCGATCCGGCGCAACACGGCGTCGGGCAGCGCTCCGAACGCCGGCGCGTCGGCCAGGACGCTGAGCGGATCATCCAAAGGCTCGGCCACGTCGGTCATCCGCTTGCCGCTGCTCGATCGGAGCCACGCTACGGCGCCGCCTCCGGCGATTCAACGGCGGCGCGCCGTCGACCTAGAACGGCAGTCGGAACGTCAGGTCGATCCCGCCGTAATGGTCCGGGTGGTCCTGCGAGCGGTACTCGATCGAGCGATAAACGTAGGTGTAGGCAAGTCGAAGGTGCTCGTAAGCGATCGCGACGCCGAGTTCGGCGTCGCCGACCGCCGGCTCCTTGTCGACGCTCGGGCTGCGCTGAAACGAGTTGCCGTCGAGAAAGATGTTGTGCGCCACGAGACGGCCCTCGGTACCCAGGAAACCGTACCAGGTCCACGGGCCGTCGCCGTTCGCGGGGTTCTCGTAGGGCGCGCCGAGGTTCTCATCGATGCGCGGCGGACCGTAATCGACCAGCAGGTTGCGGCCGAACCGCACCATGCCGCCCGCCGCGACGTAATCGTAGACATTGCCGACCCGCGCGCTGACCTGCGGAATCGCATCGACGCCGAGCCCGCCGCCGGTCGGCCGGTAGACGCGCCACTTGCGCTCCTCGAACAGATCGAGCGTCGGCTCGTCGTGGAGCTGCGCGCCCCAGCCCATCGGCTGGGGATTGTCGATCAGGAGATGCACCTTGCTCTGCAGCTGGCCGGCACCCGACGCCGGGCCGATCGTGCCGAGGCGCACCGCGAAGCGGTCGAACTGGCGTTCCTCGGTGTCCTGCATCAGGGCCGCGCCGCCATACAGCCAGCCCGCGTAGGGCCGATCGTGCGGGTCGGGGGCCGACAGCAAGAGATTGTCGGGCGTGTACATGTTCTGCCCGCCGAGGATCTCGTAGCGCCGCGACAGCGCACCCGTGGTCTCGGGAAACAACGGCCACCATTGGAACGGGCGCTGCCAGGCCGGATCGCGAACCTCGCCGCTGGTGCCCAGGAACTCGATGCCGTGCGTGTAGTGGCGATCGAGGTTGTCGGGCGCCCAGAAATCGTCCTCCTCCATGATGCTGCCCGTCCAGTTGAGGTCGGGTGCCGGGTCGGCGGCGCGCGCAGGCCCCGCGGCAATCGCGAACGACAGGCCTGCCGCCAGCAGACAGGCGACGGAAACGGTACGCACCACCATGACCCCGGACCCGGTTGCCATCGCGGTGACAACGCATGGCCCAGGTTTCCGGATCGAGGTCGAAACGCGGTATCGCGCTCAGAGTCCGATCAGCGCCGGCAGCTCGGCGAGGCTGCGCACCTCGCGGTCGGGCGCCCCGGGCAGCCGCTCGGCGCGCTGAGCGTAGCGGTTGCACCAGATCACCCGCATGCCGAACGCCGACGCCGCGTGGGCGTCCCAGCCGTTCGAGGACAGGAACGCGATCGCCGCGGCGGGGACGCCGAGACGGTCGACCGCGAGCTGGTAGACCTTGGGATGGGGCTTGAAGACGCCGACCTCCTCGACCGACAGCACGTGGTCGAAGAGGCCTTCGAGGCGAGCGGCCGAGACCGCGGCGGCCAGCATGCGCGGGCTGCCGTTCGACAGGATCGCGGCCGGCACGCGCGCCTCCTTGAGCCGGGTCAGCACGCCGGGCACTTCGGGGAAGGCGTCGAGCGCCAGATAAAGCGTCATCAGGCGCTCGCGCAGCGCGCGATCCTCGATCGCCATCGTCTCCAGCGCGTAATCGAGCGCATCGCCGGTGACTTGCCAGAAATCGGCGTGGCGGCCCTGCAAACCGCGCAGCCAGCTGTACTGCAACTGCTTGTCGCGCCACAGCTGGGCGAGCGGCGGGGCGCGCTCGCCCAGCACGTCGCGGCACCGTGCCGCGGCGGCGGCGACGTCGAACAGGGTGCCGTAGGCGTCGAACACGCAGGCGCGGATGCCGGTCAGCGGCGCTGTCATGACGCGATCTCCTCCTGATGCGATGCAGCCTAGTCGGTCGGTCGCGCGCGCGGTATCGATTATAGACGACGTGCCGCAACCCACCCCCCGAACGAGGTGTCGATGCCCCAGCTTCCCGATCTGTCGACCCGTGTCGCGCTGGTGACCGGCGCGTCGCGCGGCATCGGACGCGCGATCGCGCTGGCGCTCGCCGAGGCGGGCGCCGCCGTCGCCGTGAACTACCGCGAGCACGCCGAGCAGGCCGCTGCGGTCGTATCCGGGGTGCGCGCGCTCGGCCGGAAAGCGCTCGCGGTGGCCGCCGACGTCTCCCAAGCCGGCGCGGTCGCCGACATGGTGTGCGCGGTCACGGCCCAGCTCGGCGCGATCGACATTCTGGTGAACAACGCCGGTGTGGCAATTTCGCGCGGCATCGACGATCTGACCGAAGCGGATTTCGACCGCACCATCGCGGTCAACCTGAAGTCGGCCTTCCTGTGCACCCAGGCCGTGCTGCCGAACATGCGTGCGCAGGGCTGGGGGCGCATCGTCAACATCTCGTCCGGGGCGGCGCGCGGCGCGGGCGGCGTCGGGCTGCACTACAACGCCTCGAAGGCCGGCATGGAGGGACTGACGCGCGGCTACGCCGCCCGCCTGGTCAAGGAAGGCATCACGGCCAACGCGGTGGCGCCGACCCTGATCGACACCGACATGATCCAGGCGCGTCGCGCCGAGGCGATCGCGCGCATCCCGCTGGGTCGGCTGGGCACCGGCGAGGAGGTCGCCCAGGCCGTCCTGATGGTGATCGGCAACGCCTACCTGACCGGGCAGACCATCCTGCTCAACGGCGGCACCAGCTTCATCTGACAGGAGCGACCTTGCGTTCGAGATCGTGCGCCGCTAGTCTCGCGCCCGCGATGACGAGCCGCCCGACCACCTGCACGCGATTTTATTACCGCTGGAGCACACCGGCGGCCTAGGCATCGCACATCTCGCGTTTGACCCACGAAGCCGCCTCATCCGGGCGGCTTTCGTGTTTTCGGGATCGCGCCACGGGTGAGACGGCCTCCAACCCCGAGGAGGTCCCCATGGTCGATTTCGACGTCGTCACCGGTCCCTCGACCGTCGCACCCGCGCGCACGATCGAGCATGTACCCACCGCCCTGGAGCGTCCGGTTCTACCGGCCGGGAGCGCGCCGGAGCCCGCGCCGCCGCCCGCGCTGCGCGAGATCGTGCGATGAGCGCGGCATGGTCGCCCGCCAGCTGGCGCGCCAAGCCCGCCCGACAGCTGCCCGACTATCCCGATGCGGACGCATTGACGGACGCCGAGGCGCGGCTGCGCCGCAGGCCGCCGCTGGTGTTCGCCGGCGAGGCCCGGCGCCTGCAGGCGGCGCTGGCGCGCGCCGCCGCCGGCGAGGCGTTCCTGCTGCAGGGCGGCGACTGCGCAGAATCGTTCGCCGAGCTGCATCCGAACGCGATCCGCGACACGCTGCGCGTGCTGCTCCAGATGGCGGTCGTGCTGAGCTTCGGCGCCGGCCGTCCGGTCGTGAAGGTCGGCCGCGTCGCCGGCCAATTCGCCAAGCCCCGCTCGGCGCCGACCGAGACGGTCGGCGGCGTGACCTTGCCGAGCTATCGCGGCGACATCGTCAACGACCTCGCGTTCGACGCCGCCGCGCGCGTGCCCGATCCCGGCCGCATGCTGCGCGCCTACGACCAGGCCGCCGCAACGCTCAACCTGCTGCGCGCCTTCGTGCAGGGCGGCTTCGCCGATCTCCGCCGCGTGCACGACTGGACGCTCGCGTTCGTCGCCGCCTCGCCCCAGGGCTCGCGTTACGAGCAGCTCGCCGCGCGCATCGACGATGCGCTCGGCTTCATGGCGGCGTGCGGCGTGACGCAAGCAACGACGCCGCAGCTGCGCGAGACCGAGCTCTACACCAGCCACGACGCGCTGCTGCTGCCCTACGAGGAGGCGCTGACGCGCGTCGACAGCGTCACCGGCGCCTGGTACGCCTGCTCGGCGCACCTGCCCTGGATCGGCGAGCGCACGCGCCAGGTCGACGGCGCCCATGTCGAGTTCTGCCGGGGCGTCGCCAATCCGCTCGGCATCAAGCTCGGGCCGACGACCGAGCCCGACGACGTGCTGCGCTTGATCGACGTGCTCGATCCGGACGGCCAGCCCGGACGCCTGACCTTGATCGTGCGCATGGGCGCCGATCGCGTCGGCGCCGGCCTGCCGCCGTTGGTGCGCGCGGTCGGACGCGCGGGCCGGCGCGTCGTGTGGTCATGCGACCCGATGCACGGCAACACCGTGACGGCACGCAACGGCGTCAAGACGCGCCCGTTCGACCGGGTGCTCGCCGAGCTGCGCGGCTTCTGCGCGGTGCTCGACGCCGAGAACGTGCCGGTCGGCGGCGTGCATCTCGAGATGACGGGCAAGGATGTCACCGAGTGCATCGGCGGCGCGCAGGCGATCGACGAGGCCCGCCTTGCCGATCGCTACCACACGCACTGCGATCCGCGTCTCAACGGTTCGCAGGCGCTGGAGCTGGCGTTCGAGCTGGCCGAGATTCTCAAGGGCGGGCGCGTCCGCTCGGCTGACAGGCGGGTGGCTTCTGCCTAGACTGCGCGCCCGCCCCTCTGGCCCAGGGAGACCAGCCCATGAAAGCCGTCGGCTTCTACCGCTCGCTGCCGATCGACCAAGCCGACGCGCTGGTCGACGTCGAGATCGACCGGCCGGTACCGACGGGCCGCGACCTGCTCGTCAAGGTCGAGGCCGTCTCGGTCAACCCGGTCGACACCAAGGTGCGGATGCGGGGCAACCCGGATCCCGACAAGCCGAAAATCATGGGTTACGACGCCGCCGGCGTGGTCGCGGCGGTCGGCCCGGCCTGCAGCTTGTTCAAGGCCGGCGACAAAGTCTGGTACGCCGGCGACATCGCGCGCCCCGGCACCAATTGCGAATTCCACCTGGTCGACGAGCGCATCGTCGGACGCATGCCGGCGCGCCTGTCGTTCGCGGAGGCGACTGCCCTGCCGCTGACCACGATCACGGCGTGGGAGATGCTGTTCGACCGCTTCGCGATCCGCATCGGCAAGCCGGCCGAGGGCGGCAGCCTCCTGATCATCGGCGGCGCCGGCGGCGTCGGCTCGATCGCGATCCAGCTGGCGCGCCGGCTGACCGGGCTCACCGTGATCGCGACCGCCTCGCGCCCCGAGACCCTGGCGTGGTGCCGCGAGCTCGGCGCGCATCACGTGATCGACCATGCCAAGCCGCTGCGCGAGGGCCTGCGCGCCATCGGCGTTCCCGCGGTCGACTACGTGTTCTCGACCACCCAGACCGAGCGGCATTTCGCCGAGATCGTCGAGGTCGCCGCGCCACAGGGCAAGTTCGGCCTGATCGACGACCCCAAGGTGCTGGATGCGCTGCCGTTCAAGCGCAAGGCGGTGTCGATCCACTGGGAATTCATGTTCGCCCGTCCGGTGTTCGAGACGCCGGACATGATCGCCCAGCACCGCCTGCTGACCGAGGTCGCCGGCCTGGTCGACGACGGCCTGGTCCGCACGACCCTGACCGAGACCATGGGCAAGATCGACGCCGCGACCTTGAAGCGCGCCCACGCGCTGATCGAGAGCGGCCGCGCCCGCGGCAAGCTCGTGCTCGCGGGCTTCTAGCTAGTCCAGGCTGAGCCCGATCGAGCGCGCGAGGTCGCTCCACGTCTCGACCTCGCGGCGCATCTCGGCCGCGAACTCTCGGGCGCTGCCGCCCGCGATCTCGATGCCCGCGGCCTCGAAGCGCTCCCGGACCGCGGGTTTCCCGAGCGCCTGCACGATGTCGCGGTTGATGCGCTCGACCAGGTCGGGCGGCGTCGCAGCCGGCGCAAACACGGCGTACCACAGCGAGAAGTCGTAGCCCGGCACGCCGCTCTCCGACACCGTCGGCAGGTCGGGCATCACCGGCGTGCGCGTGCGCGTCGAGACCGCGAGCGCTTTGAGTTTGCCGGCCTTCAAGGGCGCGAGCGTATCGACCAGCGGGTTGAACATCATCTGCGGCTGCCCGGCCATGATGTCGATCAACGCCGGTGCGCCGCCGCGATAGGGCACGTGGAAGATGTCGATCCCGGCCATGCGCTTGAACATCTCCGCCGCCAGATGGAGCGACGTGCCCTGACCGGGCGACGCGAAGCTGAGCTTGCCCGGCTCGGCCTTGGCGAGCGCGATCAGGCCTTGCACCGAGTCGACGGGCAGCTGGGGGCTGACGATCAGCAGGGTCGGCGTGATGCCGAGCTTGGCGACCGGCGCGAAATCCTCGAGCGGGCGGAAGCCGAGCTTCTTGTAGACCGCCGGCGCCACCGCGAGGGAGGGCGTGGTGAGCAGCAGCGTGTAGCCGTCGCCGGGCGCCTTGGCGACCGCCTCGGCGCCGATGTTGCCGCCCGCCCCCGTGCGGTCGTCGACCACGACCTGCTGGTGCCAGATCTCGCTCAGGCCCCGGCCGAGAACGCGCGCGACGATGTCGGTCGGCCCGCCGGCGGCGAACGGCACCACCACGCGCACCGGATGGCTCGGAAAGCCATCGGTCTGGGCCAGCGCCGGCAACACCGCGCTCGCCAACAGCGCCATCACGGCGAGCCTGAGACAACTCATCATGCGACCCGCCCGCTCCTCGCAGCAATTCCGCTTGCGTCGAGCCCACGCGGCTGACGCATGATGGGCGAGCGATAGCACGCCCGAGAGAGGCCTGCCATGACAGCCGACGCACCGCTGGTCGACAGCCACTTCCACGTCTACACGACCGACATGCCGTTGACCGCGACCGCGTGGCACAAGCCGCCCGAGGACGCGACGATCGAACAGCTGATCGCCACGCTCGACGCGCACGGCGTCACGTTCGGCGTGTTGGCCGCGGCGAGCCTCTACGGCGAGTACAACGACTACATGCGCGAGGCGCTGCGCCGTCACGAACGGCTGCGCGCCACCGCGATCGTCAGCCCGACGATCTCGCGCCATGCCTTGGAGGCGCTCGATCGCGACGGCTTCGTCGGCATCCGGTTCCAGTTCCGCAACGTCGCCGAGCCACCCGATCTCGCCGCGCCCGAGCACCGCATGCTGCTGCGCCGCGTCGCCGATCTGGGCTGGCACGTCCACCTCAACGACGACGGCCCGCGCCTGCCGCGCTCGATCGCCGCGCTCGAGGCTGCCGGCGTCAAGCTCGTGATCGATCACTTCGGTCATCCGGATCCGGCCGAGGGCGTGAACGGCGCCGGCTTTCGCGCCACCTTGGCCGCGATCGAGCGCGGCCGCACGTGGGTCAAGCTGTCGGCCGGCTATCGCGTGAAGCCGCCGTCCGCCGCCACGACCTACGCCGCCGCGCTGCTCGCCGTCGGCGGCGGCGAGCGCCTGCTGTGGGGCAGCGACTGGCCGT
The DNA here is from genome assembly GCA_035507915.1 of Candidatus Sulfotelmatobacter sp. Classification (GTDB taxonomy): domain Bacteria; phylum Pseudomonadota; class Alphaproteobacteria; order Elsterales; family Elsteraceae; genus JACQAI01. The sequence continues at coordinate 12,878 of DATJNS010000074.1, forward strand.
TCGCCGGGTTCGAGACGACCGTGCGCTACGCCGACACGGTCGCCGCGCTCGCCGACTGGGTGCCCGATCCGGCCATGCGCCGCCAGATCGGCGGCGAGACGCCGCTCAAGCTCTACTTCGCGCGCACCTGACGGCTATTTGCGCCCGGCGAGCTCGCGACCCTTGTCGAGACCGGCGTAGCTGCGCACCGGCGCGCTCATCAGGAAGCGATAGCCTTCGCCGAGCAGGCGCTCGACGTTCTTGGCGTCGACGTGCGGATGGCCGACCGGGACGTTGTGCTTCTTGCAGGTCTTGACGATCTCGGCCATCGCCTCGAGCACCTTGGGGTGCTCGTATTGGCGCGGGTAGCCGAGCTCCTGGCTGAGATCGCCCTCGCCGATCAGGATCACGCCGATGCCCGGCACCTCGCGCAGCATCGCGTCGAGGGTCTCGATGCCCTGGGTGTCCTCGATCATCAGGAGGACGAGCACCTCGCCGTTGGGGTCGAGCGGCCAGACGTCGGCCTTGGCGTAGTACTCCTGCTGGGTGACGCCCCAGTAGCGCACGGCGCCGGTCGGGCCGTCGCCGCGCAGGCCGGCCGGCTCGTAGCGCGGCGCGCCCTTGAGCCGCGGATAGCGGCACGCGGCGACCGCGTTGCGCGCCTGGTCGACCGTGCTGACGTGCGGCCACACGATGCCGTAGGCGCCGAGATCGAGCGCCTGCTTGGCGTGCCACTGGCCGAGCTCGCCGCCGTTGGGCGGGACGCGCACCATCGGCGTGACGGCGGGGGCCACCGAGCCCGACTTCGCGATCTGGCCGCGGTTCAGCATGTACTGCAGGCTGTCGCGCAGCGCGCGCGCGTCCCACGGGTTGTGCTCCATCTCGAACACGATGCCGTCGTACTTGGTGGTCGACAGCGCCAACGCCGCCTCGACATCCGCGGTCGTGAAGCAGGTGAACGCCGGCTGGCCCGCGGCCAGCGCGCGGATCACCCCGTTGAGACGCGGAACTTCGGCCATCGCGGATCCTCCCAGGAGACAGTCGCGCTTGCGTGATTGAGACGAATTCGTCCCCCAAGATTCCGGCACGGATGACGTCGACGCAAGCTTTGTTCTAGGCTTGACCAGAGCCGGCCGCAGGTCGGCCGGAAAACCGTGCGATTGAGGGAGATCGCGATGATCGAATGTTGGACGTGGCCCACCCCCAACGGACACAAGGTGCATATCGCGCTCGAGGAGCTCGCGCTGCCCTACAAGGTGATCCCGGTCAACATCGGCACCGGCGACCAGTTCAAGCCGGAATTCCTGGCGATCAATCCCAATCATCGCATCCCCGCGATCGTCGACACCGACGGCCCGGGCGGCAAGCGCATCAGCGTCTTCGAGTCGGGCGCGATCCTGATCTATCTCGCCGAGAAGACCGGCAGGCTGATCCCGAAGGATCCCGCGGCGCGCTATGCCTGCCTGGAGTGGCTGATGTTCCAGATGGGTGGCGTCGGTCCGATGTTCGGCCAGTTCGGGCACTTCAACAACTACGCGCCCCAGAAGATCCCCTACGCGCTCGAGCGCTACGGCAACGAGGTCAAACGGCTGCATCGCGTGCTCGACAAGCGCCTGGGCCAGGCCGAGTGGCTCGCCGGCAGCGAGTATTCGATCGCCGACATCATCACCTTCCCGTGGCTGCGGTTCCCCGAGCGGCGCAACGTCGACCTCGCTGATTTCCCCAACGTCAAACGGTGGTTCGACGCGATCGCCGCCCGGCCGGCGGTTCAGCGCGGCTGCGAGGTGCTCGCCGACAAGCAGCGCAAGGGTCCGATCACCGACAAGGAGCGCGACGTGATGTTCGGCCAGACCCAGTTCGCCGCACGCTGACGTCGCTGCTTTAATTAAATTCGACCGGCGCCCGCGGGCCCGCCCCGCGGGCGCGGCAATCTTGCGCATGCGCTGCGGCGACTGGCGATGCGCCTATACGTCTATTCGCGCAGCATCGCCGCCGTTTTTCTACTCAATTTGTTCATAATTATAGGCGATATTGCTACACTTTCGCGTACGAAGTGTGATTGAAAGTACGCTATGATTTCGCCGACGCCGTACCCCTCCTGAAGCGACGAGTTCGCATGGAAAGCACCTCGCGCCTGACCGAGTTCCCGTCGAGCTGGGTTGTCGGCCTGATGCGCACGGCGTTCCCGGCCTTGGCGCCCGAGATCCCGGATGCCGTGGTCGCGCTGGCGCGGCGGCGGCGCACGCCGCCGGGCGAGGTCGTGTGCCGTCCCGGCGAGCCGGTCGACGCGCTCACCATCGTCGTGTCGGGCAGCTTGCGGCTCGAGAAGGACGGCCACGTCATCCGCGACTTCGGCCCGGGCGATTATTTCGGCGAGGGCAGCCTGATCCGCGACGTCCCGCCGAGCGTCACCATCACGGTGACGGAGCCGAGCGAGCTGCTCGAGTTTCCGCGCGAGGCGCTGCGCGTCGTGATGGACGCGCACCCGTCATTCAGCCTGGCATTCGTGCAGGCGCTCTTGAGCGAGACCATGGGCCGCCTGCAGGCGACCAATCAGCTGTTCGCCGACAACCGCTCGCTGGCGCAGCAGCTCGCCCAGACCGTCCACATGCTCGACGGCGCGCTCGGCCAGGTGCAGGACTCCGAGGAGCGCATGCGCTTCCTCGCCAGCCACGACCCGCTGACCCGGCTCGGCAACCGCGCCCTGCTGCAGGATCGCCTGGAAGCCGCCATGCAGCAGGCCAAGCGCGCCGGCAAGCACTTCGCGCTGCACATGATCGATCTCGACAACTTCAAGGAGATCAACGATCTGCACGGTCACAGCGCGGGCGACCGGGTGCTCACGACGGTGGCGGATCGCATCGGCAAGATCACGCGGTCGGTCGACACCATCGCGCGTCTGGGCGGCGACGAGTTCAGCGTGCTGCAGGACATCAACGAGCACGACAACGCCGAGAAGGCGGGCGCGCTGGCCGAGCGTCTGATCAACGGCCTGTCGGCGCCGATCCAGGTGGATAGCCTCGAGCTTCAGGTCGGCGCGAGCGTCGGCGTGGCGTTGTTCCCCGACGATGGCACGGCCTCCGACGATCTCCTGCGCAACGCCGACCTCGCGCTCTACCGCGCCAAGAACGAGGGGCGCGGCCGCTACACGTTCTTCACGCCCGCGCTGGGCGAGCAGGCGATGCGAGCCGCCGTGGTCAAATCGAGCCTGCGCCACGCGATCGCGGTCGGGCAGCTGTCGGTCTACTACCAGCCGAAGGCGGATCTGCGCTCGGGCGAGATCATCGGCGCCGAGGCGCTCGTGCGGTGGCAGCACCCCGAGCATGGCCTGATCTCGCCCAGCGAGTTCGTGCCGGTCGCCGAGCGCAGCGGCCTGATCGGCGCGCTCGGCGAGTTCGTGCTCAACGAGGCCTGCAGCACGACTGCGCAATTGCGGCGCAACGGCATGCGGGGCTTCACGATCGCAGTCAATCTCTCGCCGGTGCAGTTCCGCGTGCAGGACGTCAACGCGCTGGTCGACGACGCGCTCGCCGCCACCAAGCTGCCCGCCGATGCGCTCGAGCTCGAGGTCACCGAGACGACCTTGATGCAGGACGTCGACGACACCCTGCGTTCGCTGCGTGCCCTGCAGGACCAGGGCGTCTCGATCGCGGTCGACGACTTCGGCACCGGCTATTCGTCGATGGCCTACCTCAAGAAGCTCGCGGCGAAGACGCTCAAGATCGACCGCAGCTTCGTCGACGGCTGCGCCGAGCAGTCGGAGGACCAGCAGATCGTGCGCGCCATCGTCGACCTCGCGCACAATCTCGGCATGCACGTGGTCGCCGAGGGCATCGAGTCGGTCGACCAGGTGAGCACGCTGCAGCGCATGCGCTGCGACGCCGCCCAGGGTTACCTGATCGCCAAGCCGCTGGCGAAAGGCGACCTCGACGACTTTTTGACCCGGCACAGCCTGACGGAGCGCCGGGTCGCGGTGACGCTCGGCTGATCGGGATCCGCCGGCGTCAGCCCGCGGGGTGCTGGGCGAAGTACTCGGTGTCGACCGGACGGCTCTGCCAAGCCTTGTTGCTCGGCCACGCCTTGGTGCGGGTCGACATGTCGTCGCCATAGCGCACGCGGAACAGCAACGTGCGCGCCGGCCCGTTGACGTACTCGTGCAGCTCGCCGCGCGGATGCACGACGAACGCGCCCGGCTTGACCTCGATGGTGCCGGTCGGCGTGCGCATCGTGCCGCCGCCCTCCAGGCAGAAATAGATCTCGGTGGCGTTGGGGTGGCAGTGGTAGGGGCTGGTCTGACCGGGCTCCCAGCACGCCACCGTGACGTCGCCTTCGTCGATCTTGCCGAGAATCTTCTCGACATGCTTGTTGGGGTCGAACGCTTGCTCGGCTTTGAGGTCGAACACCAGCACGACTCACCTCCCCGATCGGTTTGGCCTATTCGTCGAAGAACGCCAGGGTGCGGACCTCGATGCTCTCGCGCGGCGGCGCGTCGGACGGCGAGGTCGGATCCTCGAACGCGGCGTGCAGCGAGAACCGCGCGCGCCCGTCGCGCGCCGAGTCGTAGCACTTGATCAGGACCGCCTCGTCGCGCTCCATGTCGGGCACGTAGTACCAGCGGTGCGCCGGATTGAACACGCCCTGGTAGATCTCGCCGGTGCGATCGCTGTAGACGAGGTCGCAGACCGCGAGATCGGCAGGCGCGATGGTCGCCGCGTCGACCAGCCCGAGCGGCCACATGCGCACCGGACCGCGGATCGGACGCCACACGTTGTACTCGGCGAACCGGCGCTCGAGGCGCGCCCCGGCTTCCGGCGCCTCGAGCAAGTCGCGCACCCGCTGCGGACCCGACGTCTCGGTATAGTCGTTGTGCACCGACGCCACCGGCGCGCGCAGACCGCGTTCGACGGCGCGCTCGGCGACCCGGATCGTGTGATCGAACACGACGACCTTGGCGGCGCCGGTCACCCGCCGCACCAGGGCCTCGACCTCGTCGAAATAGCGTCCGCGTACTTCGGCCTCGTCGTAGAAATCCGCGACCGCGGTCGGCTGGCGCACCAGCTGGAAGCCCTCGCGGTCGAGCGACAGCGCATCGGCCACCGGACGGGCGTCGTGGATGCGGACGCGGAACGGCCGGTAGTTGCCGACACGCCGCGGCACGCCCGTGCCCTGGGGCGGATTGTAGGTGACCGGCTTCACCGACGTGTCGGCGAGATAGTTCACGGGCGCCTCGACCCAGCGGTCGCGCCCGACGGCGCCGGTCGGTTGTTGAATGGCGGCTTGCGGCATGGCGGGTCGCTCACTCGTGTTGGGGTCGGGTCGGCGTCCGGTCCGGGCGCCCTCGGCACCACTATGCCTTGTGCCTCCGGCGGCGCAAGGCGGTCGTCGGGCAATCCTCGGCGGATCGTCATCCAATCGTCATCGGGATCGCGTATCACTATTTGCAGGGATGTCGGGGGCGAGCTGCACGGGCACGATCGCGTTGCTGCATGTTCTTTGACCAACTCGGCGAGCCAAGCGGGGACGACCCAGGCTATCCAGGCGCCCACGACACCGTCGAGGTGATTGCGCAGTGGGTGGCGCCCGTGCCGCCCGATGTCACGTGCGCCGTGGCGTTCGAGCGGTTCTCGGAAGACGTCGATCTCCTGGTCTTGCCGGTCGTCGCCGACACGGTGCCAGTCGGCATGATCAATCGCCAGGACATCGTGATGCTGTGGGCGAGCCAGTTCGGCCGCTCGCTGTTCGAGCACAAGCCGGTACGCCTGATCATGGACGGCGAGCCCTTCAAGGTCGGCCACGACCTCAAGATCGACGCGCTGCAGTCGCTGCTCGCGAACGAGGCGCCGAGCGCCCTGATGCGGGGCTTCATCGTGCTCGACCAGGGCCGCTACCGCGGCGTCGGCACCGTCGCGTCGCTGCTGTACTACAACGCGCACCGCACCGAGACGCGCAATCGCGAGCTCACGCGCGCACAGGCGATCGCCGAGCAGGCCAACCGCGCCAAGACGCGCTTCCTCGCCAACATGAGCCATGAGCTGCGCACGCCGCTGAACGCGGTGATCGGCTTCTCCGAGGTGATCCAGAACGAGCTGTTCGGCGCTGTCCAGCCGAGCCGCTATCTCGACTATGTCGGCGACATCCACGCCAGCGCCAACCACCTGCTCGCGATCATCAACGACATCCTCGACATGGCGAAGATCGAGGCGCGGGCGCTGTCGCTCGAGGAGGAAACCGTCGATCTGCGGGCGACCGTGCGCTGGGCGTTGCGCCTGATCGGCCGCCAGGCCGAGGAGCACGGCGTCGCGCTCGCCGCCGAGCTGGCCGAGGATCTGCCGCCGTTGCTCGCGGACCAGCGCGCGGTTCGCCAGATCCTGCTCAACCTGCTGTCGAACGCGGTGAAGTTCACGCCGCGGTCCGGACGCGTCAGCCTGCGCGCGCATGTCGTCGCGACCGGCGAAATCGAGTTCGAGATCGCCGATACCGGGATCGGCATCGCGGATAATCATCTCCAGATGGTGCTCGAGCCGTTCGGCCAGGTGGCGAGCGAGATCAACCGCAACCACCAGGGCACCGGCCTCGGCCTACCGCTCGCCCGCGCCTTCGTCGAGCTCCACGGCGGCACGTTCCAGATGACGAGCCGGCTGGGCGAAGGCACCACGGTGCGCGTGCGGTTCCCCGCCGCGCGCACCGTGCTCGGCCACGTGACGCCGGCCGGCCAGCAGGCGAAGGGCGACGCCGCGCGGCGTCGCCCCGTCGACTGCGTGGCGGAGACCGGTTAGTGGCTGGTCGTCTTGGTCGAGCCCTGCGTGGACTCCGGACCCATCGATGTCTTCTTGGTCGACTTCTTGACCGGGACCGGCTTCTTCGCCGTGGTGTCCGCCGTCTTGGCGGGGGCCGAGCTGGCCGGCGCCTGAGCCTGCTGAACCGCGGCCGGTGCATCGGCCGCAAAGGCCGCGCCCGACAGCGCCAGAGCGGAGATGGCAACCGAAGCAAGCAACCGTTTCATGGTGGAACCTCTTGGGGTGGGATCGGCAAGCATCTGCTTGCGTCGCCCTGAAAGATGTGGCGCGGCCGCCGGCACCGCCATTTAAGCTTTTGTCATGACGTCGAATTAATCCGTCGCCCGTCGATCGACGGATGGCCGGTTCAATGCAGGTGGCAGGCGACCAGATGCCCGGCACCGACGTCGCGCAGCACCGGCGCCTCGCTCACGCAGCGCGCCGTCTTGTGGGGGCAGCGCGTGTGGAAGGCGCAGCCCGACGGCGGGTTCATCGGGCTCGGCACATCGCCTTCGACGATGCGCTTGGTGCGCTTGAGGCGCGGGTTGGGAACCGGCACCGCCGACAGGAGCGCCTCGGTATAGGGGTGCAGCGGCGCGCGGAACAGGCTCCTCTTGTCGGTGTATTCGACGATCTTGCCGAGATACATCACCGCGATCCGGTGACTGATGTGCTCGACGACGGCGAGATCGTGCGCGATGAAGAGATACGACAGCTGCTTGTCGCGCTGCAGGTCCATCATCAGGTTGATGACCTGCGCCTGGATCGACACGTCGAGCGCCGACACCGGCTCGTCGCCGATGATCAGCTTGGGACTGAGCGCGAGCGCGCGCGCGATGCAGATGCGCTGGCGCTGGCCGCCCGAGAACTCGTGCGGGAAGCTGCGCATCTGCGCGCGTCGGAGCCCCACCTGCTCGAACAGCGCGCCGACGCGCTCGGCGCGCTCGGCGCCGTCGGCGATGCCATGCACGCCGAGCGGCTCGCCCACGATGTCGCCGGCCGACATGCGCGGATTGAGCGCCGAGAACGGATCCTGGAAGATGATCTGCATCTCGCGCCGATACGGCCTGAGCGCGGTCTTCGACAGATTCGTGATGTCGTGACCGCCGATCGCGATCGAGCCCGCGGTCGGCTCGACCAGACGCAGCACCGTGCGCGCCACCGTCGACTTGCCGCAGCCGCTCTCGCCGACCAGGCCGAGCGTCTCGCCCCGGCCGATCGCGAAGCTGACGCCGTCGACCGCGAGCACGTGGCCCACCGTGCGACGCAGCAGACCCTTCTTCACGGCGAAGTGCTTCTTGAGCCCGGCGACCTCGATCACCGGCGGATCGGCGGTTTCCGTCATGCCGACCGTCCGGCGTGCCAGCACGCCGCCCAATGGCCCGGCTGGCGCTGCTCGTAGGGCGGATAGGCGGCGCGGCAGCGGTCGTCGGCGAGCGCGCAGCGCGGCGCGAAGCTGCAGCCCGACGGCAGGTCGATCAGCGACGGCACGCGCCCCGGAATCTCCTGCAGGCGCTCGGCCGCCGGACCGGTGCCGCCGTCGAGCGAACCCAAGCGCGGCACCGAGGCCAGCAGCCCTCGGGTGTAGGGATGCAGCGGCGTCTCGAACAGCGCCTCGACGTCGGCTTCCTCGATCTTGCGACCGGCATACATCACGACGACGCGCTGCGCGGTCTCGGCGACCACGCCGAGATCGTGGGTGATCAGGATGATGGCGGTGCCGAGCTCGCGCTGCAGCGCCAGGATGAGATCGAGGATCTGCGCCTGGATCGTGACGTCGAGCGCGGTCGTCGGCTCGTCCGCGATCAGGACCTTGGGGTTGCAGGCGAGCGCCATCGCAATCATGGCGCGCTGGCGCATGCCGCCCGACATCTGATGCGGATACTCGCCGGCGCGGCGGGCGGGCTCGGGAATGCGCACGCGGCGCAGCATGTCGACGGCCTTGTCGCGCGCCGCGCCGCGCGACAAGTTCTGGTGCAGGCGGAACGCCTCGGCGATCTGATCGCCGATCGTGAACACCGGATTGAGCGACGTCATCGGCTCCTGGAAGATCATCGAGATCGCGTTGCCGCGCAGCGCCCGCATCGCGGCCTCGTCGAGCCCGAGCAGGTCGCGGCCATCGAGGCGCACCGCCCCGCCGACGATCCGGCCCGGCGGACTCGGCACCAGACGCATGATCGACAGGGCCGTCATGCTCTTGCCGCAGCCCGACTCGCCGACCACGGCGAGGATCTCGCCACGACGCAGCGAGAACGACACGCCGTCGACCGCCTTGACCAGACCTTGGCGGGTGAAGAACACGGTTCGGAGGTCCTCGACCTCCAGCACGGCCGCCGCATCGACCGGGGTACGGTCCATCAGCTGCGTTGCCGAGGGTCGAGCAGGTCGCGCAGCGCGTCGCCCAGCAGGTTGGTGCCGAACACCACGAGACTGATCGCCAGGCCCGGGAAGATCACGAGCCAGGGCGCGGTGCGCACGTATTCGGCCGCCGACTCCGACAGCATGCGGCCCCACGACGGATGCGGCTCCGGGATGCCGAGGCCGAGGAACGACAGCGATGCTTCGACCAGGATCGCCGAGCCGAGCTGCGCGGTCGCCAGCACGATGAGGGGCGCCAAGGTGTTGGGCAGGACGTGGCGCACCGCAATGCGCAGTTCGCTCATGCCGACCGCCTTGGCGGCCTCGACGAACGGCATCTCGCGCAGCGCCAGCGTGTTGGCGCGCACCACCCGGGCCGTGTAGGGGATCAGCGGGATCGATATCGCGACGATGGTGTTGTGCAGCGACGGTCCGAGCGACGCCGCCATCACGAGCGCCAGCACCAGGAGCGGCAGCGACTGCAGCATGTCGATGACGCGCTGGGTCACCAGATCGACCCAACCGCCGAGATAGCCCGACATCAGCCCGACGACGACGCCGATCGAGCCGCCGAATGCGGTCGCGCCGAGGCCGACCGCCAACGAGATGCGCGCGCCGTAAATGATGCGGCTGTAGACGTCGCGGCCCATGAAATCCGCGCCCAGCCAGTGGGCGGCGCTGGGCGGCGCGAGCGAGATCGCGGCGTTGGTGCTGA
>DATJNS010000075.1:0-7029 GCA_035507915.1 Candidatus Sulfotelmatobacter sp.
ACGTTGTAGCAGCTGCTGCAGGCGGGCAGATTGGCGAGCGCCGCCACGTTGTCGAGCACGCTTTGGATCAGCGCCTGGGTGACCGTCGAGCCGACCTGCAGATTGGTCAGCGCCGCGAAGGCCGGGTTGCTCAGCACAGTCGCGAAGCTCGTGGCCGCCGACGGGCCGTTGGCGTTGGCGCTGCGGATCGCGCCGACATTGTCGGACACGGGTTGGATCGCGCCGCCGGTGTGGCCGGGCAAGCCCTCGAGCAGCGCATTGGCGCGCAGCACCTGGTCGGTCGTCGCCCTTTGCGCCGGACCGGGCTGCTGACCTTTGCCGAGCACCGCGAGCGTGAAGCCGGGACGCGTGATCGAGCTGAGGTGGCCATCGACGCTGACGGTGAGCATCTTGCCGTAGACCAGCGTGGCGAACGTGGCGCCGGTCAGTGGGTTGACTTCGGTCCGCGCAATGCCGCCACGGATGCCGACGGTCGTGGTCGGCGTGGTGATCACGATGCCTTCGTCCGACTTCGACGCGCGGCCGCCGATGATGCGCATCAGGCCGGCGGTCTGGGTCAGCGCGAGCTGGGCGGTGTTCTTGTCGGGGTCGTAGACGAACTTGTCGACCGTCATGTCGCCGTTCGGCCCCATGGTCACGGTCGTGCCGTCGCGCAGCAGCACCTGGAGCTGGCCGGCGTCGCCGGTCTTGAGGTGCTCGTCCTGCAACACGTTGGTGCCGATGTCGAGCACGCGCGTCGCCAATCCCGGTGGCGTGCCGCGCGCGTCGGGATTGACCGCCGCCGTGACGCCGGCTTCGGCGGCGCGCGCCTGGGGCGAGACCAGCGCCAGCAGCGTGACCAAAGACACGAGACCGAAAGCGATCCGCATGGGGCGAACTCCTTCGAGCTTGTCCAATCTTTCCGTCATGCCCGCGAACGCGGGCATCCAGAGTCACGAGCACTGACGCGCGACTCCTGGATCCCCGCCTGCGCGGGGATGACGGTTGGAACGGGTGATGACTGCAGCAAAGCCGGGGCTCCTAGAACTGCACGGAGACGGCGGTGATCACGGTGAGGTCCTTGTAGGCGTAGTTCGGGATGTTGGACGCGTTGATCGTGTGCTGGACCTGCAGGACCGCCGAGATGTTCTCGGTGAAGCCGATCGTCTGCGAGACGGTGGCGTCCCACTGGCGGTCGCGCTCGGCTTGGGTCGGGTCGACCAGCAGGTCGGCGGTCTCGTAGAAGCGCCACGTGCGGGTCAGGTTGACGGCGTTGTACCAGGGATAATCGGTCAGCCCCCACGGCGCGGCGTAGCGGATCAGGTAGGTGCCGCCGAGGATCTCGTAGCCGGCGCGCTGGTAGCGCTGGTTGGCCTCGACCTTGTCGTGCTCGAGCAGGAACGACAGCACCTGATTGTCGGCCAGCGCGAAGGCGGGCCGGATCTGGATCGTGTCGTACGCGCCGGTGCGATCCTCGATGCGGGGCCGCAGGCCGTTGATCGTGTAGTGGCGGTCTTGCGACTCCGCGGTCATGTCGAGGATGAACCAGTCGGTGACCGGCGCATTGACGTTGATGCCGCCGCCCGAGGTCATCAGGAAGTTGTTCGCCTGCACGGCGACGTAGTTCATCAGGCCGTAGGGCCGCAGGGTCAGGCCCTGGCTGATCATGTCGAGCCGGAAGCGCGGGCCGAGATCGGGCTGCACGAAGAACAGGTCGAGGTCCTCGCGCTTGAACTGCTTCTGTCCGAAGCCGCTGACGTTGGCTTCGACGACGAACGGCAGCGCCCAGTCGTTGACCTCGGGGTCGTAGGTGACCTGGCCGCCATAGGCGCCGATGAAGCTCCAGTCGGCCCGTTTCGCGCCGAGGCCGGAGACCGGGAAATCGAAGCCGATCAGGCGCGCGAGGCCCGTGGTCGGGCCGAAGTTCGCGTTCGACTGGTAGCGCATGCCCGACGTGACCGCGGCGTGCCACTGGAAGTCGGACGCGCCGCGCTCGGTGCGTGCGAGGAAGTCCTCCGCGCGCGCGCGATCCTCGGGCGACAGGGGCGTGGTCTTGTCATCGAGCACGCGCTGAAGGTAGGCGCGCGCCTCCGCGTAGGAGCCGAGGCGGTAATAGAGGATGCCGATCTCGACCCGGATGCGCGGCAGGTCGGGATTGAAGATCAACAGGCGCTCGAGCGCCGACAGCGCGCCCTCGATGTCGCCTGCCTGGATCGCGACCTGGGCGAAGGCGAGCGCCTTGTCGCCATTGCCCGGGTCGGCCTCCATGGCCGCGAACGCCGATTTGTACTCGGGCGACGATTGGTCGAGCGCCCGCGCCGCCGGCGGGGTCGCGATGGCCACAAGGATGACGGCGCCGAGCAGGAGAGGAGCTCGACGTACAAGGCGAATGAACGCCTCTACGGTGAATACAATCAATGGTTTAGCGCTCAGGAATATCGACCGTATCCTGTATCCCAATACCATATGATTTAACAATTCTTCTAGTCATTTTGGCGGCCCCAAACGGGTCCGTCATCCTGCCGGACTTGGGGCCTCAGGCATGGCGGGATCCTGGGTGAGCGCGCCGGGCACCACCGCGTCGGCCAGCTCCGTCGAGCCGGCCTTCAGCCTCCTCAGCGCCGGTGCCGGCTCAGCCGGCGCGCACGCTGGCCAGGAAGCGGTCGACCTCGGTCTGCAGCGTTTCGGCGTCGCCCGCCAGCGCGCGCGCCGCGCCGACGAAGCCGGTCGCGAGCTCGCCGGTCTCGGCGACCGAGCGCGACACGCCGGCGATGTTCACGTTGACCTCGCTGGCGCCGTGCGCCGCCTCCTGGACGTTGCGGGCGATCTCCTGCGTCGCGGCGCCCTGCTGCTCGACCGCGGAGGCGATCGCGGTGGCGATGCCGCTGATGCGCCCGATCGTCTCGCCGATCTGGCCGATCGCCTTGACCGACTCGCCGGTCGCGTCCTGGATCGCCTTGACGTGCTCGGTGATGTCGTCGGTCGCCTTCGCGGTCTGCGCCGCCAGGCTCTTGACCTCCGAGGCGACCACGGCGAAACCCTTGCCGGCCTCGCCGGCGCGCGCCGCCTCGATGGTCGCGTTGAGCGCGAGCAGGTTGGTCTGCGACGCGATGTCGTTGATCAGCTTGACGACGTCGCCGATCCGCTGCGCCGCGTCGGCGAGCGCCTGCACCTGGCCGTTGGTGCGCCGCGCGTCGTCGACCGCCTCGCCGGCGATGCGCGTCGACTCGCTGACCTGGCGCGCGATCTCGCCGACCGACGCCGACAGCTCCTCGGCCGCCGAGGCGACCGTCTGGACGTTGGTCGAGGCCTCTTCGGACGCCGCGGCGACCGCCGCGGTCTGGCGCGACGCGGTCTCGGCGGTCGCCGACAGGGTGCCGGCCGACCGATCCATCGCGCTCGCCGCCGTGGACACCGAGACCACGACCCGCTTGACGCTCGCCTCGAAACGATCGGCGAGGCTCGTCCGCGCCTGCTGGCGTTCGAGCTCCGCCGCCGCTTTGGCGCGCTCCTGCTCCGCCTCGAGGCGGACCTTCTCGGCGCTGTTCTGCTTGAAGACCTCGACCGCCGACGCCATTGCGCCGACCTCGTCGCGTCGGCCGAGGCCGGGAATGTCACCCGCGAGATCGCCCCCGGCGATCGCATGCATGCGCGTCGCGAGACGGTTGAGCGGACGCACGACGGTGGCGCCCAGCCACCAGACCAGCAGCGCCGCCAGGGCCAGCGCGCCCACGACGACCCCGAGCGTCACGAGCTTGCCGAGGCGCTCCTGCGCGGCAATCGCGGAGATGTCGATGCCGAGCACGGCGGTGCCGAACGCCGCGCCGCTGAAATCGCGGACCGGAAAGGCGTAGAGCGTGTGCAGGCGGTTGCCGTCCATCTGGTTGCGCAGAAAGGTCGGTCCCGCCAGGCCCGCCTCCAGAAACGCGGCGGGCAGCGGCACCGCATCCGCGAACGTCGAGGCGAAGCGCTTGAGATTACCGTCCGCGCGCACGTAGAGCGCCACGTCGGCGCCGCTCTCCTTCTTGAAGGTGTCGAAGAAAAACTGGCCGAAGGACAGCCCGATCTCGACCGAGCCGAGATGCTTGTCGCCCTGGAAGACCGGCACGACGCCGCGGATGCCGAGCCCCTCGACGCCGAACTCGAGCCCCGAGATCGGCTGCTTCGTGCGGTTGACCTCGACCACGGTGTGGCGGAACGACGACAGGTCGTCGCCGAACTTCTTGGGATTGTGCACGCGCAGGAACGACGTCGCGGGCGCGGTGTGGAACTGGAATTGCCGCACGCCGTAGCGGTCGTGCAGCGCCGCGAAGCCGGGGACCAGCATCGCGGCGAGCCCGTCGCGGTCGCCCCGGGCGAACAGCTCGACGACGGCATGGTTCAGCGCCAGCGCGTCGGCCAGCGACAAAGCGCGCCGCGCCTCGTCGGCGAGCGCGCTTTCGAAGCGCTGGCGCAGCATCTCGACCTCTTGGTTCTCGCTGTGCCCGGCGAGCGACTGCAGCGTCCAGAGGTTGGTGATGCCGAGCGGAATGGCCACCAGGGCCAGCGCGGCGATGAAGGCTGTGGCGACCTTGCCGCCCAGAGACACGCGCATGACCGTTCCTCCCCTCGGCGGCGATGACCGTCGATGCCGCAAGCATCGGGCATCCGGCCACCGATGCAAGGAGTCCTTGGGTCGGGGCTGAGCGTGTCGTCAGGCGAGACGGGACGGGAGCGCCGTAGCGCCCCGTCCCGCGGTCGAGGTGGCGAGCGCGGCGGCTACTTGCTGGCGCCCGAGTTGGTGACCTGGCCGCCGTTGAGCGCCTGCATGGTGTCGGCGTCGAGCTGCGCGGTTTGGCTCAGGCTGTGGCTCTTCTGGAATTGCCGCACGGCGCGGCGCGTCTGTGGGCCCACGATCCCGTCGACCTTGCCCTTGTAGAGACCCTGGTCGGCCAGCGCCTGCTGCGCCTGCTTGATTTCGTCGGGCGTGGTCGCCGCGGCGGCCGGGGCAGCCGATGCGCTCGACATGCTCGATGTACCGGTCGCGCTCGTGCCGCTCGACGCCGGGTTGCTCGACATGGTCGACGACGAACCGGTGCCCGTGCCGGGCGCGGTCGACGATGCGGACGGCCCGTTCTGGCTCTGCGTGTTCTGGCTCTGCTGGTAGCCGTTCGGATACATCGGGGAGCCCTGCGTGGCGCTTTGGGCCGAGCCGGCGGTCGACGATGCGGGGCCGCTGTCGCCCGACGATGAATCGCCGCCGCCGATGCCGAACGTCCGATGCATGTAGTCGCAACCGCTTAGGCCGTTCGCCAGCACGATCGCCGAGGCGAGCGCGACCGACGTCGTGATGAGGCGGCGTGAGGTCATGGGGGGCTCCTCCGTCTGGTCCGTACCGTCTCAACGACCGGACCTCCCGATTGGTCCCGCCGTGAGCCGCGACCAATTTCTCCAGATGCCGCTCGATCGGCGTCAGGTTCATGTTTCGCGAACGCCCCTATCGGCATTATAATGCACATTCGGGTCGATGGCATGAGGTGGCGCGGGTGGCGCGGCGGCAGCGCGCGGCAGTGGGCGGCAATCGAGCGGCGGGCGACGCGCCCGCCGACTATCTCGCGCGGGTCGGCGCGCGCGTGCGCAACGCGCGCAACCGGCGCGGCATGGCGCGCAAGGACCTGGCGCGCGAGGCGCGGGTCTCCGAGCGCTATCTGGCGCAGCTCGAGGGCGGCCTGGGCAACGTCTCGATCCTGCTGCTGCGCCGGATCGCCGACGCGCTCGGCGTGCCGCTCGCCGGGCTGGTGCGCGCGGGCGCCGACCGGCCGGTCGAGCACGGGCTGATCGAGCAGTGGCTCGACCAGCTGGCGCCCGACGCGCTCGCCGCGGCCTACCGGCTGCTCGCCGATCGCTTCGGGCCGGCGCTGAGCGCCGGGCGCGCCGGGCGGATCGCGCTGATCGGGCTGCGCGGCGCCGGCAAGAGCACGCTCGGCCGCCGGCTCGCCGCCGAACTCGGGGTGGCGTTCCTCGACATGGGCGTCGAGATCGAGCGCGAGTCCGGCATGAGCCTGTCGGAGATCTTTTCGCTGGCCGGCCAGGCGACCTATCGGCGCCTCGAGCGGCGCTGCCTCGAGCGCCTGATCGCCGGCCACGAGCGCGCCGTCATCGAGACCGGCGGCAGCCTGGTGTCCGAGCACGCGACCTACGAGCTGCTGCTGCAGGCCTGCCACACCGTGTGGATCCGCACGTCGCCCGAGGAGCACATGGCGCGCGTGCAGCGCCAGGGCGATTTTCGACCGATGGCCGCCAGCCGGGAGGCCATGGAGGATCTGCGCCGCATGCTGGCCGAGCGCACGCCGCTCTACGCCCGCGCCGACGCCCAGATCGACACTGCCGGTCGCCCCGAGCGCCAGAGCCTGCGCGACCTGCGCGGCGTGCTGCCGGCGGCCTGGCGCGCCGCCGCCCAACGCTCGGCGTGACGGGTTGTCTCGGCGCTGACCTGCACTATAATGCAGCCATGATCGACTTCCAGACCGAGCCCGCGCGCTACCGGCACTGGCGGCTGGCGGTCGACGGCCGGGTCGCGACCCTCACCCTCGACGTCGCCGAGGACGGCGGCCTCGCGCCCGGCTACGAGCTCAAGCTCAACTCCTACGATCTCGGTGTCGACATCGAGCTGCACGACGCGCTGCAACGCATCCGCTTCGAGCATCCCCAGGTGGGCGCCGTGGTGCTCGTCTCGGGCAAGGAGCGCGTGTTCTGCGCCGGCGCCAACATCCGCATGCTGAGCCAGGCGAGCCACGTCGAGAAGGTGAACTTCTGCAAGTTCACCAACGAGACGCGCAACGCCATGGAGGATTCGAGTGCGCATGGCGGGCTGGCCTTCGTCGCCGCGATCAACGGCGCGTGCGCCGGCAGCGGCTACGAGCTGGCGCTCGCCTGCGACCACATCGTCATGGCCGACGACGGCGCCACTGCGGTGTCGCTGCCCGAGGTGCCGCTGCTCGCCGTGCTGCCGGGCACCGGCGGGCTCACCCGGCTGGTCGACAAGCGCAAGATCCGGCGCGACCGCGCCGA
>DATJNS010000076.1:0-16627 GCA_035507915.1 Candidatus Sulfotelmatobacter sp.
ACTTGCCGCTGGTCCAGGGCGATCACGTCCAGTTGCAGCAGGTGATGCTCAACGTGATCATCAACGCCATCGAAGCCATGGCGACGCAGGGCGAGGGCCCGCGCGATCTGCTGATCACGACCGCCAAGACCAGGTCTGGCCGCGTGCTCGTGTCGGTGCGGGATTCCGGTCCGGGCGTCGATCCGGCGGATCTCGAGCATATCTATGACGCGTTCCACAGCACGAAGACCGGTGGTCTGGGGATGGGCCTGTCGATCTGCCGCGCGATCATCCAGGCGCACCGGGGAAGACTGTGGGCGACCAGGGGCGTGCCTTCGGGCGCCGTCTTCCAGTTCACCCTGCCGGCGCACGGATAGCGCGTTGTGAGTGGAGACGTGCACCGCCGATCGACTTGACCAGGACGTCGCCTGCGAGATCGTCGCGAGCGCCAGGCGACGTCTCAGCCAGTGCCAACGGCGGAGATCGCCGTCAGATGCCGGCCGCCGCCTTCATCTCGCCTGCGAGCTCGTCGTAACAGACCGTCCACGCCTCCCGGACGGAGAGTCTGAAGTCCTCCCCCAGCGCCTGTTCGAGGGTCCAGAGCAGCGCTTCTCGCATCGCGTCGTAGTCGGCGAGCTTGACTCCATACTCGACGTGACGGACGGCAAGATCACGGATCGCCGGCAGAATCTGGCCAGGCTGAGGCAAATTGTAGACGACCATGGTGAGCATGGTCATCAGCTTGACGCCTTGAACGCGCATGTCGTTCTTGAAGAGCGGCTGGAAACTCGGGTTGGCCGCGAATAGCCGCTCGTAGAACAGTGCCCCGGCCACCTCCGGCATCGTCGCCAGCTTGGCGAAGCTCGTCCGGACAAGTTCCCGCTGCGCGGCATCCACGATGTTTCCTCCTCCGCCGTGCGGGGCCGCTCACGCGTCCTTGCGCGACGGCCGCACAGCACGACGGGCGAGCTGCTGGGCGCGCAGGGCGTAACGCAGCGACAGGGACCGGTTTGTCTCCCGGCGGCAACGGCAGCATTAGGAGAGAAGCAGCCGCGCGGTCGTCTCATTGAGCGCCGGGGGACGTCTCATTCAGCGCCAGCGGCGGAGATCGCCGTCAGACGCCGGCTGCTGCCTTCATCTCGCTGGCGAGTTCGTCGTAGCAGACCGTCCACGCCTCCCCGACCGCGGGCGTGAAGTCTTCCCCCAGCGCCTGCTCGAGGGTCCAGAGCAGCGCTTCTCGCAGCGCGTCGTAGTCGGCGAGCTTGACGCCGTACTCGACATGACGGACGGCAAGATCACGGATCGCAGGCAGAACCCGACCCGGCTCAGGCAAATTGTAGACGACCATGGCGAGCATGGTCATTAGCTTGACGCCCTGAACGCGCATGTCGTTCTTGAAGAGCGGCCGGAAACTCGGGTTGGCCGCGAACAGCCGCTCGTAAAACAGCGCCCCGGCGACCTCCGGCATCACCGCCAGCCTGGCAAAGCTCGTCCGGACAAGTTCCTGCTGCGTGCCATCCACGATGTTGCCTCCCTCGGCCGTGCGGGGCCGCTCACGCGTCCTTGCGCGGTGCCACCCGCAGCATGGCGGGCGAGCTGCCGAACTCGCTGACGAACGCGCGATAGAATGTCGCCATACTGTTGAAGCCCCAGCCGAAAGCGATGTCGAGCACCGACCGGCCGGTTCCCGTCGCTCCGGCGATCGTGTCGCGGCACCGGAGCAGCCGCTGGCGCAAAACGTGTCGGGCGAAAGTGCTGCCGCTCGGCTCGAACAGCCGGTGTAGCTGGCGCGCGGAGATGCCCAGCGCGGCGGCGACGCTGGCGGGGGTTAGGTCGGGATCGGCGAGGTGCAGATCGACGTGGCGCTTGACCGCCGCGAGCTGCGCTGATCGCGGCGAATCCCGCCCCGGCTCGGTGCCCTCGTCGGAAGCGCCACACGCCAGCACTACGAGACCGCAGAGATTGCGCAGCACGGCTTCGCCGAGTTCGTCGGCCAGGAGCGGCGCCTGCGCCTTCGCCGCATCCATGGCTGCGCTGAGGAGCGAGCCCAGCGGCGAGGCGCCGGGTAACCGAAACGGGCGAGCCAGTCGGCCGCCCGTCAGAAGCGGCGAAAGCGCAGCCTGCGGGATGACCAGTATGTCGAACGCGGCTGGGCCTTTCGATTCCGCGTCGAACCGCCATTCGGTCGAGCTCACGCAGAAATCGCCGGGCTCGTGAATGAGATCGACCGGCATGTTGCCGGGGGCGATCCGCCAGATCGCCGGCCGGCGGAATCGGCGAATGAAGAACGCCGCGGTCTTGTCCTTGGCCACGTCGGCCGCGGTGCGTTGGATCCTCTCGAGTCCCGATTGGATATCCAGCAGCGCAAATTCGCCCGCAACCGATCCGCTCGCTTCGGCGCGAAAGGTGTCGGGGTCGGGGACCCCGCTCGGCGTGATGCTATGGGCCTGCTTCGCGAAGTAGTCGCACCAGGACCGCACTCGGTCGCGCGGCGGCAGGTCATCCGTTGAAAACCGGACTTGCATGGCGGTCCCTACGGTCGCCCCCGCGACGCGCGCCATTCTAAAACCGAGCGCATGGGTAAGGCCAGCCGCGAGCCCTGGGGGTCCGTGCCGTTTTCGCAGGCAGACGTCCGGCGCCTCTGCGGCCTCCGGCAGCAACAAGCTTCTGCGCGTGCCGGCTGCGGCGGCTGAACGGGCCGCCGCAATCTCCGCGTCGAGGCGGACCGACGATCGGCCAGACGGCCGGCCAGCGGCTTCAGCATCCGACGGTCGGATCGGCGCTGAATGAGACATCGTGTGGCGTTCAATGAGACGACGCCGGCGACGCGCGGCCCTACGCATGTGAGAACGGAGTGTTACGCCGAAGCTGCAGACTTTCTCGTAGGGGGATCAGGATGAAGTACCGCCGGAATCCCACGTCCGACCACAGCACGGAGAAGCCCGACCCCCTGGAGGAGGCAGCGCGCGGCAGCGACCGGCAAGTTCAGCGAATTGCGATCGAGCAGGCGCACGTCAACCGGATCGCGATCCTCGGACAGCTATCGACGTCGATCGCCGACGAAGTCAATCAGCCGGTCTCCGCCGTCATCATCAACGCTGAAGTCGCCTTGCGGCTGCTCGACGCAGACCCGGCGAACCTGGAGGCGGTTCGACAGGCGCTCACGCGCATCGTCAGGGACGGCAAGCGCGCCGGCGACGTCGTTGGCCGGATCCGCGCCCTGGCCAGGAAGGCGCCGCCAGGGACGGACGTCCTGGAGATCAACGAGGTGGTCCGCGAGGCGATCGGCCTGACCCACAGCGAGATCGTGATGGGCGGCGTCTCGCTGCGGATCGAGTTGGCGGAGGACTTGCCGCTGGTCCAGGGCGATCGCGTCCAGTTGCAGCAGGTGATGCTCAACGTGATCATCAACGCCATCGAAGCCATGGCGACGCCGGGCGAGGGCCCGCACGATTTGCTGATCAAGACCGCCAGGATCAAATCGGGCCGCGTGCTCATCGCAGTGGGAGATTCGGGTCCCGGCGTCGAACCAGCGGATCTCGCGCACATCTATGACGCGTTCTACGGCACGAAGCCCGATGGTCTGGGCATCGGCCTTTCGGTCTGCCGCACGATCATCCGGGCGCATCGGGGAAGACTGTGGGCGACCAGGGGCGTGCCTTCGGGCACCGTCTTCCAGTTCACCCTGCCGGCGCACGGATAGCGCGTTGTGAGTTAACGCGCCGATGAATCACGCGCCTATGCGATCGTGAAGCCGCTCGTTCGTCGCCACTTGGCGCGCGGCTGAAGCTCGGGTCGAGCGCCGGAACCCCTGTGAAGCCGCGGGAAATGAATGGCGGAGGGGGCGGGATTCGAACCCGCGATACGGTTGTGCCGTATACACACTTTCCAGGCGTGCGCCTTCAACCGCTCGGCCACCCCTCCGTGAGGCCGGACCTTAGCCGATCGGGATTGCCGCGCAAGCCTGGCCGATTGCCTAAATTCCTAGG
Organism: Candidatus Sulfotelmatobacter sp.; assembly: GCA_035507915.1. GTDB lineage: Bacteria > Pseudomonadota > Alphaproteobacteria > Elsterales > Elsteraceae > JACQAI01. The sequence continues at coordinate 3,969 of DATJNS010000076.1, forward strand.
GCTGCTAGGGTGTTCGCGCGCCAACGAACGAGGAGGCCGGCCGCGGCGGGGGGCTTGACGCGGACCGGCACGCGCCAATCATGGTTCGTCGTCTGTTTCGCCTGCTGGGGGCCGTGCTCCTGCTCGCCGGCCTGATGCTGCTGGTGGGCGACCTGTTCGCGCTGTTCCACGGCGCGGGCTTCCATCCGCGGGCCCTGGGTCAGCTCTGGTACACGGTCGACCCGGGCAGCCTGAACCTGCTCCAGGCCGTCGTGCAGCGCTATCTCTTCCCCTGGCTGTGGGACAGCGCCGTCGTCTGGGTGCTGCTGCAGCCGGCGTTCGTCGTCGCGCTGGTCGCCGGTGTGTTCCTTTGGCTCGTCACCAAGCCGCGCCGGCGCACCTACTATCGCGGCCTGCGCTGACTCAGTCCTGGCTCGATTTGAGCGCGGCCAGGAAGGCGGATTGCGGAATCTCGACCTTGCCGAACTCGCGCATGCGCTTCTTGCCCTCCTTCTGCTTGTCGAGCAGCTTGCGCTTGCGCGACACGTCGCCGCCGTAGCACTTGGCGAGCACGTCCTTGCGCAGCGCGCGCACGGTCTCGCGCGCGACGATGCGGCCGCCGATCCCCGCCTGGATGGCGATCTGGAACAGCTGCGGCGGGATCAAATTCTTGAGCTTGAGGCACAGCGCGCGGCCGCGTCGCTCGGCGGCGCTGCGGTGCACGATGCAGCCGAGCGCGTCGACCGGCTCGTGGTTGACCAGGATCGACAGCTTGACGAGATCGCCCTCCTGGTAGTCCTCCATGTGATAGTCGAAGCTCGCGTAGCCGCGGCTGACCGACTTCAGGCGATCGTAGAAATCGAACACCACCTCGTTGAGCGGCAGCCGGTAGGTCAACATGGCGCGGCTGCCGGCGTAGGTCAGGTCAACCTGGACGCCGCGGCGCTCCTGGCATAGCGCCAGCACCGAGCCCAGGTGGTCGTCGGGCACCAGGATGGTCGCCTTGATCCACGGCTCCTCGATGTGGTCGATGCGCACCGGATCGGGCATGTCGGCCGGGTTGTGCAGCTCCCAGATCTCGCCGTTGGTCAGATGGATGCGATAGATCACCGACGGCGCGGTGGTGATCAGGTCGAGGTCGAACTCGCGCTCGAGCCGCTCCTGCACGATCTCGAGATGCAAGAGGCCGAGGAAGCCGCAGCGGAAGCCGAAGCCGAGCGCCATCGAGGTCTCGGGCTCGAAGGTGAACGACGAATCGTTGAGCGCAAGCTTCTGCAGGCTCTCGCGCAGCCGCTCGAAGTCGTTGGCGTCGGTCGGGAACAGGCCGCAGAACACCACCGGCAGGCTCGGCTTGAATCCGGGCAGCGGCTCGGCGGCCGGACGCCGCTCCTCCGTGATGGTGTCGCCGATCTTGCAGTCGGCGACGTGCTTGATGCTGGCGGTGATGAAACCGATGTCGCCCGGCCCGAGCTTGTCGACCGTCACGGGCTTGGGCGTGAACACGCCGACGCGATCGACCTGGTGCAGGGCGCCGGTCGACATCAGGCGGATCTTGGCGCCGGCGGTCAGCGCGCCGTCGCGCACGCGCACCAGGATCACGACGCCGAGATAGGCGTCGTACCAGCTGTCGACCAGGAGCGCCTTCAACGGCGCCGCTGCGTCGCCCGACGGCGGCGGCAGGCGCGTGACCAGCGCCTCGAGCACGTCGGGCACGCCGAGCCCGGTCTTGGCCGAGATCAGCACCGCGTTCGACGCGTCGAGCCCGATCACGTCCTCGATCTGCTGGCGCACGCGGTCGGGCTCGGCCGCCGGCAGGTCGATCTTGTTGAGCACCGGGACGATTTCGTGGTTGTTGTCGATCGCCTGGTAGACGTTGGCGAGCGTCTGCGCCTCGACGCCCTGGCTCGCGTCGACCACGAGCAGCGAGCCCTCGCACGCCGCCAGCGACCGGCTGACCTCGTAGGCGAAGTCGACATGGCCGGGTGTGTCCATGAGATTGAGCACGTAGTCCTGGCCGTCGTGCGCGCGGTAGCTCAGCCGCACCGTCTGCGCCTTGATCGTGATGCCGCGCTCGCGCTCGATGTCCATCGAGTCGAGCACCTGCTCGCGCATCTCACGATCGGTCAGGCCGCCGCAGGCCTGGATCAGCCGGTCGGCCAAGGTCGACTTGCCGTGATCGATGTGCGCGATGATCGCGAAATTGCGGATGTGGCTGAGGTCGGTCATTCCGGCCTGGAACCCTGGGCGGCGGGGGGAAAGCGGGCGGCGTCCGGGGGAAGGCCGAAGCCGCGGGGAAAATAGGGCCGCAGGGCGGCGCACGCAACGGTCCGGGTCGCGCGCTGCCGCGCGCGCCCCCGGGCCGCAAAGATGGAGGAGATTTTAGGCGTGTCACCGGCTTGTCACCGGACCGGCGCGACCGGCTCGTGCGTTATTGGGGCGATTGGGCCGGCGCCGTGCGCCGGGCCCGCGATGGAGGACAACTCATGTTGCAAAGCCTGTCGGCGAAAGCCGGGCCCGCGGTCCGCCGAGCCGGCGCGGTCGCAGGCGTGCTGGCGCTCGGGCTGCTCAGCACGTCGCCCGCCTATGCGTGGTGGGATCGATGGCACCATTGGCACCGCGGCTACTGCTGCGGGCCCGCGGTCGGCGTCGTGGTCGGCGCGCCGCCGCCGCCGGTGGTCTACGCGCCGCCGGCCTATTATGCGCCGCCGCCGGTGGTCTACGCGCCGCCGCCGCCGCCCGTGTACGCCGCGCCGGGCGTGTCGCTCGGCGTGACCGTCCCGCTCCGCTGAACCGCGGCACAGCCGCGCCTCAGCACTCTTCGGTTTCCCACGGAAAGACGAGGCCGGATCCGGCAACGGGTCCGGCCTCGGTCATGTGGGCCGCCTCACCCTCGGGCGCGCCGTCGTAGAGCGCGTCGAGCGGCAGCGCGAGCGACACCGAGGTCAGGTGCAGCACGTCGCCCGCGCCGATCGCCTCCTGGTACCAGGCGTTCTCCTCCTCGTCGCGGCTGTAGACCATCGCCGACATCTGGTGCGGCGCCAGCAGCACGTACTGGCGCAGCGCCTCGAGGCTGAGATAGTGGGCGAGCCGCCGTCGGCGATTGGGCCCGGGCGCGCCGACCGCGAAGATGTCGATCGCGAGGATCGGCTGCCGCACGAAGGTGCCTTCCTGATAGACCGGGTCGACCGCGACCGCCGCGTCGGCGTAGTAGACCGCGTCGAACGCCGGCACGTGGATCCGGATGCCGCCGGTGAACACGTACGACGCGTCGTGGCGCAGATGCGCGCGCAGGCGCCTGCCCAGCTGGTCGGACAGATGGCGATGCATCGCGGTCGGCGCCGGCCTGGCGTAGCGCAGCCCGTCGATGAAGTCGTGGCGCACCGGGCCGGCGTTCTCGTCGGCCAGGTAGTCCTCGAGCGTGAAGCGCGGCGTCGCCATCAGGGTGTCCCCGTGGCGCGACTTTACCGGCAATGTCGATCGAACGTCAGCCCCCGCTCGTGCCTGACGACCGGTTTCGGGGACGCCGCCGCGCTAGCCTCTGAGCTTGCCGCCGGTGACCCGCTCGACGGCGCCGACGATCTTGGCCGAGACCGCCTCGAGGTCGGCGTCCGTCAAGGTGCGCTCGGTCGGCTGCAAGGTGACGGCGATCGCGATCGACTTCGCGCCCTCGGGCAGCCCCTTGCCCTCGTAGAGATCGAACACCGCGACGTCCGCGACCAGGGCCTTGTCGGCGTCGCGCGCGGCGCGCGCGATCGCGTCGGCGGCAACGTCGCGCGCGACCACGAAGGCGAAGTCGCGGCTGACCGCCTGGAATTGCGACGGCTTGAGGAGCGGGCGGTGCCGGCCGGCGCGCTGGCGCGGCAGCGGCACGGCATCGACGAAGATCTCGAAGCCGACCACCGGTCCGGTCAGATCGTAGCGCTGCGCGACCGCCGGATGGATCTCGCCGAACTGCCCCAGCACGACCTTGTTGCCGAGCCGGAGGCACGCCGAACGGCCCGGGTGGTACCAGTCGGGCGCGTCGCGCGTCAGCTGCAGGGGATCGGTCGCCACGCCCATGCCGGCGAGCGCGGCCAGCACGTCGGCCTTGACGTCGAACGCATCGACCGGGCGGCTCGCGAGGCTCCAATGGCGCGGCGCCGCGGCGCCGGCACGCAGGCCGGCCGCGATCGTGCTCTGGCCGTCGGGCGTCGGATCGCGATAGCCGGGGCCGACCTCGTAGAGCGCGAGATCGCCGAAGCCGCGGTCGGCGTTGCGGCGCGCGGCGTCCAGCAGGTTGGGCAGCGGCGTCGGACGCATCTGCGCGAGCTCGACCGAGATCGGGTTGGCGAGCGCCAGCGCCGGATCGCCGCCGCCGAAGCGCGCGGCATCGGCCGCCGGCATGAAGGACCAGGTCACCGCCTCGGTCAGGCCGCGCTCGGCGAGCAGCCGGCGCAGCTGCGCGACGCGGCGCTGGCCGCGGGTCACGGCCAGCGCCGGCAGGTTGCCGGGCCGCGCGAACGGCGTCGCCGGGATGTGGTCGAAGCCGTGAACGCGCAGCACCTCCTCGACCAAATCGGCGCTGCCCTCGATGTCGGCGCGCCAGCTCGGCGGCACGACCGGCAGCGAGCCGTCGGCGTCCATCGCGCCGACCGCGAAGCCGAGCGCGCCGAGGATGCGCCGGCTGTCGTCCTCGTCCACCGCGACGCCGCCCAGGCTGGCGACGCGCGCCGGCGCGAACCGGATGGTGCGGCGGGTGTCGGGCGCCGCGCCGGCGACCGCGAGCGTGCTGGCGCTGCCGCCGCACAGCTCGAGGATCAGCCGGGTCGCCGCTTCCATGCCGTCGAACACCGCGGCCGGATCGATGCCGCGCTCGAACCGGAAGCGCGCGTCGCTCGCGATGCCGAGCTTGCGTCCGGTGGTCGCGGTGCGCAGCGGATCGAACAGCGCGGCCTCGACGAGCACCTCGGTGGTGCCTTCGTCGACCCCGGTCGGCGCGCCGCCGATCACGCCGCCCAGGCTCTGGACGCCGGCCGTGTCGCCGATCACGCACATGCCGGGCTCGATCGCGTACTCCCGGCCGTTGAGCGCGGCCAGCCGCTCGCCGCCGCGCGCCAGCGAGACGACGAGGTCGCCCGCGAGCTTGGCGGCGTCGAACACGTGCAGCGGCCGGTTGGCGTCGAAGGTCAGGAAGTTGGTGATGTCGACCAGCGCGGAGATCGGCCTGAGCCCGATCGCGGTCAGCCGGCGCTGCAGCCACTCGGGGCTCGGCCCGTTGCGCACGCCGCGCACATAGCGCCCGACGAACAGCGGGCACGCCTCGGGATGGTCGCCGAGATCGAAGCGGATCGCGATCGGCGAGGCGAACGCGCCCGGCACGGCGGCGATCGGGCGCGGCGTGAGCGTGCCCAAGCCGGCCGCGGCGAGATCGCGCGCGATGCCGCGCACGCCCAGGCAGTCGGCGCGGTTGGGCAGCACGTTGACGTCGAGCATCGGATCGTCGAGCCCGAGCACGGCGGCGAACGGACGGCCGACCGGCGCGTCGGCCGGCAGCTCGATGATGCCCTCGTGGTCGTCCGACAGGCCCATCTCGTAGGCCGAGCACAGCATGCCGTTCGACTCGACGCCGCGGATCGTCGTCTTCTTGAGCAACAGGCCGGTGCGCGGGATCGTCGTGCCCGCCGCGGCGAACACGCCCTTCATGCCCTGGCGCGCGTTGGGCGCGCCGCACACGACCTGGAGCCGGGCCTTGCCGGTGTCGACGACGCACACGCGCAGCCGGTCGGCGTTGGGATGGGGCTGGCACTCGACGACGTCGCCGACCACGAACGGCGCGAACTGGGCGGCCTGATCGACCACCGCCTCGACCTCGAGCCCGAGCATCGTGAGGGTGCGCGTGATCGTCGCGAGGTCGGCGCCGGTGTCGAGATGGGTCTTGAGCCAGCTCAGCGTGAACTTCATCGCGCCAGCCCGGTGATCAAGGACGGGATGTCGAGCGGCGCGAAGCCGTAATGCTTGAGCCAGCGCAGGTCGGCGTCGAAGAAGGTGCGCAGGTCGGGGATGCCGTATTTCAGCATGGCGATGCGCTCGATCCCCATGCCGAAGGCGAAGCCCTGGTAGCGCGTGGGATCGACACCGCAATGGCGCAGCACGTTGGGATGCACCATGCCGCAGCCGAGGATCTCGAGCCAATCGTCGCCGGCGCCGATCTTGAGCTCGCCGCCCTTGCGCGAGCAGCCGATGTCGACCTCGGCCGACGGCTCGGTGAACGGGAAGAAGCTCGGCCGGAAGCGCAGCGGCACGTGCTCGACCTCGAAATAGGCCTGGGCGAACTCGGCGAGGCAGCCCTTCAAGTGGCCCATGTGGGTCGTCTCGTCGATCACCAGACCCTCGACCTGGTGGAACATCGGCGTGTGGGTCTGATCCGAGTCCGACCTGTACGTGCGGCCCGGGATGATCACGCGGATCGGCGGCGTCTGGCTCATCATCGTGCGCACCTGCACCGGCGACGTGTGGGTGCGCAGGAGCAGGCGGCGGCCGTCGGCGGCGTCCGGCAGATAGAAGGTGTCGTGCATGTCGCGCGCCGGATGGCCTTCCGGAAAGTTCAGCGCCGTGAAGTTGTGGAAGTCGTCCTCGATGTCGGGCCCCTCGGCGACCGCGAACCCCATCTCGCCGAAGATCGCGACCACTTCGTCGATCGTCTGGCTGATCGGATGCAGGCGGCCCTGGGCCTCCGGGCGCGCCGGCAGGCTGAGGTCGATGGTCTCGGCGCCCAGGCGCTGGGCGAGCGCGGCGTCGGCCAGCACGGCGCGCCGCGCCTCGATGCGCTGGGTCAACTCGTCCTTGAGCAGATTGACCCGGGCACCGAAGGCGCGCCGCGCCTCGGCATCCATCGTCGCCAGGGTCTTCATCAAGTCGGTGACCGCGCCTTTGCGGCCGAGCGCGGCGACGCGCACCGCCTCGAGCGCGGCCGGGTCCGCGGCGGCGTCGATCGCCGCACCGGTCTCGGCTCTCACTCGGTCGAAATCGTCCATGGGTATCTGTGGCCTCGTTGTCGCCACCCCCTCCCCGACCCTCCCCCTCAAGGGGGGAGGGGGTTCAATAGAGTGCTCGACAGCATTACCGCCAACTCGATGCGCCCCCTCCCCCCTTGAGGGGGAGGGTCGGGGAGGGGGGTAACTCTACCTCAGGCCTTGGCGAGGGCGGCCTGGGCCTGCGCGACCAGATCCTTGAACGCCTCGGGCTCGCGCGTCGCGATGTCGGACAGCACCTTGCGGTCGAGGATGATCCCCGCGCGCTTCATGCCGTTGACGAACTGCGAGTAGGTCAGCCCGTGCTCGCGCACGCCAGCGTTGATGCGTTGGATCCACAGTGCGCGGAAGGTGCGCTTCTTGTTGCGCCGGTCGCGATAGGCGTAGCGCAGCCCCTTCTCGACCTTCTCGAGCGCGATCCGGTAGTTGGTCGAGTTGCGGCCGCGATAGCCCTCGGCGAGGCCGAGCACCTTCTTGTGACGGGCGTGCGCCGTGACGCCCCGTTTGACTCGGGCCATGGCTCACCTCACCCGCGCGTAGGGCATGTACTCGAGCACGAGGCCGCGATCGCTCTCGTTCATGATCGTCATGCCGCGCGCCTGGCGCTTCATCTTCTTGGGCCGCTTGCTCAGCCCGTGGCGTTTGCCCGCGGGCGAGAACTTGATCTTGCCCGTGGCGGTGAGCCGGAACCGCTTCTTGGTCCCGCTCTTCGTCTTCATCTTGGGCATTTCATCTCCCCTAGGGTTCGGGTGATCGACGACCGGCCAGGCATGCCCATGTGAGCCCGGACGCGGTGTGAGGCGCGGTTTATAAAGGAAACGCCGGGCCGGTGGCAAGCGCCGGCCCGGCTCGGCCGGGTCGGGGTCGGCGGCTGGGGACCTGGGCTGGGGCGCCTATTTGGGCGCCACCACCATGACCATCTGACGGCCTTCCATCTTCGGCATCTGCTCGACCTTGGCGACCGGGTCGAGGTCGTCGCGGACGCGGATCAGCACCGCCATGCCGAGATCCTGATGCGCCAGCTCGCGGCCCCGGAAGCGCAAGGTCACCTTTACCTTGTCGCCCTCCTCGAGGAACCGGTGCATGGCCCGCATCTTGATCTTGTAGTCGTTGTCATCGATCGTCGGCCGGAGCTTGATCTCCTTGATCTCGATGACTTTTTGCTTCTTGCGCGCCTCGTTCTTCTTCTTCTGCTCCTCGTACTTGAACTTGCCGTAGTCGAGGATCTTGCAGACCGGAGGCGAGGCGGTGGGCGCTATCTCGACCAGATCGAGGCCGGCTTCGACGGCCCGGTCGAGAGCATCTCGAAGCGAGACCACCCCGGCCATCTGGCCGCGCTCGTCGACGAGGCGGATGCTCATCGCGGTGATCTCTTCGTTGACGCGCGGCCCGTCGCGGCTGGGCGTCAAATCCACTGGGGGTCTGGGTATCGGGCTCTCCTCAATTGTTAAGGTGCGGGCGTTTCAGACGTCGTCATGATGCCGGCGGCGCCGCTTCTGCCGCCAGTCTAGAGACGGCGTGTTGCAGTTCAAGCACTTCCTGGGCTTCGCCGCCCAGCCGGCGCACCGCGACCTGACGGTTCTCGGCCTCGCGCTTGCCGATCACGAGCAGCACCGGGACCTTGGCGAGGCTGTGCTCGCGGACCTTGTAGTTGATCTTCTCGTTGCGCCGGTCGATCTCGACCCGCAGCCCGGCCGCCTGGCAGGCTTTGGCGACGTCGTCGGCATAGGCGTCGGCGTCGCGCGTGATGGTCGCGATCACCGCCTGCACCGGGGCGAGCCACAGCGGGAAGCGGCCGGCATGCTGCTCGATCAGGATGCCGATGAAGCGCTCGAACGAGCCCAGGATCGCGCGGTGCAGCATCGCGGGCCGATGCTTCTGGCCGTCCTCGCCGACATAGGTCGCGTCGAGCCGCTCGGGCAGCACGAAATCGACCTGCAGGGTGCCGCACTGCCAGTCGCGCCCGATCGCGTCGCGCAGCACGAACTCGAGCTTGGGCCCGTAGAACGCGCCTTCGCCGGGGTTGAGCGTGTAGGGCAGGCCGGCGGCCTCGACCGCGTGCTTGAGCGCGGCCTCCGCGCGATCCCACACCTCATCGGTGCCGGCGCGCTGCGCCGGCCGGTCGGAGAACTTGACGGTGACCTCGTCGAAGCCGAAGTCGCGGTAGATCGAGCGCAGCAGGTCGCAGAACGCGATGCTCTCCGCGGTGATCTGGTCCTCGGTGCAGAAGATGTGCGCGTCGTCCTGGGTGAAGCCGCGCACCCGGAAGATGCCGTGCAGCGCGCCCGACGGCTCGTTGCGGTGGCAGTTGCCGAACTCGGCGAGCCGCAGCGGCAGGTCGCGATACGACTTCAGGCCCTGGCGGAACACCAGCACCGCGCCCGGGCAGTTCATCGGCTTGAGCGCGAGCAGGCGCTCCTCGGACTCGGCGATGAACATGTGCTCGCGGAATTTCTCCCAATGGCCCGAGGCCTCCCACAGCGAGCGGTCGACCAGCTGCGGGGTTTTGATCTCCAGGTATCCGGCGCGTTCCAGCCGCGCGCGCATGTAGCGCTCCATGACGCGGAACAGCGTCCAGCCCTTGGGATGCCAGAACACCATCCCGACGGCTTCTTCCTGCTGGTGGAACAGGCCCATCTCGCGGCCGATCCGGCGATGGTCGCGCTTCTCCGCCTCGGCGAGCTGGAACAGGTACTGGTCGAGCTCCGCCTGGGTCGCCCAGGCGGTGCCGTAGATGCGCTGCAGCTGGGCGTTGCGCGCGTCGCCGCGCCAATAGGCGCCCGACACGCGCATCAGCTTGAAGGCCTGGCCGAGCTTGCCGGTCGACGGCAAATGCGGACCGGTGCACAGGTCCGTGAAGCCGCCCTGGCGGTAGGTGCTGATCGCCTCGCCCGCCGGGATCTCGGCGATCCACTCGGCCTTGTACTTCTCGCCCTTGCTCTTGAAGAACTCGATCGCCTGGTCGCGCGGCAGCTCCTCGCGAACGATCGGCTCGTCGCGCTTGACGATCTCGCGCATGCGCGCCTCGATCTTCTCGAGGTCCTCGGGCGTGAACGGCGCCTCGCGCGCGAAGTCGTAGTAGAAGCCGGTCTCGGTCGCCGGGCCGAAGGTCACCTGGGTGCCGGGATAGAGCTCCTGCACCGCCTCCGCCATCACGTGCGCGGCGTCGTGGCGCAACAGCGCGGGCGCCTCGGGCGACTTGGCGGTGACGATCTCGACCTTGGCGTCATGGTCGATCACGGTCGCCAGGTCCTGGACCGCGCCGTCGAGCTTGATGGCGAGCGCCGCCTTGGCGAGCCCCGGCCCGATCGCCGCCGCGAGGGCGGCGCCGCTGACCGGTCCGTCGAAACGCCGCTGGCTGCCGTCAGGGAGGGTTATGGCGACCATGGGAGCCCGAAAAGCGCCGAAAATACGGGGTTCAAGGGGTCCGGAAGGTGGGCAAGAACGGCCCCTCTGTCAAGAACGCCCCGTCAAACTGGACCCGTCAAGAACGGGCCGGCGCGGGCTGCTCCAGGAGCTCGGCGTAGACCCGCAACGTGGCGGCGCACATGCGCGCTTTCGAGAAGTGCTGCATGACGAAGGCGCGCGCGCGCGCGCCGAGCGCCACCCGCTGCTCGGCCTTGAGGTCGAGCACCGTCTCGAGCGCCCGGGCGAGCGCGACGCTGTCGCCCGGCGGCACCAGCCAGCCGGTCTCGCCGGCCAGCACGGTCTCCTGCGCGCCGCCGTGGTCGGTCGCCACCACCGGCCGGCCCATCGCTGCGGCCTCGACCGCGATCCGGCCGAACGCCTCGGGGTCGGTCGAAGCGGAGACCACGACGTCGGCCATCATGTAGGCGGCCGGCATGTCGCGGCAGTCGCCGACGATGCGCAGCCGCGCCGACACGCCGAGCGACTGCGCGAGGCCCTCGATCTCGCGCCGATAGGCGTCGCGCCCCTGGTCGCCGCCGACCAGCACGCCGATCACGTCGCTGCGCGCCAGCCGATGGAGCGCCTTGACGAGCACGGTATGGCCTTTCCAGCGCGCCAGCCGTCCCGGCAGCATGACGACCGGCACGCCGTCGGGCAGGCGCCAGGCGGTGGCGAGCGCCGCCAGCCGCTCGGCCGTCACCTTGGCGGGATCGAACGCGGTGAAATCGATGCCGCGCGCGATCACGCGCAGGCGCGCCGGATCGATCGCATAATTCTCGCGCACGTGGCGGCCGATGAACTCCGAGATCGCGATCACGCGGTCGCCCTTGGTCATGATCGCGTTGTACCAATGCTTCCACGGCGAGCGGTAATTGTAGGTGCCGTGGAAGGTCGTGACGAACGCGCGTCCGGTGCGCCGCGCCGCGCCGAGCGCGCTCCATGCCGGGGCGCGGCTGCGCGCGTGCACGATGTCGACGCCGTTGGCCTCGATCAGCTCGATCAGGCGGCGACGGTTCGCGAGGATCGCCCACGGCGTGCGGCGGTCGAGCGGCAGCACGAAATGGCGCGCGCCGAGCCGCTCGAGCTCGCGCACCATCGGGCCGCCCGCCGAGGCGACCAGCGCGGTGCCGCCGGCCTGCACGATCGCGGCCGCGACGTCGAGCGTGCCGCGCTCGACGCCGCCGGTTACCAGCGCGGGCAGGACCTGCATAATGACCGCCGGTCGCGAGGCCGCCGCGTCCACCGACGGCACGCTTGGGTCGTCGCCTGTGGTTTCCGTCAGCGGCCGGTCCGGCATCTCGACGGGAGGCCGAACCTCGGTCGATCCTTGGGGCATTTGGGATGTCTGATAGCGAAATTGCGCGGGAAGCGAAATCCTCGTTTGGCGAGCTCGCCGTCGGCGCCGATACGATCGCCTACCACCGTACCCCCGGACGCGCGCCCGGCGTCGTGTTCATCGGCGGTTTCCGCTCCGACATGACGGGCAGCAAGGCGACCTACCTGGAGGCTCTGGCGCACCGGCGCGGCCAGGCCTTTCTGCGCTTCGACCATTTCGGTCACGGCGTTTCGTCGGGTCGATTCGAGGACGCGACCATCTCGCGCTGGGCCGAGGACGCCATTCGTGTGCTCGACGCGTTGACCGAGGGCCCGCAGATCCTGATCGGCTCGAGCATGGGCGGCTGGATCATGCTGTTGGCGGCGCGCGCGCGGCCGGCGCGCATCGGCGCCCTGATCGGCATCGCGCCGGCGCCCGACTTCACCGCCCTCCTGATGTGGCCGCGCTTCTCCGACGCGCAGCGCGCGGCGCTGATGCGCGACGGCATCATCCACATCCCCTCGCAATATGGCGAGCCGGCGCCGATCACGCGCCGGCTGATCGAGGATGGCAATCGCAATGCCGTGCTCGACGCGCCGATCGCGCTCGACTGCCCGGTGCGCATCCTGCACGGCATGGAGGATCCCGACGTGCCCTACGCGCACAGCTTCAAGCTGGTCGAGCGCCTGGCCTCGCGCGACGTGCGCCTGACCTTGATCAAGGACGGCGATCACCGTCTGTCGCGCGACCAGGACCTGGCGCTGCTCGCGCAGACGATCGCCGAGCTGTCGGACTAGCTAGGCGCTCTCGCGCTGGTGCGGGTAGTTGGTGCGCACCCACCACTGGTAATAGTCGCCGAAGGTCTGCGGCGGAAAGCGCGGCGGGTTGCCGGGGCCCTGGCAGCCGGGCAGGCACTCGATCAGGGTGTCGGTGTTGGGATCGAAGAA
>DATJNS010000077.1:0-4325 GCA_035507915.1 Candidatus Sulfotelmatobacter sp.
GTCGGGCGGCATCCAGGGCATGTCGAGGTGGCAGTCGGCCGAGATCCGGCGATATTGCATTGGCAGGGCCCTCCCGAAATTCTTAGTTCAATCGCAGATCGATGATGTGCTGGGGATCGGGCTTCAGCTCGCCGCGCTCGACCCGCTTGACGATGTCGACCAGCGCGGCGTTGGCGCGCGCCGGGATGCCGAGCTTCTCGCCCTCGCGCACCACGAAACCGTTCAAGAACTCGATCTCGGTGCGCCGGCCCTTCTGCATGTCCTGGCCCATCGACGGCCGCTGGCCGCCCGAGCTCTTCTTGGAGTCGGCGAGGCGCTGGTTCTCGACCTGCTTCATCGCCGCCTCGTCGCCCTCGCCCGCGCGCGCCACGGTCTCGGGCGGCAGGTGCATGATCTCCTCGAGCTGGTAGCCGTGAGCCTGGCCGATGCGGATCGCCTCGCTGCCCACCCGCGTGGCGAACCGGCGCATCACGTCGCTCTCGGCCATCTGCTTGCCGGTCAACCCGGTGCACGCCGACAGGCCGTTCTGCATCGAGTTGGCGACCAGCTTCGACCAGCGTTCGCCCCACAGGTTCTCGGTCACCTTGGCGCTGTCGGCATGGCTGACCAGTCGGCAGATCTCCTCGGCGCGATCGGTGACGCGGCCGTGCACCTCGCCGACCCGGAACACCGTGTGCTCCTTGCCGCCGCGGCCGGCGCCGCGCCGCACATGGCCGGGCTCGCACAGCTCGACGCCGATCACGCTGGCGATGCAGCCGAGCACCTTACCCCAGCCGACGACGCTCGCGATGGTCTCCTCGTTCATGCAGTTCTGCAGCGACACGACGAACGCGCCGGGCGCCAGGTACTGGCGGATCAGCATGGTCGCCCACGCGGTGTCGTAGGACTTCATGCACACGAAGGCGATGTCGACCGGCGCCTCCTTGCTGAGCTGCTGGGCCTCGGTGAGGTGCAGCGCGCGCACCGGCACGGTGAACTCCTCCGACGAGGTGCCGTGGGTGATGCGCAGCCCGTGCTTGCGCATCTGCTCGACGTGCTCGGGCCAGGGGTCGATGTAGGTGATGTCCTCACCCGCCTTGGCCATGTAGGCGCCGGCATAGCCGCCGACCGCCCCGGCGCCGACGATCACGATTTTTGGCTTCCTCCCCATCGTTCGCGCGCTCCTCTGGCATGACCCGCGATTGGCTCGAAAGCCATACTAGCACCGGTTCGGGGGGGCGCATCCAGATCCGTCGGACCGGCGCGGGGTCCGAGCGGCCGGCAACCCGCGCGCGGCGGGACCGGCGCGACGGCTATCGGCGGGCTATTGGCTCGCGAGACTGAAGAGGTTGACCAGGCCGAAGAGCCAGAGCAACGCAAATCCCGCGGTCGCCGCGAGCATGATCCCGGTTCCCGCCTTGCTGGCCTTGGACAGGATCCACGCGGTCAGTGCGATCGCGCCGATCAGAAGCGCCAGTGCCACCCACGCGATCATCATGCCTCTCCCCGTCGGCCCAACCATGCACAACGAACGGGAGCGGAGTCAGTGCGCTGGCGCACACCGCCATCGACAAAAAATTGTTTGCGGCCTTCGAGCCGCAATTACGCGAAGTTTGTGGCAATTACCGAGCGCGCGGCCTGCGCGCTCGGCCGGGATCAGCGCAGCGAGGCGTTCAGGCGCTCGAGCATCGCCGCCCCGGGAATCAGCTCCTTCTCGTCGAGCTGGTTGAGCGCCGTCTCGGTCACGTTGAGATGGGCGTGCAGATCCTCGGGCTCGGGATCGACGTAGAGCAGGCCAGTGACGATCTCGCCCGCCGCGGCGCGCTCCTGCAGGTAGTTCATCGCGTGCACGCGGTCGTGCGGATCGTAGTCGGCGTGCAGCTTGCGCAAGAACAGCACGCTGCCGTCGTGCTGGGTGACCGCCTCGACCTCGCCGGGCGCGTAGTCGGCGGTGATCGGCGCGCGGCCGGTCATCACGTCGAGGCGGTTGACCGCCTCGTTGTGCTCGCGCACGAAGTCGAAGCTCTTGGTCGAGCCGACGTGGTTGTTGAACGCGACGCACGGCGAGATGCAGTCGATGAAGGCGGCGCCCTCGTGCGCGATCGCGCCCTTGATCAGCGGCACGAGCTGGGTCTTGTCGCCCGAGAAGCTGCGCGCGACGTAGGTCGCGCCGAGCTGGAGCGCCATCGACACCATGTCGATCGCCGAATCGTGGTTGGCGACGCCGCGCTTGCTTTTTGATCCTCGATCCGACGTCGCGGAGAACTGGCCCTTGGTCAGGCCGTACACGCCGTTGTTCTCGACGACGTAGACCATGTTGACGCCGCGGCGGATCGAGTGCGCGAACTGGCCGAGCCCGATCGAGGCGGAGTCCCCGTCGCCTGACACGCCCATGTAGATCAGCTCGCGATTGGCGAGGTTGGCGCCGGTCAGCACCGACGGCATGCGGCCGTGCACGCTGTTGAAGCCGTGCGACTGACCGAGGAAGTAGGTCGGCGTCTTGGACGAGCAGCCGATGCCGGACAGCTTGGCGATGCGGTGCGGCTGCAGGTCGAGCTCGAAGCACGCCTGCACGATGGCGGCGCTGATCGAATCGTGGCCGCAGCCGGCGCATAGCGTCGACACCGTGCCCTCGTAGTCGCGCCGCGTGTAGCCGAGCGCGTTGGTCGGCAGCTTCGGATGGTGGAGCTTGGGCTTCGGAATGAAGGTCATGGCACGGCTTTCCGCAACGGAACGACGTTGAGCCCGGCGAGCTTGTCGCCGATCGAACGCAGGATGAAACGCGCGGTGATCGGCGTGCCGTCGAAATGCAGCACGCGGATCAGCTTGGCGGGATCGATGTTACACTCGTTGACCAGCAGCACCCGGAGCTGAGCGTCGCGGTTCTGCTCGACGACGAACACCTGCTCGTGCTCGGCGATGAAGTCGACCACGTCCTGGTGGAACGGGAAGCCGCGCACGCGCAACGTGTCGAGGTGCATGCCTTGGGCCTCGAGCGTCTGGATCGCCTCGTCCATCGCCGGGCTGGTCGAGCCGTAATAGATCGCACCGAAGCGGGCCGGCTGCGGTGCCGGATGGCGGATCGGCCGCGGCACCAGCTGCTTGGCGGTTTCGAACTTCTTGAGCAGCCGCTGCATGTTGTCGGCGTAGACCGCGCCTTCCTCGCTGTAGCGCGCATAGCGGTCCTTGGACGTGCCGCGGGTGAAGTAGGCGCCGCGCCGCGGATGGGTGCCCGGGTAGGTGCGATACGGGATGCCGTCGCCGTCGACGTCGAGGTAGCGCCCGAAGTCCTTGCCGGCCTCGAGCTCGGCGGCGGTCATCACCTTGCCGCGGTCCATCTTGCGCGTGTCGTCCCAGGCCAGCGGCTCGCACAGCCGCTCGTTCATGCCGATGTCGAGATCGAGCAGCACGAACACGGGCGTCTGCAGCCGGTCGGCGAGGTCGAACGCCTGCGCGCCGAACTCGAAGCACTCGCGCGGGTCTTCGGGGAACAGGAGCACGTGCTTGGTGTCGCCGTGCGAGGCGTAGGCGCACGACAGCACGTCCGACTGCTGGGTGCGCGTCGGCATGCCGGTCGACGGCCCGCCGCGCTGCACGTCGAACACCACCGCCGGGATCTCGGCGAAATAGGCGAGACCGAGGAACTCCTGCATCAGCGAGATGCCGGGACCCGAGGTCGCCGTGAAGGCGCGCGCGCCGTTCCAGCCGGCGCCGATCACGATGCCGATCGAGGCGAGTTCGTCCTCGGCCTGCACGATCGCGAACTTGTTCTTCTTGGTCTCGGGGTCGACCCGGAAGCGCCCGCAGTGGCGCTGAAACGCCTCGGCCATCGAGGACGACGGCGTGATCGGGTACCACGCCGCGACCGTGGCGCCGCCGTAGACGCAGCCGAGCGCCGCCGCCGAGTTGCCCTCGAGAAAGATGCGGTTGCCGACCTTGTCGGCGCGCTTGAGCTGCAGGCCGATCGGACACTCGAGGTGGGCCAGCGCGTAGTCGCGGCCCATGTGCAGCGCCTTGATGTTCGGCTGGATCAGCTTGTCCTTGCCCTTGAACTGCTCGGCGATGAGCCGCTCGATCTCCGGCACGTCCATGCCGAGGAGCGCCGACAACGCGCCCACATAGATTATGTTCTTGAACAGCTGGCGCTGGCGCGGGTCGGAGTATTCCTTGTTGCAGATCTCGGTCAGCGGCATGCCGATGGTCGTGACGTCGTCGCGGAACTTCGAGCGCGGCATCGGCTTGGACGAATCGTAGAACAGATAGCCGCCGGGCTCGATCGAGGCGATGTCGGCGTCCCAGGTCTGCGGGTTCATCGCGACCATCATGTCGACGCCGCCGCGCGCGCC
>DATJNS010000078.1:0-2253 GCA_035507915.1 Candidatus Sulfotelmatobacter sp.
CGCTTCGCGATCCTGGGGCGGCTCGCGCTCGACAAGCCCGAGAGCCGCGCCGAGGTCGCCGGGTGGAAGCAGCGGTCCGGCATGCTGGGCTTCCGCTTCACCTTCCTGCAGCCCCACCAGAAGAGCTGGCCGACCGACGGCACGATCGACTGGATCTTTCCGGCGGCCGAGAAAGCGGGCCTGCCGATCGCGCTGTTGTGCGGCGACTTTCTGCCGCTGGTCGGCCGGATCGCCGAGCGCCATCCGGGCCTCAAGCTGATCGTCGACCACATGGGCCGGCAGCGCCAGAACAAGGGCCTGGCGGTGTTCGAGACCATGGATCAGCTGGTGGCGCTGGCGAAGCATCCCAACGTCGCCGTCAAGGCGACCGGCGGTCCCGCCGACGCCCCCGACGCGTACCCGTTCAAGAGCCTGCATCCGTACTACAAGCGGATCTACGACGCCTTCGGGCCGCGGCGCATGTTCTGGGGCACCGACATCACGCGCATGCCCTGTTCGTGGCGCCAGTGCGTCACCGCGTTCACCGAGGAGATGCCGTGGATCCCGGCCGCCGACATGGACCTGATCATGGGGCAGGCGGTGTGCGACTGGCTCGGATGGAAACGCTGATGCCGCAGCGGCGAAGCCCCGCGAGCGTTCACACAAATTCAGGGGGATCCGCATGATCACGCCCGGCTACGTGCGCACCATGGCGACCTACAACGCCGAGATGAACCGCCGGCTGTACGACGCCGCCGCGAAGCTGAGCGACGCCGAGCGCAAGGCCGACCGCGGCGCGTTCTGGAAATCGATCCACGGCACGCTCGTCCATATCCTGTGGGGCGACGCGCAATGGATGTCGCGCTTCTCGGACTGGGATCGTCCGGCGACGCCGATCAAGGAGAGCGCCGGCATGCTCGACGACTTCGCCGACCTGCGCGCGCGCCGCGACAAGGGCGACGCCGAGATCGTGGCGTGGGCCGCCGGCGTGACCGAGCCGTGGCTCGCCGACGACATGGTGTGGTTCAGCGGGTCCCTGCAGAAGGAGATCCGCAAGCCGCGCGGTTTTTTGGTCACGCACTTCTTCAACCACCAGACCCACCACCGCGGCCAGGCGCACGCGCTGATCACCGCCGCCGGCCAGCCGACCGGCGACACCGACCTCTTCATCGTTCTCCCCGGCCCGCTGTAAGGCTTTCGATTTCCCTCGACGCGTCGGCGTGCCAAGGTTCCGGTAGCGAAACGACACAAGGGAGGGGCGGGCATGCCGCTGCCGCAGCAGGACGTCGACGCGACCAGCCCGAAGCATCTGCGCGACAAGTACGCCATCGTCGGCGTCGGCGAGACGACCTACACGCGCGGCGCGGGCCGCACGACGCGGGCGCTGGCGACGTGGGCGGTGCGCAACGCCATCCTCGATGCCGGCCTGAAGCCGTCCGACATCGACGGCATGATGTCCTACCAGTCGGGCGACTCGACCTTCGCGCCGTTCGTCGCGGGCGATCTCGGCATCCGGCTCAACTTCTACATGGACGTGTTCGGCGGCGGCTCGTCGACCGAGGCGCTGGTCGGCATCGCGATGGGCGTGATCGAGGCCGGCATGTGCAAGGCCGTGGTGATCTTCCGCGCCATGAACGGCTACAGCCAGGTGCGCATCGGCGGCACCGGCGTGCGCTCGGCCGCGCCGGTGTCGGGCGACATGCTGCACAGCCGCGCCTACGGCTGGCAGAGCGCCGGCCAGATGTTCGCGCTGACCTTCATGCGCCACATGTACGACTACGGCACCAAGCCCGAGCAAGTCGCCGCGGTGAAGATGTTCCACAGCCGACACGCCTCGAACAACCCGAAGGCGCTCTACCCGCAGCGCGTCTCGGTCGAGGACGTGCTCAACAGCCGCATCATCGTCAAGCCGCTGCACCTGCTCGACTGCTGCGTCGAGACCGACAACGGCACCGCCATCATCGTGACCAGCGCCGAGCGCGCGAAGGACTGCCGCCATCACCCGGTGCTGGTCCGCGCGGTCGCCGGCCGCGTCTGCAAGCCGCGCATCGACATGCACTACCAGGCCGGACCGATCTCGACCGTCGCCGGGCACTATGCGCGCGACATCCTGTGGCCCAATGCCGGGCTCGGCCCGCAGGACGTCGACGTCACCGGCTCCTACGACGCCTTCACCTTCACGACCATGCTGCAGCTCGAGGATTACGGCTTCTGCAAGAAGGGCGAGGGCGGCCACTACGTCAGCGACGGCACGATCGGGCTCGGCGGCCGGCG
>DATJNS010000079.1:0-25925 GCA_035507915.1 Candidatus Sulfotelmatobacter sp.
AGCGCTGCGGCGGCGACCGGCTCGGGCACTTGGGCGAGACCCACGCCTTCGACGGCGGCGCCGAGCACGGTGGGCATGTCGTTGGCGATGAGCGGGCCGGATACCGCGATCTCGATCGCGCGACGGTTGTCCTTCAGCGACCATAGGGCGAGCGCGCCATTGGATCGGCGCGATCTCAAGCACGCGTGCCGGCGCAAATCGTCCGGCCGCTCGGGCCGGCCGTGGCGTGCCAGGTAGGCGGGGCTGCCGACGATGATCAAGCGGAACGGCGGCGACAGGCGCACCGCAACCATGTCGGCGGCGATCAACTGGCCGAGCCGGATGCCCGCGTCGAACCCTTCGGCCGCGAGATCGACCAGCTCGCCGCTGGCGACGATCTCGACCTCGACGTCGGGATAGCTTTGGCAGAAGGATGCGATCAGCGGCTCGAGCAGGATCGGCACTACCGCGCGCGGCACCGTGAGGCGCAGCAGTCCCGACGGTCGTTGTCCGAGATCGCGCGCAGCCTTGCTGGCGGCGATCAATTCCTCGAAGGCGGGTTTCGCGCGCGCCAGGAAGCGCGCGCCGGCCTCGGTCAAGCCGACGCTGCGCGTCGTGCGGATGAAGAGCGCCGCGCCGACGCGCGCCTCGAGCGCGCGGATCGTCTGGCTGATCGCCGAGGGCGACACCCCGAGTTCCGCGGCCGCCCGACGAAAGCTGCGGTACTGGGCGACGCTCAGGAACGCCTCCACGCCGTCGAGCGCGCCCTGCCTGACTGTGAAGCGCTGCTTCATGCCCCATCGACATTATCGTGAATAGTCGCTCGCGGTAAGCCGTCCTAGATCTGACGGGCAGCTCGGGCGTCACGCGGAATCTCGCGACCCCGGATGCGCGACACTCGAGGAGCAACGCCATGCGAGACGCGACGCTTTCCCGACGCGACCTGCTGCGAGCGGGAAGCGCGCTCGCGGTCGGCGCCGCCGGCGCGACGCCGTTCGCGGCCGTTGCCGCAGCGCCAAACGGGGGCGACCCGGCGCCGACGACCTGGGTGGACCCGGTGATGCCCGCGGTCACGCATCGGATGGTCGAGACCAACGGCATCCGCCTGCACGTGGCCGAGCAGGGCGACGGCCCGCTCGTCATCCTCTGCCACGGCTTTCCCGAGTGCTGGTATTCCTGGCGCCATCAGCTCGGCGCGCTGGCGAAGGCGGGGTTCCGTGCGGTGGCGCCCGACTTGCGCGGTTATGGGCGCAGCGAGCGTCCCGAGGCGGTCGAGAGCTATACGATCCTCGACGACATCGGCGACATCGTGGGTCTCGTCGACGCGTTGGGTGCCAAGCAGGCGGTGATCGCCGGCCACGACATCGGCGCCGCGATCGCATGGCAGACGGCGCTGCTGCGCCCCGACCGTTTCCGGGCCGTCATCGCGCTCAGCCCGCCGTTCCGCACGCGCGGGTTTGGCGACGCGGGGCCGCCGACGACGCTGATGCCGCGCAACGACAAGGCGGTGTTCTACCAGCTCTTCCTGCAGACCCCCGCGGCCGAGGCGGCGCTCGGGCGCGACCTGCGCCACACGTTTCGTGGCCAGTTCTACTCGCTCTCGGGCGATCGGCCGCCGTCCGCGGGCGCCGGGTTTGCCGGCGGGATGGTGCCCCGGACGGGCCCCGTCTTGACCGATCCGCCGACCTTGCCGGCTTGGGTCACGGAGTCCGACATCGATGTCTACGTCGCGGAATTCACGCGCAGCGGGCTCCGCGGTCCGCTCGCCTGGTGGCACAACGTCGATCGCGGCTGGGAGCTGCTGGCGCCCTTTGGCGGCGCCAAGGTGACGGTTCCTGCGCTCTACATGGTGGGCGAGCGCGATTTCGTCGCCGCCGCCTTTGCTTCGGCCATTGCGCAGCAATCGACCCTGGTTCCCAAGCTCCGGCCGGCGATCAAGCTGGCGGGCTGCGGCCATTGGACCCAGCAGGAGCGTGCGCCGGAGGTCAGCGCCGCGATGATCGACTTCCTTCGAAGCTTGTAGGCGAGGCGACCGACATGGCACCCGAAACCATATTCCGCATCCATCTCGTTCTGGGCTACCTCGCGTGGCTCTTGTGCTTCGGCACGTACGTCCTGCCCCGGCTCAAAGCGATGGACCGGATGGACGCGCACCGCGCCATCGCGACTCTGCACAGCTTCCGCTTCTTCGGGCTCGTCTTGATGCTGCCGGGCGTGGTCGGTCCCGATCTGCCCGCGAGCTTCGCCGCGTCCGCCGCCTACGGCGATTTCGCAACCGGGATCCTCGCCTTGCTGGCGTTGCTCACGGTCAGGCTGCGTCCGCTCTTCCGGCTGTCCGTCGTCGCCTTCAATCTCGTCGGGATGGCCGACATCCTCGTCGACTACTACCACGCGGTCCGGATCGATTTGCCGGCGATGGCGGGTCAGCTCGGCGCCATGTACGCGATCCCGATCGTCTACGTCCCCATCCTGATGATCACGCACGTCGTCGCGATCTATTGGCTGGTGCGCCCTCATCCCCAGACCGCGCAGCGCCTCGCCGCCGATATGTCCGCATCTTGATTGCCGGTCCCCGCCCGGCTGGGCGGAGATCGCTCACCGGGTCCGCGCATTCGGCTGTATTCTGTCGCCTGAAACGGGGAGGGCGACGTGTTCGATTTGAGCGGTAAGATCGCGGTGGTGACGGGCGGCAATGGCGGCATCGGGCTCGGCATGGCGCGTGGCCTGGCGGCGGCGGGGGCCAGCGTCGTGGTGGCGGCGCGCAACGCGGCGAAATCGGAGGCAGCCATGCGGGATCTGGAGAGCCGTGGCGCCAGCGCCCTTGCGGTCTCCGTCGATGTGACGCAAGCCGCCGAGGTCGCCAGGATGGTCGAGGAAACCGTGGCGACGTTCGGGCGCCTCGACATTCTGGTGAACAATGCGGGCACCAACATCCGTCACCCGCTGCACGAATTGGACGAGGCCGACTGGCACACGGTGATCGACACCAATTTGAGCAGCGCGTTCTTGTGCTGCAAAGCGGTCTACCCGGTGATGAAGCGCCAGGGCGCCGGCAAGATCATCAACATCGGCTCGATGATGTCGATCTTCGGCGCGTCCTACGCGCCCGCCTACGCGGCCAGCAAGGGCGGGATCGTGCAGCTCACCAAGTCGATCGCCAGCTCCTGGGCGCGCGACAACATCCAGGCCAATGCGGTGCTGCCGGGCTGGATCGACACCGATCTCACGCGCCGCGCGCGCGAGATCATCCCGAGCCTGCACGACAATGTGCTGCGCCGCACGCCGGCTGGGCGCTGGGGCACCATCGACGACATGTCCGGCATCGCGGTGTTCCTGGCGAGCCCCGCGTCCGACTTCGTCACCGGAACCGCGATCCCCGTCGACGGCGGCTACGCAATGCAAGGCTGAGCGCGGACGGGGTGCGAAGAGCGACCGGGCAAGGGAAAAAGATTCTTCTCTCGTGCCGATCTTGGCCACGTCATACTGAGCCACCGACCTGCGGGACGCGTTCTGCTCGTCATGGCGGAGGCGGCAGGCGGCAATGATTCTGACTTTTGGGAGAGACCGGAATGTTTAGCCACATCATGGTCGGCAGCAACGACATCGCCCGCTCGAAGAAGTTCTACGACGCCGTGTTCACCGCGATGGGCGCCAAGGCGGGCACCGAGGACGCCAAAGGCCGGCTGATCTACACGCACAATGGCGGGCGCTTCATGGTGTCCAAGCCGATCGACGGCAAGCCGGCCGGCCACGCCAACGGCGGCACGATCGGCTTCGCGATGACCGACACCAAGCAGGTCGACGCCTGGCACAAGGCCGGCGTCGCGAACGGCGGCAAGACGGCCGAGGATCCGCCCGGCGTGCGCCAGGGCGCGGCCGGTCCGCTCTATCTCGCGTACCTGCGCGATCCCGACGGCCACAAGCTGTGCGCCGTCCATCGCATGCCGGCCTGAGTCATCACAGATCGAACCGACGAGGGCCGCCCTTTCGGGGGCGGCCCTTGCGTTGTGGAGCGCTTCGGCGTGAGGGCTACGGCGCCTCGACCGGCGCCGTGAGCTCGCGGGCGCGCAGCATCGTGTCGACGCGCAGGAGGATCGGCGCAAACACCTGACTGAGCCGGACCAGCGCGTGCACCGAAGTCCCGGCGGTGTCGAGGTCGCCCAACAGCTTGAAGAGGCGGTCGAGCGGCGTGCGCTCGGGCGGGAACCGCTCGAGGCGCACCGGCGCGTCGGGCGCCAGATTGGCGAGCTTCTTGGCGGCGGCGAGCGCGTCGTCGAAGTCGCCGGTTGCGTCGGCCAGGCCGAGCTGCACCGCCTGACGGCCGGTCCACACCCGGCCGCGCGCCACCGCGTCGAGCTTGTCGGCCGGAATCTTGCGGTCGTCGGCCACCCGCCCGGCGAAATCGGCGTACACGCGGTCGAGCGACGCGTTGAAGCGCTGCCACTGCTCCGGCGTGAAGTCGTGGTTGAAGCTGTCGGCGCCGGCGTTGGCCCCCGCCGTCAACTGGTCCCAGTTGACGCCGAGCTTGTCCCACAGGCCGGTCAGCACGAACTTTCCGGCGAACACGCCGATCGAGCCCGTCAGCGTGCCCGGGTCGGCGATCACGCGGTCGGCCGCCATCGAGACGAAATAGCCGCCCGAGGCGGCGACCGCGCCCATCGAGGCGACCACCGGCTTGCCGGCGGCGCGCGCGCGCTTGACCTCGCGCCACACCGTGTCGGAAGCGACGTACGAGCCGCCCGGGCTGTCGACCCGGAACAGGATCGCGCGCACGTCGCGGTCGGCGACGGCGTCGCGGAACGCCTGCGCCACCGCATCGGCGCTCAAGCTCTCGGAGCCCGTCAGATCCGACGTGTCGTCGTCGCTGTTGCCGCGCACCACGGGACCGACGCCATAGATCAGCGCGATCTTGGCGCCTTCCTGATGCGGCGCGCCGACCCGATCGAGATAGCGGGCGAGCGTCATGAAGCGGGCCGCGGTGTCGGTCCGGCTGCGGATCAGGGTGCGGACCTCGTCGCGATAGCCGACACCGTCGATCAGTCCGGCCTTCTTGGCTTCGTCGGCGAACAAGGGCGCGCGGTCGATCAGCGCGCGCACCGCATCGGGCGTCAGCTTGCGGTCGGTCGCGATGCCGTCGACGAGTTGCGCGAGCAGATCGTCGAGCAGACCCTGGAGAGAGGCCTTGAGGGGCGCCGACAGGTGCGTATCGACGAACGCGTCGATGCCGCCCTTGAACTCGTGGCGCTCCGAGAAGCGCGGCGCCACGCCGAGCATCTTCAAGCCGTCGGCGATGAACGGGTGGTCGAGCGCCAGGCCCGTGATGCCGACCTCGCCCGACGGCTGCAGCCAGACCTGGTCGAACGCGGCGGCGAGATAGAACGCCTGGCTGCTGCGGCTCGCCTCGGCGAAGCTGTCGGCGAAGGCGAACGTGGTCTTGCCGGCCGCGCGCAGGCGCTGCACCGCCGCGCGCAGCTCCTGCGCGGTCGCCATGCTCGGATTGGCGTCGCTCAAATCGACCAGCAGCCCGAGCACGCGCGGGTCCGCGGCGGCCTGATCGAGGGCGTCGACGATGTCGCGCAGGGAGGTCTGTTGGCCGCCGCCGATCACGCGACGCACGGCGCTCGACGCGCCCGCGGTCTCGCCCGGATTGCCGTGGAGCGCGAGGCTCAGGATGGCTTTGTCGGGCACCGGATTGGCGTGATGCACCTCGCGCACCACCCAGTAGACGAGCCCGCCGATCGCGAACCCGGCGAGCAGCGTGAGGAACCCGACGACCGCGAGGAGCCCTACGAGGAAGCGTCGCATGGCCGGCGCTCCGCGTTCAGCGGGCCATCGCGTGGTACTCGGGGTTCGGCATCATGTCGACCGCGTGGGCGACGCGGTTGGTCAGGTTGAAGAAGCCGGTGACCTCGGCGATGTCGAAGATGTCGGCATCGCTGAAGCCGTGGTCGCGCAGCGCCTGGCGGTCGGCGTCGCCCATCAGATGCGGCGTCTCGGTGAGCTTCACGGCGAAGTCGAGCATCGCGCGCTGGCGCGCCGGCAGCTCGGCGACCCGGTAGTTCATCACCAGCATCTCGCCGAGCTGCGGGTCGCCCGAGAGCTGACGCACCGCGGCACCGTGCGCGACCAGGCAGTAGTAGCAGCGGTTGGCCCACGACACCGCGACCGCGATCATCTCGCGCTCGAGCTTGCTCAGGCCCGAGGCGCCGAGCATCAGCTCGTTGTAGCTCGCGATGAAGGTGCGCAGCTTCTCGGGCCGGAGCGCCCAGGCCTTGAGCACGTTCGGGACCAGGCCGAGCTTGTCGCGGCATTTCTGCCAGTAGGGCTGGAGGTCCTCGGGCAGCGCGCTGTCGTCGGGCACCGCGAGATCCATGACGTGATCGGGTTGCGGCATGGGCGTGGGTCTCCTCGAGCCGGGTGGATCAGCCGCCGCACTGGGCGCGGTGGCGCATCAGATGATCGGCCAGCACGACCGCGAGCATCGCCTCGCCGATCGGCACCGCGCGGATGCCGACGCACGGGTCGTGGCGGCCCTTGGTCGAGATCTCGGCGTCGACGCCCTGGCGCGTGACGGTGCGTCGCGGCGTCAGGATCGAGCTGGTCGGTTTCACGGCGAAGCGCGCGACGATGTCCTGGCCGGTCGAGATGCCGCCCAGGATGCCGCCGGCGTGGTTCGACAGGAAGCGCACCTGGCCCTGGTTGTCCATGCGCATCTCGTCGGCGTTGTCCTCGCCGCTCAACGCGGCGACCGCCATGCCATCGCCGATCTCGACGCCCTTGACGGCATTGATCGTCATCAGCGCACGCGCGATGTCGCCGTCGAGCTTGTCGTAGACCGGCTCGCCCAGGCCGGGCGGCGCGCCGCTCGCCACCACCTCGATGACCGCGCCGGCCGACGAGCCGCTTTTGCGCACCTCGTCGAGGAAGTCGGTCCAGCGCGCCGCGGTCCCGGCGTCCGGACACCAGAACGGGTTGCGCAGGGTCTCGTCCCAGTCCCAGCGCGCGCGGTCGATCGCGTGCGGGCCGATCTGGATCAGCGCGCCGCGGATCGTCACGCCGGCGCCGAGCACCTTGCGCGCGACCGCGCCGGCGGCGACCCGCATGGCGGTCTCGCGCGCCGAGGCGCGGCCGCCGCCGCGATGGTCGCGGATGCCGTATTTGCGGTCGTAGGTGAAATCGGCGTGGCCGGGGCGGTAGAGGTCCCTGGTGGCGTCGTAGTCCTTCGAGCGCTGGTCGACGTTGTCGATCGTCAGCGACAACGGCGTGCCGGTGGTCAGCCCGTCGAGCACGCCGGAGAGGATCCGGACCGTGTCGGGTTCGCGCCGCTGGGTCGTGAAGCGCGACTGGCCGGGCTTGCGGCGGTCGAGCCAGACCTGGATGTCGGCTTCGCTGAGCGGCAGGCGCGGCGGCACGCCGTCGATCACGCAGCCGATCGCCGGGCCGTGACTTTCGCCCCAGGTGGTGAAGCGGAACGCGGTTCCGAAACTGTTGCCGGCCATGTCGTCTCCGGCGGCGGCCTCACACCACCGAGATGTCGGGGGCGTCGACCGCCTTCATGCCGACCACGTGATAGCCGCAGTCGACGTGATGCACCTCGCCGGTGACGCCGGCCGACAGCGGACTGAGGAGATACAATCCGGCGCCGCCGACGTCCTCGATCGTGACGTTGCGCTTGAGCGGCGAGTTGTACTGGTTCCACTTCAGGATATAGGGGAAGTCGCCGATCGCCGAGGACGCGAGCGTGCGCATCGGGCCGGCCGACAGCGCGTTGACCCGGATGTTCTGGCCGCCGAGATCGACCGCGAGATAGCGCACGCTCGCCTCGAGCGCGGCCTTGGCGACGCCCATGACGTTGTAGTGCGGCATCACGCGCTCGGCGCCGTAGTAGGTCAGCGTGAGCAGGCTGCCGCCGTCGGGCATCAGGGGCACGGCGTGGCGGCACAGCGCGGTGAAGGAGAAGCAGGAGATGTCGAGCGTGCGCTGGAAGTTCGACCGCGTGGTGTCGAGGTACTTGCCCTTGAGCTCCTCCTTGTCGGAGTACGCGATCGCGTGCAGCAGGAAGTCGAACTTGCCCCAGCTCGCCTTCAGCTCGGCGAACACCCGCTCGACCGAGGCCTCGTCGGCGACGTCGCAGTCCATCACCAGCCGCGCGCCGAGGCTGTCGGCGAGTGGCCGCACGCGCTTCTCCAGCGCCTCGCCCTGGAACGTGAAGGCGATCTCGGCGCCGTGCTCGGCGAGCGCCTTGGCGATGCCCCAGGCGATCGAGCGCTTGTTCGCCACGCCCATGACGAGGCCGCGCTTGCCGGCCATCAGGGGGCCGGCGGCCGGCACGAACGTGTCGCCTGCTTCCTCGCTCATTCCCGACATGATCCTCGTCTCCGCAGCGCGCCGCGGGAGTCTTGGGCGGCCTTCGTCGATATCGCCTGGGAAAGTCCGCGCCATACTAGCCGGATTGGCGCGAACGGTCGAAACCTAATGCGCGCGGGCCTCTAATCCTCCAGCCCGAGCTTGGCGCGCACGTTGTAGGGGTGGGTCGGCCCCCACTTCTCGAGGAACTGCACGAGCTCGTTGTCGACCCGCTCGGGCAGCAGCACGGTGAGCTTGACGTACTGGTCGCCGCGGTCGCCGCCCTTGCCGCGCGGCACGCCTCGGCTCTTCAGCCGCAGCACGGTACCGCTGTTGGAGCCGCGCGGAATTTTGACCACGACCTTGCCGTCGATCGTCGGCACCGTGATGGTCGAGCCCAGCGCCGCTTCCTGCAAGGTCACCGGAATCTCGAGATGGATGTCGAAGTCCTTGCGCTGGAAGAAGGCGTGGGGCTCGACCTGGATCTCGACGAAGGCGTCGCCCGCCGGGCCGCCGCCGAGGCCGGCCTGCCCCTGGCCCTTGAGCCGGAGCTGGGTTCCCTCCGCGGTGCCGGGCGGGATCAGGACGTCGAGCGTGCGCTGATCGGGCAGGGTCAAGCGGCGCCGCGTGCCGAGCGCCGCGGCGATGAAGTCGACCGACAGCGAATAGGAGACGTCGACGCCGCGCCGCTTGCCGGCGCCGCGCCGGGTCTGCGAGGTGAACATCTCGAAGATGTCGTCGGCGTCGACATTGCCGAAGCCGGCGCCGGCGCCCGCCGCGCCGCGGCCCGCCCGCTCGGAGAAGCCGCGATAGAACCGCCCGCCCGGGCGCTCGCTGCCGTTGCCGTCGATCTCGCCGCGGTCGTAGCGGCTGCGCTTCTTCGGGTCGGACAACAGGTCGTAGGCCGACGAGACGTCCTTGAAGCGCCGCTCGACCCCGGCGTCACCCGGGTGCAGGTCCGGGTGCAACTGCTTGGCGAGCTTGCGGTAGGCCTGCTTGATGTCGTCGGCGCTGGCGCCCCGGCTCACGCCCAGGAGCTCGTAAGGATCCGGCATCGTCAGGGTGTGCCGCGTGTCATGCGACGGGGCGTCCGGGGCCCGGTCGGCCGATTGACGTAGAACATGGCGCGCACATTACCGCTAGTCGCAGGGAACCGCGAGACCTACCGCACGGCAAACGCACGGCGCGGCCTGGCGTGACCACGGGCGTCGCCGCCGCCCGCGCCGCGGGAACCGGCCCGCCATCCCGGACAACCGAGCCCTGCGCCGCGGGCCATGGAAATCCCGCCGGTCGTGCCCAGCTAGTGGACGCGGCCGAGAGGGCTTAAGCTCGGGCAACGACCCTGCCGACTGCTGTGACCACGAGCCAGGACCGCGCGATGCCGGAGCCGATCGCCGACCCCATCGAGCATTTCGCCGCCTGGTTCGCCGAGGCGCAGCAGGCCGAGCCGGGCGAGCCGGAGGCCATGACCCTGGCGACCGCGGCCCCCGACGGCCAGCCGTCGGCGCGCGTGCTCCTGCTCAAGGGCGTCGACCACGCCGGGTTCGTGTTCTACACCAACCTCGACAGCCGCAAGTCGCGCGAGCTGAAGGCCAATCCGCACGCCGCCATGTGCTTCCACTGGAAAACCTTGCGCCGCCAGGTCCGCGTCGAGGGCTCGATCGCCCCGGTGGCCGACGCCGAGGCCGACACCTATTTCGCGTCGCGCGCCTACGGCAGCCAGGTCGGCGCCTGGGCGTCGCTGCAATCGCGCCCGCTGCCGGCGCGCGCCGTGCTGGAGCGCCGGGTCGCCGCGATCAAGGCGCAATACGCCGAGGGGAGGGTGCCGCGGCCGCCCAACTGGTCGGGCTTCCGCCTGGCCCCGCAACGCATCGAGTTCTGGCGCGACATGCCCTTTCGGCTGCACGAGCGGCTGCTCTACACCCGCGCCGGCGACGGCTGGACGACCGAATGGCTCTATCCATGACACGCCCGTCATGACCGCGGCGGCGACGCATCCCGAGACGGGCGCCCGGTTGATGCGCTGGGCGACCGGCGCGTCGCTCGCGGTCGGTCTCGCGCTGACGGCGGCCAAGCTGGTCGCCTACATCGCCACCGATTCGGTCGCGATGCTGTCCAGCTTGATCGATTCGCTGCTCGACGTTGCCGCCGCGCTTGTCAACGCGCTGGCGGTGCGCCACGCGCTGCAGCCCGCCGACCGCGAGCATCGCTTCGGCCACGGCAAGGCCGAGCCGCTCGCCGGGCTCGGCCAGGCGGTGTTCATCGGCGGCGCCGCGGTGTTTCTGTTCGCCGAGGCCGGGCGCCGCCTGATCGATCCGGTGCCGGTGGTCAATACCGGCGTCGGCATCGTGGTGTCGCTGGTGGCGCTGGCCGTCACCGCCGCGCTGGTGCGCTTTCAGTCGTTCGTGGTCCGGCGCACCAAGTCGCTCGCCGTGTCGGCCGACGCGCTGCACTATCTCGGCGACCTCCTGCTCAACGGCGGCGTGATCCTCGCGCTGGTGGTCGGGCCGTGGCTCGGCTGGCAGCGCTTCGATCCGGTGCTGTCGCTGGTGATCGGCGCCGGCGTGCTGTTCGGCGCGTGGCGCATCGCGCTCAGCTCGTTCCACGTCCTGATGGACCACGAGCTGTCGGACGTCGACCGCGCGCGCATCCGCGCCTTGTGCGAGGCGCATCCGCAGGTCATCGGCGTGCACGACATGCGCACGCGCAGCGCCGGGCAGAAGATCTTCGTGCAGCTGCATCTCGAGCTCGACGGCGGCATGCGGCTGCGCGACGCCAACGCGATCGCGCATGTGGTCGAGCACGACATCCAGGCGGCGTTTCCCGGCGCCGAGGTGCTGATCCACCAGGATCCGACGAGCGAGGCGCCGCATGGGCCGGCGTTCGCGCGCGCGAAAGCGGGGTGATCGCGATGCCTGGCCGCAACACGCTCCTCCTGACCGGCGCCAGCCGCGGCATCGGCCACGCCACCGTCAAGCGCTTCGGCGAGGCGGGCTGGCGGGTGATCACCTGCTCGCGCGAGGACGTGCCGGCGGAGTGCCGGCGCGATCCCGCCTGGTCGCACCACATCATGGCCGATCTCGGCGATCCGGCGAGCCTGACGCACTTCGTCGAGGCGGCAATGGCGGCGCTCGACGGCGGCCCGCTGCACGCGCTGGTCAACAACGCCGGCGTCAGCCCGAAGACACCGTTCAAGGAGCGGCTCGGCTGCCTCAACGGCGATCTCGCCGGCTGGCGCGAGGTCTTCGAGCTGAATTTCTTCGCGCCCCTGATCCTGGCGCGCGGGCTCGTGCAGCCGCTCGCCAAGGCCAAGGGCGCGATCGTCAACGTGACGTCGATCGCCGGCCATGCGGTGCACCCGTTCGCCGGCTCGGCCTACTCGACGTCGAAGGCGGCCCTGTCGGCGCTCACCCGCGAGATGGCGGTCGAGTTCGCCGAGATCGGCGTGCGCGTCAACGCGATCGCGCCGGGCGAGATCGAGACCGCCATGCTGTCGCCCGAGACCGAGGTCCTGATCCCGCGCATCCCGCTGCACCGCCTGGGCCAGCCCGAGGACGTCGCGTCGGCGATCTTCTACCTGTGCTCGTCCGAAGCGGGCTACGTCACCGGCACCGAGATCTTCGTCACCGGCGGCCAGCACTTGTACTAGGCGGCCGCTACTCCGCGGCCCCGGCGAGCGACGGCTTGAGCGCCTCGAACCAGGCGAGCCGCGCGCGCGCCTGGGCGATCTCGAGGTCGAGCCAGGCGCCGAGCAGGCCGGGCTCGGCGTCGGCGCGCTGGCGCAGATCCTCGAGCCGCGCGACCTCGCCCTCGGCGGTCTCGATCATCAGCTCGGCCTGGGCGGCCCGCTCGGCCGGCGGCAGGTGATGCAGGAAGCGCAGCTTGAGGACCAAGGTCAGCCGGCCGACGTCGTTGAGCGGCGCGCGCAAGGGCGCGCTCAAGAGGTCGTGCAGCGCGGCGCGCCCGGCCTCGGTGAGCCTGAGCTCGGCGTTGTCCGCCATGCCCTCGCCGGCGACCGGCTCGATCAGGCCCTCGAAGCGCAGGAGCTCGATCGAGGTGCCGAGCAGGTCGAGCGACGGACCGACCAGCGCACCGGTGAAGCGGCGCGTCTCGGCGGCGAGGTCGCCGTAGTGGCGCGTGCCGTTGCCGAGGCTGCCCAGCACGGCCAGCCGGATCGCCTGGGTCGGCAGGAGCGTCTTGTCGCGGTACATCGCGTTCACGCGGCGACCGTCTCGACGACGCGCCGGAGCTGCAGGCGCTGCCAGACGTCGTCGAGCGCCTCGGCGAGACGTTCGATCATCGCGTCGTCGTGCAGCGGCGAGGGCGTGATGCGCAGGCGCTCGGTGCCGCGCGCCACGGTCGGATAGTTGATCGGCTGCACGTAGATGTCGTGCCGCTGCATCAGCTCGTCGCTCGCCTGCTTGGCCGTCGCGGCGTCGCCCACCATGACGGGCACGATGTGGCTCGGGTTCGCGAGCACCGGGATGCGTGCGCGTTCCAGGCGGGCCTTGACCGCGGCGACGCGCGCCTGGTGCTGGCGGCGTTCCTCGCCCGACGTCATCAGGTGGCGGATGCTCGCCACCGCGCCGGCGGCGATCACGGGCGGCAGCGAGGTCGAGAAGATGAAGCCGGGCGCGTTGCTGCGCACGAAATCGATCATCGCGGTCGAGCCGGCGATGTAGCCGCCGACCACGCCGAACGCCTTGGCGAGCGTACCCTGGATCACGGTCAGGCGGTGGCCGACGCCGTCGCGCTCGGCAACGCCGGCGCCGGTCGGACCGTACATGCCGACCGCGTGCACTTCGTCGAGATAGGTCATGGCGCCGTAGCGCTCCGCGAGGTCGCACATCGTGGCGATCGGTGCGATGTCGCCGTCCATCGAATAGACCGACTCGAAGGCGATCAGCTTGGCGGGGGCTTCGGCGTGCTCGCGCAGCTTCGCCTCGAGGTCGGCCGGGTCGTTGTGGCGGAAGATCACCCGCGGCGCGCGGCTGTGCCGGATGCCCTCGATCATCGAAGCGTGGTTGGCGGCGTCCGAGAAGATCACGCAGCCGGGCATGCGGCCGCCGAGCGTCGACAGGGTCGCCTGGTTGGCCGCGTAGCCCGACGTGAAGGTCAGCGCGGCCTCGCGGCCGTGCAGCTTGGCCAGCAGGGCCTCGAGCTCGACGTGGACGTGACAGGTGCCGGAGATGTTGCGCGTGCCGCCGGCGCCGGTGCCGACGCGCTCGATCATGTCGTGCATGGCCGCGCGCACCGTCGGGTGCTGGCCCATGCCGAGATAGTCGTTCGAGCACCACACCGTGACCGTGCGCGGACCGTTCGGGCCGCGGAAGGTCGCGCGCGGGAAATTGCCGACCTGGCGCTCCAGGTTGGCGAACACGCGGTAGCGGCCCTCGGCCTTGAGCGAGTCGATCGACCGGGCGAAGAAGCTCTCGTAATCCATCGTCGTCTTCCGGTTGGGGCTCAGGCGGCCGCGAGCCCGCGCTCGCGCAGCCAGGCCTGGGTGTCGTCGAGTGCGCGGCCGAAGCGCGTCAACATCATGTCGATCTCCTGCTCGGAGATGATCAGCGGCGGGCAGAAGCCGATCGAGTCGACCAGCGCGCGCAGGATCACGCCGTGCTCCTGGGCGCGCTTGGCGAGGTAGGGGCCGACGCCGAGCTTGGGGTCGAACGGCTTGCGGGTCTTCTTGTCGGCGACCAGCTCGATCGCGCCGATCAGGCCGACGCCGCGCACCTCGCCGACCAGCGGATGATCGGCGAAACGCTTGAGGCCCTCCTGCATGGGCCCCATGACCCGGCGCACGTGGCCGATGATGTCGCGCTCCTCGTAGATCTTGAGGGTCTCGAGCGCGACCGCCGACGGCACCGGATGGCCGCTGTAGGTGAAGCCGTGGCCGAACGTGCCGATCTTCTCCGACTCGGTGACCAGCGCCTTGTAGATCTTCTCGTTGATCATCACGGCGGAGATCGGCAGGTAGGCCGACGACAGCGCCTTGGCGACCACCATCATGTCGGGCTTGAGGCCGAAGGTCTCGGTGCCGAACATGTTGCCGGTGCGCCCGAAGCCGCAGATCACCTCGTCGGCGATCAAGAGCACGTCGTGCTTCTTGAGCACCTTCTGGATCTTCTCGAAATAGGTCTTGGGCGGCACGATCACGCCGCCGGCACCCATCACGGGCTCGGCGATCATCGCCGCGACGGTGTCCGGCCCTTCGGTCAGGATCAGCTTGTCGAGATTGTCGGCGAGGCGCGTCGCGAACGCCTCCTCGCTCTCGCCGTCCTGCTGGAACCGGTAGTAGTGCGGGCAGTCGGCGTGCAGGATGTTGGCGATCGGCAGGTCGAAGTCGCGATGGTTGTTCGGCAGTCCGGTCAGGCTCGCGCTCGCCACCGTGACGCCGTGGTAGGCCTTGATGCGCGAGATGATCTTCTTCTTGTTCGGCCGGCCCAGCGCGTTGCTGTAGTACCACACCAGCTTGACGACCGAGTCGTTGGCCTCCGATCCCGAGTTGGCGAAGAACACCTTCGACATCGGCACCGGCGCGAGCTTGACGAGCTTCTCGGCGAGATCGATGCCGACGTCGTGCGCCTTCGACGCGAAGATGTGGTAGTAGGGCAGCTTCTTCATCTGCGCGTACGCCGCCTCGGCGAGCCGCGGCTCCGAGAAGCCGAGCGACGCGCACCACAGCCCGGCCAGCCCCTCGAGATACTGCTTGCCCGTATCGTCGTAGATGAACACGCCCTCGCCGCGGGTGATCACCAGCGGCCCCTCGGTCTCGTGCGCCTTGAGGTTGGTGTAGGGGTGGATCGCGTAGGCAATGTCGCGGCTGGCGGCGGAGTTGCCGACGAACGCCATGGCTGGGGCCTCCTGGGGATTGGCAGGGCCGAACTATACAGGGTCCGGACGGACCGGGGGCAAGATCATAGCTGGGAACGACGCCCTTGGTGTGTAAGGGAAAACCCGTAGGATCGAGGGGCGCGGGCGGCGCCCGGCGCCGGCTCGGCGCCGGAATCGGAGGGGATGGGCGGTGGGCGCGATGATCCTGGCGAACGCGAGCATCCTCGAGACCGCCGGCCGGCGCGACGGCATGCATGTGCGGATCGACGGCGAGCGCATCGCCGAGGTCGCCGACCGGCCGCTCAAGGCCGGCCCGGGGAGCGGCGACGTCCCGGTGATCGATCTCGCCGGCAAGACCCTGATGCCGGGCCTGATCGACTGCCACGTCCACGCCATGGCGCTGGTGGCCGACCTCAGCCGGCTCGAGCGCCTGCCGATGACCTACGTCGGCGCGCACGCCGGCAAGCTGCTCGAGGCGATGCTGCGCCGCGGCTTCACGACCGTGCGCGACGCCGGCGGCGCCGACTGGGGCCTCAAGGAGGCGGTGCGCCTCGGCATCATCAACGGGCCGCGACTTTTCATCGCGGGCCTGGCGCTGAGCCAGACCGGCGGCCACGCCGATCTGCGCGCGCCCACGGTCGCGGTCGACGCCTGCCCGTGCTGCACCCTGCGCGCGGGGCTGGGGCGCATCGCCGACGGCGTGACCGAGGTCCGGCGCGCGGCGCGCGACGAGCTGCGCAAGGGCGCCGACCAGATCAAGATCATGGCCTCGGGCGGCATCGCCTCGCCGACCGATCCGATCGACGCCACGCAATACTCGCTCGAGGAGATCACCGCGATCGTCGAGGAGGCGCAGGCCTGGAACACCTACGTGATGGCGCACGCCTATACGCCCAAGTCGATCAGCCGCGCCGTGCAGTGCGGCGTGCGCACGATCGAGCACGGCAACCTGATCGACGACGAGGCGGCGCGCCTGGTCGCCCGCCATCAGGCCTTCGTCGTGCCGACCCTGGTCACCTACGAGGCGCTCGGCCGCTTCGGCCGCGAGCTCAAGTTCCCCGAGGACAGCCTCGCCAAGCTCGGCCGGGTCGCCGATGCCGGCCTCAAGAGCCTCGAGATCTGCAAGCGCCACGGCGTGCGCATCGGCCACGGCAGCGACCTGTTGGGCGAGATGCACGTCCACCAGGGCGGCGAGTTCGTGATCAAGGGCGAGGTGCTGTCGCCGTCCGAGGTGATCGCCGGCGCGACCACGGTCAACGCCGAGATCCTCGGCCGCGCCGGCGAGCTCGGCGTGGTCGCGCCCGACGCGCTCGCCGACCTGATCGTGATCGACGGCGATCCGCTCAAGAACCTGGCGCTGCTCGGCACCGAGGGCGCGCACCTCAAGGCCGTGATCAAGGGCGGCGCCTTCGCGGTCAACCGCCTGGGTTGAGCCCGGGTCGATCGCATGATCGCCTTCGTCCTGCGGCGGCTCGCGCAGTCCGTGCTCGTGATGCTGGCGGTCGGTTTCGTGGCGTTCGCGCTGTTCAATTACGTCGGCGATCCGGTCACCGGCATGGTGGGCCCGGAGACCACGGCCGAGCAGCGCGCGGCGATGCGTCACGAGCTCGGCCTCGACGACCCCTTCCCGGTGCAGTTCGCGCGCTTCGCCTGGCGCGCCGTGCACGGCGATTTCGGCATCAGCTACCAGCTCGGCCAGCCGGTCGGCCAGCTCATCCTCGAGCGGCTGCCCGCCACCCTCGAGCTCAGCCTGACGGCGGCGCTGCTCGCGCTCGCGGTCGGCGTGCCGATGGGCGTCTACACGGGCCTCCATCGTGACAGCTGGCTCTCGCATTTGTTCCTGACCGTCTCGCTGATCGGCGTGTCGCTGCCGACCTTCCTGATCGGCATCCTCCTCATCCTGGTGTTCTCGGTGTGGAATCTGCCGTGGTTGCCGCATCTGCCGTCGTTCGGCCGCGGCGCGACGGTCGCGCTCGGCTGGTGGCGCACCGGCTTCCTGACCGCGAGCGGGCTCAAGTCCCTGATCCTGCCGGCGATCACGCTCGGGCTGTTCCAGATGACCCTGATCATGCGGCTGGTGCGCTCGGAGATGCTCGAGGTGATGCGCACCGACTACATCAAGTTCGCGCGCGCGCGCGGCCTGCCCGACCGCGTCATCCATTTCGGCCACGCGCTCAAGAACACGCTCGTGCCGGTGATCACGGTCACGGGCCTGCAGCTCGGCTCGGTGATCGCCTTCGCGATCATCACCGAGACGGTGTTCCAGTGGCCCGGCATGGGCCTGATGTTCATCCAGGCGGTCAACTTCGCCGACGTCCCGGTGATGGCGGCCTATCTGGTGCTGATCGCGTTCTTCTTCGTGGTCATCAACCTGATCGTCGACCTGCTCTACTACCTGGTCGATCCGCGTCTGCGCGCCGACCGCGCGGTCGCCGCCGGTCATGGCTGAGCGCGGCGCGGATGGCGCGCCGACGGTTCGCCTTCAGGCGCGCCTGGCGGCCGCCTGGGACAGCGACCTCGCCTACAGCTTCCGGCGCTCGCCGGTCACCGTCGCGGCCGCCGTCGTGACGCTGGTGTGCTTCGCGGGTGCGCTGTTCGCGCCGTGGCTCGCGCCGCACGACCCGTTCGATCTGGCGAGCGTCGACCTGCTCGACGGGCTGACGCCGCCGGTGTGGGACGCGCACGGCAATCCGGCCTATCTGCTGGGTACCGACGACCAGGGGCGCGACGTGCTGTCGACCATCATGTACGGCGCGCGCCTGTCGCTGCTGGTCGGCGTCGGCTCGGTCGGCTTCGCGCTCGTGCTCGGCGTCGGCCTGGGTCTGGTCTCGGGCTATGTC
This sequence comes from Candidatus Sulfotelmatobacter sp., assembly GCA_035507915.1. Lineage (GTDB taxonomy): Bacteria > Pseudomonadota > Alphaproteobacteria > Elsterales > Elsteraceae > JACQAI01. The sequence continues at coordinate 18,000 of DATJNS010000079.1, forward strand.
GGCGGGCGCACCGACGCCGTGATCATGCGGCTGGCCGACGTGCAGCTCAGCTTTCCCGCGATCCTGATCGCGCTGCTGATCGACGGCGTGGCGCGCGCCGCGATTCCGCGCGCGCTGCACGACGAGCTCGCCGTGCCCGTGCTGATCCTGGCGATCGGCGTCTCGGGATGGGTGCAGTACGCGCGCACGGTGCGCGGCTCGACCTTGGTCGAGAAGTCGAAGGAGTACGTGCAGGCGGCGCGCGTGATCGGCATCCGCCCGCTGCACATCATGCTGCGCCACGTGCTGCCGAACGTGACCGGCCCGGTGCTCGTGATCGCCACCATCCATCTGGCGCTCGCGATCATCACCGAGGCGACCTTGTCGTTCCTCGGCGTCGGCGTGCCGCCGACCCAGCCGTCGCTCGGCACCCTGGTCCGCATCGGCAACGCGTTCCTGTTCTCCGGCGAGTGGTGGATCACGCTGTTTCCGGGCGCCGCGCTGGTCGTCCTGGTGCTGGCCGTCAACCTGCTGGGCGACTGGCTGCGCGACGCGCTCAACCCGAAGCTCCGATGACCGCCGCCGATCGGCCGCCGCTGCTCGAGGTCGACGGTCTGCGCGTCGAGTTCGCGACGCGACGCGGCGACCTGGTCGCGGTCGACGACGTCAGCTTCGCGCTTGCGCCCGGCGAGGTGCTGGGCGTGGTCGGCGAGTCGGGCGCCGGCAAGTCGCTGACCGGCGCCGCCATCATCGGCCTGCTCGAACCGCCCGGCCGCATCGCCGCGGGGCGCATCCGGCTCGACGGCCAGCGCATCGACGATCTGCCGCCCGAGGCGATGCGGCGCATCCGCGGCGCCAAGATCGGTGCCGTGTTCCAGGATCCGCTGACCAGCCTCAACCCGCTCTATACGGTCGGCCGTCAGCTGGTCGAGACGATCGAGGCCCATCTCGACATGAGCGGGGCCGCGGCGCGCCGGCGCGCCGGCGAGCTGTTCCGCGAGGTCGGCATCCCGGCGGCCGAACGGCGCTTCGACCACTATCCGCACCAGTTCTCCGGCGGCATGCGCCAGCGCGTCGTGATCGCGCTCGCGCTCGCCGCCAACCCGCGCCTGATCATCGCCGACGAGCCGACCACCGCGCTCGACGTCTCGATCCAGGCGCAGATCATCGCGCTCCTGAAGCGGCTGTGCCGCACGCACGACACCGCCGTGATGCTGATCACCCACGACATGGGCGTGATCGCCGAGACCGCGGACCGGGTCGCCGTGATGTACGCCGGGCGGATCGTCGAGATCGGCGCGGTGGCCGACGTGATCCTGCGCCCGCACCATCCCTACACGATCGGCCTGATGGGCTCGATCCCGCGCATCGGCGAGACCGGCGAGCGGCTCGTGCAGATCGAGGGCACGATGCCGCGCCTGACCGAGATTCCGCGCGGCTGCGCCTTCAACCCGCGCTGCCCGCGCGTCCTCGAGCGCTGTCGCGTCGAGCGCCCCGAGCTGATCGCGGTCGGCGCCTCGCGCGCCGCGTGCTGGCTGCACGCGCCGGAGACCGGTCGTGGCTGACGCCGCGCCGCTGCTGCGCGTGCGCGACCTCGCGCGCAGCTTCGACGTGTCGCGGCCGTGGCTCAACCGCGTGATCGAGCGTGTGCCGCGCCAATTCCTGCGCGCCGTCGACGGCGTCGACTTCGAGATCGCGCGCGGGCGCACCTTCAGCCTGGTCGGCGAGTCGGGCAGCGGCAAATCGACGGTGGCGCGCCTGATCGTCGGGCTGCACGCGCCGACCCGCGGCACCGTCGAGTTCGAGGGCAGGGATTTCGTGCGTCTCCCGCCCGCCGACAAGCAGGTGCTGCGCCGGCGCATGCAGATGATCTTCCAGGATCCCTACGCCAGCCTCAATCCGCGCTGGCGGGTCGCCGCGATCGTCGCCGAGCCGATCCGCGCGCACGGCCTGATCGCCGGCCGTCGCGCGCTGCGCCAGCGCGTCGACGAGCTGCTGCGCCAGGTCGGTCTCGCGCCGGCCGACGGCGACAAGTTCCCGCACGAGTTCTCGGGCGGTCAGCGCCAGCGCATCTCGATCGCGCGCGCGCTCGCGAGCGCGCCCGAGTTCCTGATCTGCGACGAGCCGACCTCGGCGCTCGACGTCTCGGTGCAGGCCCAGATCCTCAACCTGATGAAGGACCTGCAGCGCCGGCTCGGGCTCACCTATCTCTTCATCAGCCACAATTTGGCGGTGGTCGCCCACATGTCGGACGAGGTCGGCGTGATGTATCTGGGCGCGATCGTCGAGCATGCGCCGGCGCGCACCTTGTTCGCGCGGCCGCGCCATCCCTACACCCGGCTGCTGCTCGACACCGTGCCCGACCTGAGCCTGACGGGTGCCGCCCGCGCGCCGGTGGCGGGCGAGGTGCCCAACCCGATCGATCCGCCGTCGGGCTGCGCCTTCCATCCGCGCTGTCCGCACGCCGACGCGCGCTGCCGGACCGAGCGGCCGGTGCCGCTGGTGGCGGCCGACGGCGCGCGGGTCGCCTGCCACGCGGTCGCGGAGGGGCGGATCTGATGGGCGCGCCGGCGTCCGGCAAGCGGGTGGTGATCTGCGGCGGCGGCGTGATCGGCGCCGCGATCGCCTATTTCCTCGCCCGGCGCGGCGCGCGACCGATCGTCGTCGAGCGCCACGCGGTCGCTGGCGCGGCATCGGGCAAGTCGGGTGGCTTCCTCGCGCTCGACTGGTGCCGCGGCAGCCCGCTCGACGCGTTGGCGCGGCGCAGCTTCGCGCTGCACGCCGCGCTGGCGCGCGACATCGGCGATGATTGGGGCTACCGGCGGCTCGCCACTTACGGCGGCTACGCGGTCGAGACCGACGCGCGTGGGCCGGCGGGACGAACGTGGCTCGGCGAAGGCGTCGCGGTGACGGGGCGGCTCGGCTCGCCCGACACCACGGCGCTGGTCGAGCCGCGCGCCTTCACGACCGGCCTGATGCGCGCCGCCGAGGCGCAGGGTGCCGTGCTGCGCATCGGCACGGTCGTGGGACTGGTGCGCGATGCCGACGCCGCGCCGGTGCGTGGGGTCGCGCTCGCCGATGGCGACGTCGTCGCCGGGGACGCGGTCGTCATCGCCATGGGACCGTGGTCGGTCGTCGCGGCGCGCTGGCTGCCGATGCCTGCGGTATTCGGATACAAGGGACACAGCCTCGTGCTCGCCACCGGCGCGGCGATCCCGCCCGAGGCGCTGTTCCTGGAGTATCAGGAAGCCGGCGGTGAGATTTTGACGCCCGAGATGTTTCCGCGCGCCGACGGCACCACCTTCGTCTGCGCGATCTCCGCTCTGGGGCCACTGCCGGTCGATCCGGCGGCGGTTGCGCCGGAACCCGGCGCCCATGCACGCCTCGAGGCGATGTGCCGGCGGCTGTCGCCGGTGCTCGGCGCCGCGCCGATCGTGGCGCGCCAGGCCTGCTTCCGGCCGGTCACCGAGGACGGCTTGCCGCTGATCGGCGCCGTGCCCGGCGTCCCGGGGGTCTATGTCGCGACCGGCCACAATGTCTGGGGCATGCTCAACGGCCCGGCGACCGGTGAGGCGATGGCCGAGCTGATTCTCGACGGCGCGGCGCGCACCGTCGATCTCACACCCTTCGATCCCCGTCGGTTGAGCCCGCTCGATCCGGCGCGGCTCAGTGGTTGAGGAAAATCAACCAGATCGGTACCAGGACACCCAGGCCGGCGGCGAACACGTAGGCCGGATTGATCAACCGGGGGTCGCGCAGCCGCGCCAAGCGCGCGGGAAGCTCCTGTAGCTGGTCGTGGAGTGCAACGCGCAACGCAGCGGCGGACGGCAGGCGGTGCCTCGTTGTCGACATAACCTTACCTCTCGACTCGGACGCGTCGGTCGTGTCTTGGCCGTGATACGCCGGTGACGCTCGGGGGCATCCCCGGCGGCCGTACGATTTGCGGCGATTGGACCGGCGCGCCGCCCCGCGCCATACTCGGGCGGCGTGGGGAGGACGGGCGTGAGCTTGCGGGAGCGAATCGGCGTCGATCTCGGCCAGCGCGTCCGCATCGAGGACGGCTTGGCCGCCGCGGTCGCCCATCAGATCCGTTACGTCGACGTCAAGATCGACGCCGCGCCCAACGCCATCGACAGCCTGACCCCCGAGCGCATCCGCGCGATCCGCGCCGTCTGCGAGCGCGGCGGCATCCACCTCGGCGTGCACACGGCGTCGGCGGTCAACGTCGCCGAGCTCGCGCCGCACGTCAGCGAGGGCGTCGACCGCTATCTCGTCGGCCATCTCGAGGCCTGCCAGCGGCTCGGCGGCGAATGGATGGTGGTGCACGCCGGCTATCACTTCAGCTCCGACGTCGCGCTCCGCATGCAAGCCGGGCTCGAGCGGCTGAAGCGGCTTGGTGACCGCGCCGAGCGGCTCGGCGTCGATCTGCTGCTCGAGAACCTCAACCGCGAGCCGGACGACGCCGAGGTCCACTACTTGGCGCACAACGTCGAGGAGACGCGCTGGTACTTCGACCGGCTCGCTTCGCCGCGCCTGCGTTGGGCGTTCACCGCCAACCACGCGCATCTGGTGCCCGAGGGCGTCGAGGGCTTCCTCGCCGCGCTCGACATCAAGCGCTGCGACGAGGTGCGGCTCGCCGATTGCTGGCGCAACGGCAAGGAGGAGCACCTCAAGCCGGGCGCCGGCGATTTCGATTTTCCCGGGCTGTTCCGCCGGCTCGACGCGCTCGGCTTCGCCGGACACTACATGAACGCGTTCGGCAGCCTGGACGACATGATCGAAGGACGCGAGCGGCTCGCGCGCGCGGCCGGCTAGCCGATGCGCTATTCGATCGTCAGCTTGGCGCGCAACGCGCTGAGCGATCACGCGCGATGGCCCGAGGCGTGGCGCAGCCCCGATCCCAAGCCGGCCTACGACGTCGTCATCGTCGGCGGCGGCGGCCATGGCCTGGCGACCGCCTACTACCTCGCGCGCGAGCACGGCATCACCAACGTCGCGGTGCTCGAGCGCGGCTGGCTCGGCGGCGGCAACACCGGGCGCAACACCACGATCGTGCGCTCGAACTACCTGCTCGAGCCCAACGCGCACCTCTACGAGTTCTCCCTCAAGCTGTGGGAGGGGTTGTCGGCCGAGCTCAACTACAACGTCATGTTCAGCCAGCGCGGCGTGCTCAATCTCGCCCATTCGCCGGCCGAGCTCGACGCCTTCCAGCGCCGGGGCAACGCGATGCGGCTCAACGGCATCGATGCCGTGCTGATGAGCCGCGACGAGATCGCACGCGCGGTGCCGCTGCTCGACTGCTCGGGCGACGCGCGCTATCCGATCGTCGGCGGCCTGATGCAGCCGCGCGGCGGCACGGCGCGCCACGACGCGGTCGCCTGGGGCTACGCGCGCGCGGCCGACGCGCGCGGCGTCGACATCATCCAGAACTGCGAGGTCACCGGCATCACGCGCGCGGGCGGCCGCGTCGTCGGCGTCGAGACGACGCGTGGCGCGATCGCCGCCAAGAAGATCGGCATCTGCGTCGCCGGGCACTCGGGCATGCTCGCCGCGATGGCGGGCTTGCGCCTGCCGATCGAGAGCCACGTGCTGCAAGCGATGGTCTCCGAGCCCCTCAAGCCGGTGCTCGACACCGTGGTGACGTCGGGCGCGATCCACTTCTACGTCAGCCAGTCCGACAAGGGCGAGCTGGTGATGGGGGGCGATCTCGACGGCTTCAACTCGTATGCGCAGCGCGGCGGGCTGCGCATCATCGAGCACGTCGTCGAGGCCTGCCTGATGCTGTTTCCGAGCTTCTCGCGCTTGCGCCTGTTGCGCACGTGGGGCGGCGTGATGGACATGACGATGGACGGCAGCCCGATCATCGCCAAGCTGCCGATCGACGGGCTCTATCTCGACGGCGGCTGGTGCTATGGCGGGTTCAAGGCGACACCCGGCTCGGGCTGGGTGTTCGCCCACACGATCGCGCGCGACCAGCCCCATCCGCTCAATGCCGACTTCACCCTCGAGCGCTTCGCCGAAGGCCGTCTGATCGACGACAAAGGCGCCGGCGCGATCCCGTGGGCGCAATGAGGCAAGGGCGCCAGACGCGAGGTCGGCCGTGCTGCTGATCGCCTGCCCGCATTGCGGCGCGCGCGACGAGACCGAGTTCGCCTATGGCGGCGATGCCACGGTGGCGCGACCCGATCCGGCGCGCGCCGACGCGGCGGCGTGGTACGCCTACATCTACCAGCGCGACAACCCGAAGGGGCCGCACGCCGAGCTGTGGTATCACGCCGCCGGCTGCCGGCGCTGGCTGCGCGTGACGCGCGACACCGCGACCCACGCGATCCTCGACACCAAACCGGTCGGGTCGGGGGCGCCGTGACGCAGCCATTCCGCGCCGCGACCGGCGGTGTCATCGACCGCACGCGCAGCCTCGGCTTCACGTTCGACGGCACGCGCTTCGAGGGCCATCCGGGCGACACGCTGGCCTCGGCGCTGATCGCCAACGGCGTGCGGCTGGTCGGGCGCAGCTTCAAGTATCATCGGCCGCGCGGCATCGTCGCGGCCGGCGTCGAGGAACCGAACGCGCTGGTGCAGCTCGCGGTCGGCGCGCACACCGAGCCCAACACGCGCGCGACCCAGGTGCCGCTGGTCGACGGCCTGGTCGCCGCGAGCCAGAACCGCTGGCCCACCCTGGCGCACGATGTCGGCGCGGTCGCCGGGCTGTTCGCGCCGCTGCTGCCCGCGGGCTTCTACTACAAGACGTTCCTCAAGCCCGAGTCGTGGTGGATGACCTACGAGCGCTTCATCCGCAAGGCCGCGGGCCTCGGCCGGGCGCCGCGTCTGCCCGATCCGGATCACTACGAGCACCGCCATGCGCACGTCGACGTGCTGGTGGTCGGCGGCGGACCGGCCGGCCTCGCCGCCGCGGACGCCGCCGCGCGCACCGGCGCGCGCGTCCTTCTGGTCGACGAGAATCTCGAGCTCGGCGGCCGGCTGCGCGCCGAGCGCGCCGCCATCGACGGCCGGCCCGCGCTCGACTGGGTCGCCGCGACCACGGCCGCGCTGACCGCGCGTCCCGACGTCACGGTGTTGACCCGGGCGACCGCGTTCGGCCTCTACGACCAGAATCTGGTCGGCGTCGTCGAGCACGTCGCCGATCACGAGGCCGCTCATCGGCCGCGCCAGCGCCTGTGGCTGGTGCGCGCGCGCCAGGTCGTGCTTGCCGCGGGCGCGCTCGAGCGGCCGCTCGCGTTCGCCGACAACGACCGGCCCGGCGTGATGCTGGCGGCGTCGGCCCAGCATTACGTCAACCGCCACGCCGCGCTGCCGGGGCGCCGCGCCGTGGTGTTCACCAACAACGATGGCGCCTACGTGGCGGCGCGCGACCTGCACCGCGCCGGCATCGAGATCGCCGCGGTGATCGACGTGCGCGCGCGGCCCGACGACGCGGTGTCGCGCGTCGTGGATGGCGGCATCGCGTGCCTGGGCGGCCGCGCGATCGTGCGGGTCAGCGGCCGCCGCGCGGTCGCCGGGATCGAGGTGATGGCGATCGATGAAGCGGGCCAGCCGACGCGCGGCAGCTCGGCGCACATCGATTGCGACCTCGTGTTGATGTCGGGCGGCTGGAGCCCGACGGTCCACCTGCACTCGCAGATGCGCGGGCGGCTGGTCGAGGATCCCAAGCTCGGCGCGTTCGTGCCCGCCGAGACGCTGGCGGCGGCGCGCAGCGCCGGTGCGTGCGCCGGGCGGCTCGCGCTCGCCGACGCGCTGGCCGACGGCGCGGCCGCGGGCGCGCAGGCGGCGCACCAGGCCGGGTTCGGCGACGGCGCCGCCCCCGCCGTGCCGCCGGTCGATGCCGAGGGCGCCGCGTCGCCCCACAAGCTCTGGATCATGCCGCTGCCGCGCGGCCGGCGCGCCAAGCGCTTCGTCGACTTTCAGAACGACGTGACCGTGAACGAC
>DATJNS010000080.1:0-3091 GCA_035507915.1 Candidatus Sulfotelmatobacter sp.
AGGCTGCAGCTCGGGCGACTGCGGCGCGTGCAGCGTGATCCTCGACGGCGCGCTGGTGTGCTCGTGCCTGACCCTGGCGGTCGAGGCCGAGGGCCGCACGGTGACGACCATCGAGGGCATCGCCACCGGCGAGAAGCTGCATCCGCTGCAGCAGAAGTTCCTCGAGCACGCCGCGCTGCAATGCGGCTTCTGCACGCCGGGCTTCCTGGTGGCGGCCAAGGCGCTGCTCGACCGCGATCCGAACCCGAGCGAGACCGACATCCGCTACTGGCTGGCCGGCAATCTGTGCCGCTGCACCGGCTACGACAAGATCGTCCGCGCCGTGCAGGACGCCGCCGCCGAGATGCGCGCCGCGCGGTAGCGTTTCCGCCGGCGCAGCACCACTCAATCCGTCATTGCGAGGAGCGCAGCGACGAAGCAATCCAGGGGTAGTGCAACCGGCACGGCTCCTGGATTGCTTCGCTGCGCTCGCAATGACGATCTGATGGAGAGGAGCCCATGGCCTACGAGCACGTCTTGGTCGAGCACGAGCGCGGCGTCGCGATCCTGACGATGAACCGCCCCGAGCAGCTCAACCCGATGAACCATCGTCTCACCATGGAGCTGCACGACGCCGTCAAGGCGGCCGACGCCGACGACGCGGTCGGCTGCATCGTGATCACGGGCGCGGGCGAGCGCGCCTTCTCGGCCGGCGGCGACATCCACGAGCAGCGCGAGGATGACCGCCGCTACAACCAGGAGGAGCTCGACGCGCGCAGCCTGGTGCGCGGCCGCGCCAGCTACGAGATCAGCGCGTCGGTCAAGCCGACCATCGGCATGATGAACGGGCTCGCCTTCGGCGGCGCCGCGGTGCTGGCGTCGTCGCTCGACATGCGCATCGGCTGCGAGCGCAGCCAGTTCCGCTTCCTCGCCGCGGCCTACGGGCGCATCAACAGCACCTGGACCCTGCCCAACCAGGTCGGCTGGCCGATGGCCAAGGAGCTGCTGTTCTCGGCGCGCATCGTCGGCGCCGAGGAGGCCTATCGCATCGGCCTGCTCAACCACCTGGTGCCGAGCGCCGAGCTGCGCGCCAAGACGATGGAGCTCGCGGCGACCATCGCGAACAACCACAAGGGCGCCGTGAAGGGCGTCAAGGAACTGCTGCTGCGCGACATGGGGCGCGATCTCGAGGCGCAGTGGACCAACGAGCGCGACTACTCGATCAACGTGATGCGCGGCGCCAAGGCCGAGCAGGCTTTCCCCGAGTTCATCGCGCGCAAGGGCCGCAAGCTCGGCTGATCGTCCGTCTCAGCGCGGCCCCGGAACGTCGGTGCTGCCCTTGCTCCAGGCCAGCAGGCGTCGCTCGCTGAAATCCATCAGCGACGTCAAGATCATGACCATGACGGCGACGACGAGGATGAGCGCCATCACGCCGGCGACGTCGAACCGGCCGCTGAAGCTCTGCACCAGCAGGCCGAGGCCGCTGGTGGCGGCGATCATCTCGCCGATCACCGCGCCGGCGCTGCAGTAGATCAAGGTCAGCCGGAGGCCGGCGAAGATGCCGGGCAGCGCCCACGGCAGCCGCACGTGGCGGAACAGGCGCAGCTCGGAGGCGCCGAACAGGCGCGACATCAGCAGCAGATCGCGGTCGACGTTCTTCAAGCCGCCCAGCGTGCTGAGCAGCATGATGAAATAGCCGAGCGAGAAGGCGAGCACGACCTTCGACGCAATGCCGATGCCGAACCACAGGATGAAGAGCGGGCCGAGCGCGATCCGCGGCATGCTGTTGAACGCCGTCAGGAAGGGCGAGACGATCCGGTTGAGCCAGTCGTTGCGATCGAGCACGACGGCCGACGCGATGCCGAAGACCACCGACGCGGCGAACGCGATCATGATCTCGAGCAAGGTCGTACCGAGATTGGGCGCCAGATCGCCGTCCGCGCACAGGCGCCACAAGGATCGCGCGATGGCGGCGGGCGTCGACACGAACGCCGGATCGACCAGCCCGACGGCGGCGGCGCCCTGCCACATCGCCAGGATGGCGACGAGGAACGCGACGCGCGCCAGCGCGATCGTGGCCGAACCATCGCCCGACGCTCGGGTCGCCGTGCCGAGATCCGCCTCCGAGCCCACGGGGTCGGTCATGCCGTGCTCGCCTTCAGGGACGTCCAGGTCCGGCGGTAGAGCTCGTGATAGCGCGCGTCCGCCTGCAGGGCCTCGGCCGAGCGCGGTCGCGCCAGATCGACCGGGATCTCCTCGACGACGCCGGTTCCCCGCTTCGACATCACGACGACGCGATCGGCCAAGGTGAGGGCCTCGCCGATGTCGTGGGTCACGAACACGACGGTCGCACGGCTGCTGTCCCACAAGCCCAGCAGCTGGTCGTGCAACATCAGCTTGGTCTGCGAGTCGAGCGCGCTGAACGGCTCGTCCATCAGATAGATGTCGCGCCCGACGGCAAAGGCGCGCGCCAACGAAACCCGCTGCCGCATGCCTTGGGACAGCTTGGACGGATAGAAGTCCCGATAGCTCTGCAGGCCGACCTTCTCGACATATTCCATCGCGCGGCGCTCGCGCTCGGCGCGCCCGACGCCGGACAGCTCGAGCCCGTAGGCGACGTTGCCCATCACCGTGCGCCACGGCAGCAGCGCGTCGCGCGCCAGGATGTAGCAGATGTCGCTGCGTCCGGCGGACGGTGGTCGGTCGCGGATCGTCACCGTGCCGCCGGCGGCGGGCACCAGCCCGGCGATCACGTTGAGCAGCGTGGTCTTGCCGCAGCCGCTGGCGCCGATGAGGGCGAAGAACTCGCCTTCGAGCACGCCCAGATCGACGCCGGACAGAGCATTGCGCCCCTGTCCGAAGCTCACCGCCAATTCCCGCACGGTGATGTCGACCGATCTCATGGATATGGCCGCCGTGCCGACGGGAACGTCCGGGATCTAGTTGGCGCAGGCAAAGCTTTCTTGCCCGGTCGCTGCGATCACCTCCGAGCGCGTCTTGGCGGCGTGCAGCATCTTCTGGTCGATCAACAGGCGGGCCCAGGTGTCGATCGTTCGGCTGGTGATCGGCAGACCGAAAACCGGCACGATCCGCTTCACCATCGCCTTGTATT
>DATJNS010000081.1:0-7062 GCA_035507915.1 Candidatus Sulfotelmatobacter sp.
AGGCTGCAGCTCGGGCGACTGCGGCGCGTGCAGCGTGATCCTCGACGGCGCGCTGGTGTGCTCGTGCCTGACCCTGGCGGTCGAGGCCGAGGGCCGCACGGTGACGACCATCGAGGGCATCGCCACCGGCGAGAAGCTGCACCCGCTGCAGCAGAAGTTCCTCGAGCACGCGGCGCTGCAATGCGGCTTCTGCACGCCGGGCTTCCTGGTGGCGGCCAAGGCGCTGCTCGACCGCGACCCAAACCCGAGCGAGACCGACATCCGCTACTGGCTGGCCGGCAATCTGTGCCGCTGCACCGGCTACGACAAGATCGTCCGCGCCGTGCAGGACGCCGCCGCCGAGATGCGAGGAGCCCGTCGATGACGTACATCCGCAAGGAAGATCAGAAGGTCGTCGGCACGCGGCCGATCCGCCCCGACGGCGCCGACAAGGTGACGGGCCGCGCCGCGTTCGGCGCCGACTTCTCGCTGCCCGGCATGCTGTTCGGCCGGGTCAAGCGCAGCCCGCACGCGCACGCGCGCATCAAGTCGATCGACACATCGAAGGCGCGCGCGTTGGCCGGCGTGAAGGCCGTGGTGACCGCCGAGGACTTTCCCGACATCAAGTCCGAGGAAGCGTTCGTCGGCGAGGGCCCGATGAACTTCCGCGACCTGTCGCGCAACTGCATGGCGCGCGGCAAGGCGCTCTACGAGGGCCACGCGGTCGCCGCGGTGGCCGCGATCTCGCCCTCGGTCGCCGAGGCGGCGCTCGACCTGATCGTGGTCGAGTACGAGATCCTGCCGCACGTGATCGACGTCGAGGCCGCAATGGCGCCCAACGCGCCGCTGCTGCACGACGACATGCTCACCCAGGGCGTCGAGCCCAAGGCGACCAAGCCGTCGAACGTCGCCAAGCGCGTCAGCTTCGCGCTGGGCGACGTCGCCGCCGGCTTCAAGCAGGCCGAAATCGTCGTCGAGGGCCGCTACACCACCAAGCCGGTGCACCAGGCCTACATCGAGCCGCACGCCTGCGTCGCGGCGGTCGCCGGCGACGGCCAGGCCACGGTGTGGACCTCGAGCCAAGGCCAGTTCATGGTGCGGGCCTACTGCGCCAAGCTGCTCGGCATGGAGGTCGCCGACATCCGCGTGACGCCGGCCGAGATCGGCGGCGGGTTCGGCGGCAAGACGCTGGTCTATCTCGAGCCGGTCGCGCTCGCGCTGTCGAAGAAGTCGGGCCGCCCGGTCAAGATGGTGATGAACCGCGAGGAGGTGTTCCGCGCCACCGGACCGACCTCGGGCTCGGCCATGACGGTCAAGATCGGCGCCACCAAGGACGGCAAGATCACGGCCGCCCAGGCGGAGCTCAAGTATCAGGCGGGCGCGTTCGCCGGCTCGCCGATCGGTCCCGGCTGCATGTGCGCGTTCGCGATGTACGACATCGCGAACGTCTCGATCGTCGGCTACGACGTCGTCAGCAACCGGCCCAAGGTCGCGGCCTACCGCGCGCCCGGCGCGCCGATCTCGTCGTTCGCGGTCGAGAGCCTGGTCGACGAGCTCGCGCGCAAGCTCAAGATGGATCCGCTGGCGCTGCGCGAGAAGAACGCCGCCAAGAACGGCACCAAGGCGGCCTACGGCCCGACCCTGCAGAACATCGGCTATCTCGAGACCGTCGAGGCGGCCAAGAACCACCCGCACTACAAGACCAAGCTGGGCAAGAACCAGGGCCGCGGCGTCGCCTCGGGCTTCTGGTTCAACATCGGCGGCGAGTCGTCGGCGGCGTGCCACGTCAACGAGGACGGCTCGGTCGTGGTCACCACGGGCAACCCCGACATCGGCGGCACGCGCGCCTCGCAGGCCATCATGGCCGCCGAGGTGCTCGGCATCCCGGTCGAGCACGTGCGCCCGACCATCGCGGACACCGCCTCGATCGGCTACTCGTTCATGACCGGCGGCAGCCGCGTCACCTTCGCGACCGGCATGGCGGTCGTGCAGGCGACCGAGGGCGTGGTCGAGGAGCTGAAGAAGCGCGCCGCGCAGATCTGGGACATCAGCCCCGAGGCGGTGACCTGGCAGGACGGCGCGGCGCACCCGGCCGGCGACAACGCCGGCAAGTTCGAGCCGCTGTCGATCGGCGACATCGCCATCAAGTCCGCCAAGACCGGCGGGCCGATCGGCGCCAAGGCGTCGATCAACGCGCAGGGCGCCGGTCCCGGCTTCGCCACGCACATCTGCGACGTCGAGGTCGATCCGGAGACCGGCCACGTCAAGATCCTGCGCTACACCGCGGTGCAGGACGTCGGCCGCGCCATCCATCCGAGCTACGTCGAGGGCCAGATCCAGGGCGGCGTGACGCAGGGCGTCGGTTGGGCGCTCAACGAGGAGTACGTCTACGACCGCGACGGCAAGCTCGAGAACCCGGGCTTCCTCGACTATCGCGTGCCGGTCGCGTCCGACATGCCGATGATCGAGGCCGTCATGGTCGAGGTGCCCAACCCGCGCCATCCGTACGGCGCCAAGGGCGTCGGCGAGGTGCCGATCGTGCCGCCGATGGCCGCGGTCGCCAACGCGATCCGCGACGCCATCGGCATCCGCATGCCGGATCTGCCGATGTCGCCGCCCAAGCTGCGCGCCGCGATCGACGCGAAGTAGCGCGCGCGGCATCGAGATGCCGCGCGTCACCATCACGGGCTCGGCGTGTCGTCCGTATCTGGGCGACCTGACCGAGCTCGAGGTGGAGGCGACCACGGTGCGCCGGCTGATCCTCGAGCTCGACCGGCGCTTCCCCGGCCTCGGCAAGCAGGTCGAGGAAAGCATGGCGATCGCGATCGACGGCGAGATCTATCAGGACGCCTATCAGGCGACCCTCGGCGCCGACAGCGAGATCTGCCTCCTGCCCAAGATCGGCGGCGGGTGAGCGCGCCGGCACTTGCCGTCGTAAGCTCGACCGCGATGCGCGAGGCCCTGGAGGCGCTCGTGCCGCGCTTCGAGCAGGCGCACGGCCGCACGGTCGCGCTCGGTTTCTTCTCCGGGGCGGTGCTGCCGGTGAAGATCCGCGAGGGCATGCCGGCCGACCTCGTGATCGCGACACCCGAGACCATCGCGACGCTGATCGCCGACGGCAGGTTGGTCGCCGGCAGCCGGGTCGATCTCGTGCGCTCGCGGGTCGGCGTCGCGGTGCGCACCGGCGCGCCCAAGCCCGACATCGCGACACCTGACGCCTTCAAGGCGGCGCTGCGCGCCGCGCGCTCGGTCGGCATCAGCCGCGGGCCGAGCGGCGTCTATCTCATGAGCCTGCTCGAGCGTCTCGGCATCGCCGACGAGATCAAGGCGAAGGCGGTGACGCCCGAGCCCGGCCAGCGCGTCGGCAGCGTGGTGGCGAGCGGCGCAGCCGAGATCGGCATCCAGCAGGTCGCCGAGCTCCTGCCGATCCCCGGCATCGACTATGTCGGGCCGCTGCCGGATGCGCTGCAGACCGAGATCGTCTACGCGGCGGCGCGCCCCGTCGCGGTCGCGCAACCCGACGCCGCCGCGGCGCTGGTCGCGTTCCTGACCTCCGAGACCGTCGCGCCGATCTTGCGCGGCCTGGGGCTCGAGCCGGCGTAGCGCGGGCCCGCTACTCGAACATCCGGTCGCCCTGCTGGTCGACGATCTGCTTGCCCTTGGTGACCGCGAAGGCGACCGCGTCGTCGGCGCTCGGATGGGTCTCGGCGCGGATGAAGCGGTGCTGCTTCACGCCGTCGGGAAAGTCCTTCTCGATCACGCCGGCGGTCTGGAACTGGTTGTTGGCGCGATAGGGCGCCGGCTTGATGCGGTAGCCCTTGTACTCGACGGCTTCCGCGCTGACCTCGGCGGACGCCGCCCCGCCGCCGCCCAGGCCCAAGGCCGCTTTGAGTTTCGAGAACATCGGTCGCGCGCTCACTTGCCGTCGGGGTCGCGGTCCCCGACGATACGCCGTCGCGCAGCCGCCGGGAAGGCGGACCGCCGCGCGAGCGGGAACAGGAGGCAGCCATGAGCGACATCCGGCGCGTCGTCACCGGGCTCGACGCCCAGGACCGGGCGGTCGTGCAGTTCGACAGCCGGCTCGCGCTCGAGCCCGGACCGTTCGGCATCAACTCGGTCAATCTGTGGATCACCGACGCGTATCCGGCGGGCTTCTCGTTCGAGCGCGACACGGTGCCGAGGCCGATCGGCATCTCGCCGCCGGACAACGGCACCAAGTTCCGCATCGTCGAGTTCCCGCCGCTCGACGCCGCGACCGAGGCGAAGATGCCGCCCGACCTGCTGCAGGCGCGGGTCGGCGACAAGGCGCCCAAGCGCGGCGTGCCGGTGACGCATCCGCTGATGCACCGCACGCGCAGCGTCGACTACGCCATCGTGTTGTCGGGCGAGGTCGACCTGATGCTCGACACGACGTCGGTGCACCTGAAGCCCGGCGACACGATCGTCCAGCAGGCGACCAACCACGGTTGGGTCAACCGCGGCACGGTGCCGTGTCGCATCCTGTTCGTGCTGATGGACGCCAAGGAGCCATAGCCGCCGTTGATTCCGACGCGCGGACTGCCGCAAGCTTCGACGCCATGCCGGGCCGCGGGCCCAACGGGAGAATGAGCGCATGATCAAGGTGTGGGGACGGCTGACCTCGAGCAACGTACAGAAGGTCATGTGGTGCATCGACGAGCTCGGCGTGGCGCACGAGCGCGTCGACATCGGGGGGCCGTTCGGCCGCAACAAGGAGCCGGCCTATCTCGCGATCAATCCCAACGGGCTAGTGCCGACGCTCGAGGAGGACGGCTGGTTCCTGTGGGAGTCGAACAGCTGCGTGCGCTATCTCGCCGCCAAGTTCGGCGCCGGCGGCCTGTGGCCGACCGACCTGCGCGTGCGCGCCGACGCCGAGCGCTGGATGGACTGGCAGCTCACGACGCTCGCGCCGCCGAGCACGACGATCTTCTGGGGCCTGGTGCGCACCAAGCCGGAGGACCGCGACATGACGGCGATCGAGGCCGCCGCCAAGAAGCTGAACGAGCTGTGGATCACCGTCGACAAGGCGCTGGCGAACCGGAAATTCGTCGCCGGCGACCAGCTGACCATCGGCGACATCCCGATGGGCATCATGGCCTATCGCTGGTTCACCCTGCCGGTCGCGCGCGACCGCCATCCGAACTTCGAGGCGTGGTACGGCCGGCTGACCGAGCGCCCGGCTTTCAAGAAGAACGTGATGAACCCGCTGGTGTGAGGCTCACACCGCTGGTGTCAGGCTCACGCGAGCAGGTCGCGATGCTCGGGGTGGCGCTCGAGCCACCACGCCGCATAGCTGCATAATGGCGTGACGCGGAGCCCGTCGCGCCGCGCGATCGCCATGATGCCGTCCATCAGCGCGCTCGCCGCGCCGGTGCCGCGCAGCGCGGGCGGCGCCTCGACGTGGCGGATCGCCAGCGTCGCGCCGTCGCACCGGTAGCGCGCGAACACGATCTGGCCGTCGACCGCGAGCTCGTAGCGCTCGCCGGCCGCGTTGTCCGTCACCGTGGGTGGCGGGCTCGTCATGGGCGCCATCTCACGCCGCGCGCGGCGGCGCGTCAACGGCGCGCGGGCCATCGAGTTGACACAATTTTGTTCCAGACATGGCGGGCGTTTAACCCGTGCGCCACCGCGGCGTTAACCCCTCGGGCGCATACTGGGTTTCTCGTCGGAGGTTTTTCATGACCGTGGTGCCTGGGTCACGCGGCCGGTCGCGGGCGTCCGCCCGCACGGCCTCGGCCGTCGCATGCCTCCTCATGGTGGCGTGCCCGGCCTTCGCGGCCGACCCGACAGTCGAGTCCAATCCCCAACCCAACGCCGAGCCCAAGGCCGGACCGAGCCCCGAACCCGGCGCCCCATCGGCGACCGAAACGCCGAACGCCACGCCGGCTGCGCCAGGCGCGATGCCGAGCGCGGAGCCGGCTGCCGTCCCGCCGCTGGCCGACACGCCCCAGCCCGATGCGCAGAAATCGGATGTGCAGAATCCCGATGCCCAGAAGTCGGATGCCCAGAAATCCGACACCGCGACGTCCGACACACCACCGCCGGACGCGCCCAACGCCGCCGGCGCGATCGACGGCGCCGGCCGGATCGCCGGGTTGTCGGGTACCGTTTCAGTCCACGGCAGCGGGCAGAGTCAGTGGCTGGCCGCGGTGGCCGAGCGCGCGCTCGCCACGGGCGAGGGGCTGTGGACCCAGCCGGGCGGCAGCGCGCGGCTCGCGCTCGGCGGCGCCGCAGTCGAGCTGCGCGAGAAGACCCAGCTCGAGCTCGCCTCGCTGAGCGCCACCGACGCCGAGCTGCGTCTGGTCCAGGGCGCACTCGACCTGCGCGTGCCGGGGGTCGCCGGCGGCGCGACCTACCAGATCGACACGCCGCGCGGCGCGGTGCG
The DNA here is from genome assembly GCA_035507915.1 of Candidatus Sulfotelmatobacter sp. Taxonomy (GTDB): domain Bacteria; phylum Pseudomonadota; class Alphaproteobacteria; order Elsterales; family Elsteraceae; genus JACQAI01. Next base: position 6,383 of record DATJNS010000081.1, read on the forward strand.
TGTGATGCTGGCCGGCCGGTACGTGATCGAGGCCGGCGGCGGCGACCTGCCCACCAAGGTGACGGTGCTCGAGGGCGCCGCGCAGGTCGCCGGCAGCGAGTCGGGCCTGGTCGTCGCGTCGGGCCAGACCGGCCTGATCACCGGCGTCGACGGCGGCCTGTCCTTCGCCATCGAGCCGGCCGACGTGCCCACGGCGTCGACCTCGGCCCCGGATCCGGCCGCGGGACAGATCGCGGGCCCGGCGGGAGCAAGCGCGCCGGCGACGGCATCCGAGACGCCGCAGGCCGCGGCACCCGAGACACCGCCGCGGGTCGGCAAGCCGCTCGAGCTGCTGCCGCCGCCGCAAGGCGATTGATCGCCGATCGATCGGCTAGGCGGCGCGGCGGCGCACCCCGGCGAGATAGACGCCGGCGAAGATCAGCACGATGCCGATCGCGTGGTGCGCGCCGAAATGCTCGCCCAGAAAGCCGACCGCGAGCAGGGTGCCGACCACCGGCATCAGGTGGATGAACACGCTGACCCGGTTGGCGCCCAGCGCATCGACCGCGCGGTTCCAGAAGTGCAGCGCCAGCGCGGCGGGGAACACGCCGACATAGGCGAGCGCCAGCAGATTGGGCCAGGTCGGCGCGACCGTCCGGCCGAGACCGAGCTCGATCAGGTAGAAGGGCAGCTCGAGCAGC
>DATJNS010000082.1:0-6240 GCA_035507915.1 Candidatus Sulfotelmatobacter sp.
CCCTGCTGCCGCTGCGCCGCATCGTGCCCGCGAACGGCGCGCGCATCCTCCTCAAGCTCGAGAGCGAGAACCCGACCGGCAGCATGAAGGACCGCATGGCGCTCGCCATGATCGCGGCGGCCGAGGCCGACGGAAGGCTCGGGCCCGGCGGCTCGGTGGTCGAGTACACGGGCGGCAGCACGGGCGTGTCGCTGTCGCTGGTGTGCGCGGTACGGCGCTATCCGCTCGACATCGTGACGTCGGATGCCTTCGCGCAGGAGAAGCTCGATCACATGCGGTTGTTGGGCGCGCGCCTGCATATCGTCCACAGCGACGCCGGGCGCATGACCGAGAAACTGACGCGCGACATGGTCGAGGCGGCGCGCGTGATCGCCGCGGAAAAGCGATCGTTCTGGACCGACCAGCTGAACAACCGCGACCAGCTCGTCGCCTATCACGCGATGGCCGAGGAGATCTGGCGCCAGACCGATGGGCGCATCGACGGCTTCGTGCAGAGCGTCGGCACGGCGGCGTCGTTGCGCGGCATCGGCGAGGGCTTGCGCCGCCGCGATGCGCGGATCCGCTGCGTCGCGGTCGAGCCGGCGGAATCCGCGGTGCTGTCGGGCGGCCCGCCGGGCGGCCACAAGATCGACGGCATCGGCGCCGGTTTCGTGGTGCCGCTGTGGCAGGCCGGCCTCGCCGATCGGATCGAGCGCGTCTCGACCGGGGACGCCGTCGCGATGGCGCTCAGGCTCGCGCGCGAGGAGGGCCTGTTCGCCGGCACCTCGACCGGCGCCAACGTGATCGCCGCGCTGCGCCTCGCCGACGCGCTCGGGTCCGGCGCCACCGTCGTCACCGTGATGTGCGACACCGGCATGAAGTACCTGAAGACGTTCGGCGGAATGGGCGGGTGACGTCATGCTCGGGCTCGTCCGAGCATCCACGCCTTCCCTTGCGCGTGACAGCGCCAGAGACGTGGATCCTCGGCACAAGGCCGAGGATGACGGCTTCCGTCAGTCGACGCCGAGCTCGGAGGCGACCAGCTCGACCCAGTAGGCGGCGCCGAGCGCCAGGATCTTGTCGTTGAAGTCGTAGCGCGGCGTGTGCACGTAGGCGCAGTCGCCGGCGCCGGTGTCGTCGCCGCCGTTGCCGATCATGATGTAGGCGCCCGGCTTCTTCTCGAGCATGAAGGCGAAGTCCTCGGCGCCGGTGCGCGGCGGCGTATTACCGTCGACGTTGGCCTCGCCGACGACGCGCGCCGCGGTCCGCATGGCGAGCTCGGTCTGCTCCGGCGTGTTGACCAGCGGCGGATAGCGCCGCTGGTAGTAGTAGTCGGCGGTGCAGCCCTGCGCGGCGGCGAGCGCGGCGCCGACCTCGCCCAGCCGGCGCTCCAGGATGTCGCGCACCGCCGGCCGGTAGCTGCGCGACGTGCCGCGCACCATCACCTCGGACGGGATCACGTTGGGCGAGCCGAAGCTGCCGCCGTGGATGTGGCCGACCGAGAGCACCGCGGTGTCGCGCGGCGGCACGTTGCGCCCGACGATGCCCTGCACGGCGAGCACCATCTGGGCCGCCGGGTAGGTCGGATCGGTGCCGCGCTCGGGCGCCGAGCCGTGGCCGCCGGTGCCCTTGAAGGTCAAGGTCCAGCTGTCGGACGCCGCCATCATGGGGCCGGGCCGGATCGCGAACTTGCCGACCGGCAGGCCCGGCATGTTGTGCATGCCGTAGACCGCGTCGACCGGGAACTTGTCGAACAGGCCTTCCTCGATCATCACGCGCGCGCCGCCGAGGCCTTCCTCGGCGGGCTGGAAGATCAGATGCACGGTGCCGGCGAAATCCGGCTGGGCGGCGAGCCGGCGCGCGGCGCCGAGCAGCATGGTGGTGTGGCCGTCGTGGCCGCAGGCGTGCATCTTGCCGTCGACCACCGAGCGGTGCTCGAACTCGTTCTTCTCCTGCAGGTGCAGCGCGTCCATGTCGGCGCGCAGCGCGATCGCGCGCTGGCCCGGGCGCTTGCCCTTGATGGTGGCGACCACGCCGGTCTTGGCGAGCCCGCGATGGATCTCGATGCCCCACGACGCCAGCTTGGCGGCGACCAGGTCGGCGGTGCGCACCTCCTCGAAGGCGGTCTCGGGATGCTTGTGGATGTCGCGGCGGATCGTCGTGAGCTCGGTGTCGAACGACCGGAGCTCGCTGACCAGAGGGGTGTCCATGGCGCGCTCGCTGACCTGTGGCCGACGACTAGTAGATGGTCTCCTTGAGCCGCGCCGGATAGGCGGCGTCGTACTGCTTGCCGTCGATCTCGCCCTTGGAGATCGCCTGCATGATCTCGCCGCTCGACGGCAGCGCCGATTTCGGCACGTGCTTCTCGGGGTTCCAGAGGTCGGAGCGCACCAGCGCCTTCGGGCATTGCGTGTAGACGCGGTCGGCGGTCACCACGATGACGGAGCGCGGCAGCTTGCCCTCCATCGTGAACGACGCGAGCAGGTCGGGATCGGTCGACAGGACCGCGCGGCCGTTGATCCGCAGGGTCGCGCCGATGCCGGGGATCAGGAACAGGAGCGCGACGCGGCCGTCCTCGACGATGTTGCGCAGCGAATCGACGCGGTTGTTGCCGCGCCGGTCGGGGATCATCACGGTCTTCTTGTCGACCACGCGCACGAACCCGGCGGGATCGCCGCGCGGCGAGCAGTCGAGCCCGTCGCCGTCGGGCCCCGCGGTCGCCAGCACGACGAACGGCGACACCTCGATGAAGCGCCGGTAGTGGTCGGAGATGTGCTCGAGCTCCTTGATCACGGCCGGCCCGGAGGGGAAGCCGTAGATCGCCTCGAGCTCGGCGATCGTCTCGATGGTGTGGTTCGCCATGGCCGCGATCCTCGAAAATTCAGGTTCTTATGATGTCATTGCGAGCGAAGCGAAGCAATCCAGGGGGCCTCCCGCGGCACGGTCCGCTGGATTGCTTCGTCGCTGGCGCTCCTCGCAATGACAGCGGGTGGGATCACGCGCGGACGGGCAGGGGGGTGGTGCGGGCGCGCAGGTATTGGGGCGGGCAGAACGCCTCGCCGCCGAGGATGTCGGCGGCGTCCCACACCCAGCGCGGGTTGCGCAGGAAGGCGCGACCGAGCGCGATCAGGTCGGCCTGGCCGGCGGCGAGGATCGCCTCGGCCTGCTTCGGATCGGTGATCATGCCGACCGCCATCGTCGTCATGCCGGTGGCGCGCCGGATCTTTTCGGCGAACGGCACCTGATAGCCCGGCCCGAGCGGGATCTTCTGGTGCGCGACCACGCCGCCGCCCGACACGTCGACGAAGTCGCAGCCGAGACGCTTCAGCGCGGCGACGAACTGGATCGCGTCGTCGATCGACCAGCCGCCGTCGGCGAACTCGCTGGCGCTGATCCGGATGCCGAGCGGCTTGTCGGCCGGCCAGACGCCGCGCACCGCCTCGAAGATCTCGAGCGGGAAGCGCATGCGTTTCTCGAGGCTGCCGCCGTAGCCGTCGGTCCGCGTGTTGGCGAGCGGCGACAGGAACTCGCTCATCAGGTAGCCGTGCGCGCCGTGCAGCTCGACCAGGTCGAAGCCGAGGCGCGCCGCGCGCCGCGTCGCCTCGACGAACTCCGCCTTGACGCGCTTCAAGCCCGCCTCGTCGAGCGCCTGCGGCGCCGGCCAATCGTCGAAGCCGATCGGCGACGGGCCGACGGTCGGCCAGCCGCCTTGCGCGGCGGGGACGGGCTTGCCGCCCTGCCACGGAATGTCGACCGAGGCCTTGCGCCCGGCGTGCGCGAGCTGGATGCCGAGCGGGCTGCCGCCGCGCTCGCGATAGAACGCGACGACGCGCGCCAGCGCGCGCTCGTTGTCGTCGGAATAGAGCCCGAGGCAGCGCGGCGTGATGCGGCCGACCGCGCTCACGTGGGTCGCCTCGGTGAAGACGAGTCCGGCGCCCGAGATCGCCAGCGCGCCGTGATGCGCGATGTGCCAGTCGGTCGCCGTGCCGTCGACCGCCGAGTACTGGCACATCGGCGACACCACGACCCGGTTGGGCAGGGTCAGGTTCCTCAAGCTCAGCGGCGAGAACAATGTCGACATCGGCCCCATCCAAATCGGTCTGCGTTGCTGTCGTTTATATAGGCGCGAGGCGGCGCGTGGCCCAAGCGCTTTCCGCGCACGCCGATCCGCAGGCCGGATCAGCGGCTACCGGGGTCCGGTTGCGCCGCGATCTCGGACTTGGTCCACAGCATCATGTCGCCGCGCAGCGCGAAGCTGTCGGTCACGCGCTGCAGCGCCGCGCCGCGGCGGTCTTTGTCGGCCGAACCGATGGTCTCCGTGCTCGTGACGCGCGCGGTGGTGCCGCCGTCGCCGATCGAGACGTCGACGATCGCGCGGCTGGCGTGACCGCGCCACGCCGCCGCCAGGGTCGTCGGGCCCGTGGCGGCGAACTGCTTCCGGTCGAGCGTTTGCGGCGGCGCGTTCGGGCTCGCGATCGTCAGGGTCCAGTCGTTGGCGACGTAGAGCAGCAGCGCGTTGGTGGCGTTGTGCTCGAAGGCGGTGTCCAGCCGATGCACGAACGCGCGCACGAACGCCGGATCGAGCCCGGCCTGCGCGCGCTGCCGCGGCTCGAACGTGCGCCACGAGTCGTCCCTCACCTCGAAGACGAAATTGTAGACATTGCCCGGCGCGGGCGCCGCGCCGGTGTCGCCCGCGCTCGCGCTGATGATCGCGTTGGTATAAGCCGAGTGCTCGAGGTCGGGCGCGCAGCTGTTCCAGACCTCGTCGACCTCCTCGCGCAGCGCGGGCAGGTCGCTCAAGGGCACGGCGGTCCGATATTTCACCAGCATGGCGACCCAGCCCTGGGGCGACTGGAGCGGTCCGACCGAGAGCAGCTCGACGGTCTTCCCGGACCCCAGCACCAGGGGCTCGGCATTCCCGGACCCCGGCACCAACGGCTCGGCGGCCCAAGCGCCCGACCAGAGCGCGCCGAGCCCGAGCGCCGCGCCCAGCATCCGACGCCGGCGACCGCCCCTGCCGCGCTCGTTCCGCATCGCCGCAGTTTACCCGAGCACGCTGGTGGCGACCAACACGCAGCCGGAGCCGAGCAACAGCAGCAGGATCAGGCGGCGGAACGCGGCCTCGCTGATGCGGCCGTAGAGCTTGGCGCCCAGCCAGGTCGGCACGAGGATCGCGGGCAACATCAGGGCGAACGTCCAGCCGATCGTCTCGGTCAGGATGCCGTGCTCGAAATAGGTGGCGAGCGTGATCGCCTGCATCGCGGTGTTGAAGCTCTGGAACACCGCGCGCTGCACGTCGCGCTCCCAGCGCCGTAGCGAGCACCATAGCACCGGCACCGGCCCCGACAGGCCGGCGAGCCCGCACATCACGCCGCCGATCAGCCCGGCCGCCCCGTCGGCGAGGCGCCCGCCGTGCCTGACCGGCGGCAGCTCGCGCATCAGCATCGTGCCGCCGGAATAGACGATCAGGAGCGCCCCGGTGACCAGGCGGAACAGCCGCAGGTCGATCGCGTCGAGCAACGCGACGCCGAGCGGGATGCCGAGCACGCCGCCGATCAGGAACGGCGCCAGCAGGCGCCACTGCAGGCCGCGGCGCACCGCGCCCAGCGACACCAGCTGCGCGACCAGCGAGCCGAACACGATCAGGGGCGAGAACAGATGCGGGTCGAGCGTCCAGGCCCACACGCTGAGCGCGATCATGCCGAACGCGAAGCCCGACAGCCCGGAGACGAAGGCGGCGGCGACGGTGCCGGCGAGCACCGCCAGGATGAAGCCGAGGCTCATGGGCGGCTCAGTCGTCGAACGGCAGCGCCGTCGAGTACTTCACCTGCTTGAGCGCGAAGCTCGACTTGATGCTGGCGACGCCCGGGATGCGCGTCAGGTGCTCGAGCAGGAAGCGCTCGTAGGCGCCGAGGTCGGGCATCACGACGCGCAGCAGATAGTCGGCGTCGCCGGTCATCAGGTAGCACTCGAGGATCTCGGGGCGGCCGCGCACCGCCTTCTCGAAGCGCTGCAGCGCCGCCTCGACCTGCTTTTCCAGGCTGACATTGATGAACACGCTGATCGGCAGCCCGGCCGCCACCGGATCGATCAGGGTGACGTAGCGCATGATCACGCCCGAGCTCTCGAGCGCGCGCACGCGCCGCCAGCACGGCGAGCTCGAGATGCCGACCTGCTCGGCCAGCTCGACGTTGGTCAGGCGGGCGTTCGCCTGCAGGTGCTTGAGGATGCGGCGGTCGATCGCGTCGAGCGCCGACTGGG
>DATJNS010000083.1:0-18912 GCA_035507915.1 Candidatus Sulfotelmatobacter sp.
CGAGCCGATAGCAGGCGGCGGCGCCGAAAAACGTCACCACGATCGTGAGCAGAACCGCCGTCGGTTCAGGCCACGACGAAGCGCTGTTGAGAACATAGCGGGTATAGACCGCCCACGGGATCACCGCGGATATCAGGACCAGCGCCACACCCGCGAGGACCACGCAGATGAAGTAGGCCCAGTCCATCGCCTGCCGGTAAAGCGCTGCCATTGGTTCCTCGGGCTCGAAGGAGTTAGCGGGGCTTGTTCCAGAACATGAACAAGGTCGCGCCACGCCTCTCCGTTCGCCGCGACGCGGCTCTCCGGAAAAGCGTGGCGCTATTGCAGTCCGTTACTTCACGGCTTGGATGCGCTTGATCATGTCGGCGTATTTCGGGCCGTACTTGTCCCACACCGGCTTGACGGCCTTCTGGAACGGCGTCTTGTCGGCGATCTGGACGACCTCGATGTGGGCCTCCGTCATCTTGTCGAAGGCCTTCTTCTCGTATTCGTTCCAGAGCACGCGCTCGTCGGCTTGCGCCTCGCGGCCGAGCTTCTTGATCAGGGCCTGGTCGTCGGCCGACAGGCCGTCCCAGGTGCGGCGCGAGAACACGAGGATCTCGGGCACGATCAGATGCTCGGTCATCGTGTAGTGCTTGGCGACCTGATAGTGGTTGTCGAACACGAAGCTGGGCGGGTTGTTCTCGGCGCCGTCGACCACGCCGGTCTGCAGTGCGCTGAACACCTGGTCGTAGCCCATCGGCACGCCATTGCCGCCGAGCGCGTTCATCATGTCGACGAACATCGGGTTGCCCATCACGCGCATCTTCTGACCCTTCAGGTCGTCGATGCTTCTGATCGACTTCTTGGTGTCGTACATGTTGCGCGCGCCGGCATCCATCCAGCACAACGCGACCAGCTTCGTGTTGGGGTTGTTCGTCACCTTGTCGAGCAGCTCCTGGCCGATCGCACCGTCGATCACCTTCTCCATGTGCGCGGTGTTGCGGAACAGGAACGGCATGTTGAAGACGTTGAGGTCGTCGACCACGGGCCCCAGCGTGCCGACGCTGACGCGCGCGAGCTGGAGCGCGCCGACCTGGGCCTGCTCGATCGCCTCCTTCTCGCCGCCGAGCTGCATCGAGGCGTACATCTGGATCGACAGGCGGCCTCCGGTCGCCTGCTCGAGCTTCTTGCCCATGCGGACGATCGCCTCGACGGTCGGATAACCGGTCGGGTGGACGTCGGAAGCTTTGAGGACCTGCTTCTGCTGCGCCGCGGCGGTGCCCGCGATCCCGACGGCGAGCGCCAATGCGAGCGCGCCGCATTTGATGATTCCGCATCGCAGCATGGCGTCCCCTCCGGTTGTCGGTTTGTCGGGCGATTAGCTTGGCCGCGGTAGGCCTTGTCAAGATTGTCGCAGGGCGATGCAGCAACTTCGCCGCATCTCCGTTGTCCTGCCAGCCGTTGGAGGATGACGCCGATGCTCTACTACGCCCTGGTCTTTCTGCTGATCGCGCTGGTCGCGGGTTTCTTCGGATTCTTCGGGGTCGCCGGCGTGGCCGCGACGATCGCCAAGGTCCTGTTCCTGCTGTTCCTGGTGTTCTTCCTGGTCTCGCTGATCGGCGGTTGGCGCACGCGACGCATGCCCTTCTGATCCCCGGCGCCGTCCGGCAGCCCGGCCGCGTGGCAGATAGTTGCTAAAAGCAACGATTTGATTGATTCTAGCACGGACCTGATCGGGCAGCTGAGGATGGTCCGATGGCCGAGCCTGCCGAGCGCGTCGCAGCCGTGCGCCGCTTCAACCGGTTCTATACGCGCGAGATCGGCGTCCTGCGCGAGGGTCTGCTCGACCGCACGTTCCCGCTGACCGAGGCGCGCGTGCTCTACGAGCTCGCCCAGCGCGACGGGCTGACCGCGGCCAAGCTCGCCAAGTCGCTCGGGCTCGATCCCGGCTATCTCAGCCGGATCCTGCGCGCCTTCGCCAAGCGCGGCCTGCTCAAGCGCTCCCGCTCGGCGGCGGACGGGCGCGAGAGCCTGTTGGTGTTGACCAAGGCCGGACGCGCCGCCTTCGCGCCGCTCAACGCGCGCTCCGAGGCCGAGATCGGCGCCATGCTGCAGCGCCTGCCGGCGGCCGACCAGCGCCGCCTGGTCTCCGCCATGGCGACCATCGAGCACCTGCTCGGTGAGCCGCGGGCGGCGGCCGAGCCCTACCTGATGCGCGGGCACCAGCCCGGCGACATCGGCTGGGTGATCCACCGTCAAGGCGTGCTCTACGCCGAGGAGTACGGCTTCGACGAGAGCTTCGAGGCGCTGGTCGCCGAGATCGCCGCGCGCTTCGTCAATCGCTTCGATCCGGCGCGCGAACGCTGCTGGATCGCCGAGCGCGACGGCGCGATCGTGGGCTCGGTGTTCCTGGTCAAGCAATCGGCACGGGTCGCCAAGCTGCGTCTGCTCTATGTCGAGCCGGCGACGCGCGGGCTCGGCATCGGCCGGCGCCTGGTGCAGGAATGCATCCGCTTCGCGCGCCTCAAGGGCTACCGCACGCTCACCTTGTGGACCAACGACATCCTGACGGCGGCGCGACGCATCTATCAGGCCGAGGGCTTCGAGCTGGTCGCCGAGGAGCGCCACCACAGCTTCGGCCAGGACTTGGTCGGCCAGAACTGGGAGCTCGCGCTCTGAGGGCGCCGTCGGGCCGCGCGTGGCCGATCGTCGCCGCCGCGGCGACCGGCGTGCAGGTCGGCGCCTCGATCGTCGCGAGCCGTTTCGTCATCGACCAGACGGCGCCGGCCTCGCTCGCGCTGCTCCGTTACGCGATCGGAGTATGCTGCCTCGGGCCCGTCGCGCTGCTCGCCCCGCGCGTGCGTTTCGAGCGCCGCGACCTGGCCCCGATCGCGGTGCTCGGCATCGTGCAGTTCGGTGTCCTGATCGCGTTGCTGAACTATGGCGTGCGTTTCGTGCCGTCCGGGCGCGCCGCGCTGATCTTCGCGCTGTTTCCGCTGCTCACCATGCTGATCGCCGCCGCGCTCGATCACGAGCGTCTGACCAGGGCGAAGAGCGCGGGCGTGCTCTTGACCATCGCGGGCGTCGCGCTGGCGCTCGGCGAACGCGTGCTGGCGCCGGGGAGCGGCGGGCATGCCTGGCTGGGCGAGCTCGCAGTGTTCGCCGCGGCATCGTGCGGCGCCGTCTGCAGCGTGCTCTACCGGCCGTACCTGCAGAAATACCCGGTGCTGCGGGTCAGCGCGTTCGCCATGCTGGCGTCGGTCGGCTTCCTCGCATTGCTCGCGATCCCCGAAGGCTTCTTCGATCGGCTGCCGCACTTCACCGGCGCCGGTTGGGCGGCCGTGCTGTTCATCGGCGTGGGCAGCGGTGCCTTCTATTTCGTCTGGTTGTGGGCGCTGCGCCACAACACGCCAACCCGCGCCAGCGCATTCCAGACCTTGAGCCCGCTGACCGCGGCGCTGCTCGGCGCGGTCCTGCTCGGCGAGCCCGTCACGCCGGGGCTGCTCGCCGGCCTTGCCTGCGTCGTGCTCGGGCTCTGGATTGCGCATTGGCCGGAGCCCGTCCGGGCGGATGACCGTATAGACACGGCGCCCCGTGCTGGCGATTAAGATCAACGATAGGTTAATTATATATATAATTACTTGGTATATTTAAGCTTTTTTGTTGACATGAACGGCCATTACTGGCAACGTATGGTGGCTGGAGTACCTCGTGCTGCGCCAGCGCAGCGTCGGCGACGGGGGAGTCAGAATGACATCGGGAATCGACAATCTGTCGTCGTTGGTCTCGCTCCACACGCTGAACCACGTGCAGACGGACCTCGCCGTCACGGAGAAGCGGGTCAGCACCGGCTACAATGTCGCGGATGCGTTCGACAACGGGGCGATTTTCGCGATCGCGCAATCGATCTCCAACGCGAACGCGGGCGTGGCGGCGGTCAACAGCCAGTTGAACGGCGCGCAGGGTCTGCTCTCGGTCGCTGGCGCCGCGCTCGGCCAGGTGTCCGACCTGATGACGCAGGTCGCCGACATCCTGACCCGGCTGTCGGACCAGAGCATTTCGAGCGACACGCGGGCGCAGCTCGGCACCCAGCTGAGCGGCCTGCTCTCGACCATCGGCAGCGACCTGGGCTCGGCGGTCTATCAGGGCACCAACCTGGTGGGCACCTCGGGCACGGTCGGCGTGGTCCAGGACGTGCTGGCCAACCAGCTGACCTTGTCGGGTCAGTCGTCGACGGTCGGTGGCGTGGTGGCCAACCTGTCGGTTGGTGGCGCGACGTCGGTGACGTCGGCGGGGTCGTTCCTGCTCAACACATTCTTGACCGAGCTGAACAACGTGGCGACCTCGCTGAACTCGATCGGCGGGCTCAACCAGACCCTGCATTACCAGGTCCAATACAACACGAGCGTTTCGGGGGCGCTCACCCAGGGCTTGGGCGCGCTGATCGATGCCAACCTGCCCGCGGAGAGCGCCCGGTTGCACTCGCAGCAGATACAGAATCAGCTGGCGACCAACTCGCTGTCGCTCACCAACCAGGGCCCCGCGAGCCTGTTGAATCTCTTCGCCAACCGGCCCGCCTAGTCGAGCGGCACCACCGCCGTCATGACCTCGCCGATCGCATCGCGGATGACCACGTCGGCGTAGGGATCCTGCTCGGTCGGCTCGCGGTTGACGATCGCGAGCTTGGCGCCGTTCTGCTTGGCGAGCAGCGGAAAGCCCGCCGCCGGGAATACCACCAAGGACGAGCCCAGCACGATGAAGAGGTCGCACGCCAAGGTCTCCGCCTCGGCGCGCGCCATCGGGCCGGGCGGCATCGGCTGGCCGAATGAGATGGTCGCCGTCTTGACCAACCCGCCGCACGACCGGCAAGTCGGGATCTCGTCGCGCCCGAGGAAGCTCTGCTTCAGGACCTCGAGTTCGTGGCGCAGCCCGCAGCTGAGGCAGGTCGCATAGCTCGCGTTGCCGTGCAGCTCGATGACCTGCGTCGGCGGCACGCCCGAGTCCTGGTGCAGATTGTCGATGTTCTGCGTGATCACGGCCGAGACCTTGCCGCGCTGGACCAGCTTCGCGACGGCGAGATGCCCGGCATTCGGCTTGGCGCCCACCCAGCCGGCGACGTTGGAGAAGGCGCGCTGCCAGGCCTCGCGGCGCTTGGCTTCGTCGTAGACGAACTCGTCGAAATAGATCGGCTTCATCTTGCTCCACACCCCGCCGGGGCTGCGGAAGTCGGGGATGCCCGACTCGGTCGAGATCCCCGCGCCGGTGAACACCACCGCGCGCCGCGATTCCGCCAGGAGCTCGGCCAGACGCTCTGTCGACGACATGCCGGCATGATAAACTGGCTCCGGTGCTGCAGGGCAAGGCATCTCGAGACCCGAAGCACGGAGGTCCGACGATGGATTTCACGCTCACCGATGAGCAGCTCCAGATCCAGGAGAGCGCGCGCCGGTTCGCCGCCGAGCAGCTGTCGCCGCACGCGCTCGACTGGGACGAGCGGGAGCACTTTCCGCTCGACGTCGTCAAACAGGCGGGCGCGCTCGGCATGGGCGGCATCTACGTGCGCGACGACGTCGGCGGCTCGGGCCTCACCCGCCTCGACGCCGCGCTGATCTTCGAGGCGTTGAGCTACGGCGACCCGTCGATCGCGGCGTTCCTGTCGATCCACAACATGTGCGCCTGGATGATCGACCGTTTCGGCTCCGATGCGCAACGCACGCGCTGGTTGCCCAAGCTGGCGAGCCTGGATCTCGTCGCCAGCTACTGCCTGACCGAACCGGGCTCGGGCTCGGACGCCGCGGCGCTCAAGACCCGCGCGTTGCGCGACGGCGACGACTACGTGGTCTCGGGCTCGAAGGCGTTCATCTCGGGCGGCGACGTCTCCGACGTCTATCTCCTGATGTGCCGCACCGGCGGCGAGGGACCGTCCGGCATCTCGACCCTGATCGTCGAGGACGGCGCCCCGGGGCTCAGCTTCGGGAAGCAAGAGAAGAAGATGGGCTGGAAGGCGCAGCCGACCGCACTGGTCAATTTCGACGGCGCGCGCGTGCCGATCGCCAACCGGATCGGCGACGAGGGCATCGGCTTCAAGATCGCGATGGCGGGGCTCGACGGCGGCCGGCTCAACATCGCGGCGTGCTCGCTCGGTGCCGCGCAGGCCGCGCTCGACAAGTCGCTCGCCTACATGCAGGAGCGCCACGCCTTCGGCAAACCGCTGTCGGCCTTTCAGGCGCTGCAGTTCAAGCTCGCCGACATGGAGACCGAGCTGCAGGCGTCGCGCATCTTCCTCTACCAGGCTGCCTGGAAGCTCGACCAGGGCGCGCCCGACGCCACCAAATTCTGCGCCATGGCGAAGCGGCTGGTCACCGACACCGGCTTCAAGGTCGCCAACGAGGCGCTGCAGATCCACGGCGGCTACGGCTACCTCAAGGATTTCGGCATCGAGAAGCTGGTGCGCGACTTGCGGGTGCATCAGATTCTCGAAGGCACCAACGAGATCATGCGCGTGATCGTCGCGCGCGAGCTGCTCGGCCGAAACGCGGTGTAGGGAGTTGATCTCGCGGAGCGCGGCTGCAACCATCCGCGCCAAGATCTGAGGAGACCCAGCCATGGCCGATCCTGTTGGCTACAAGCGCGCGGCGCCCGGCACGCAGCCCGACTACCTGCACCCCGCCTATCAGTCGACGGTGAGGCGATCGCCGGCGCAGCGGTTGATCGTGCTGCCCCACACCTTGACCGAGGTGACGGGCCCGCTGTTCGGCCACGTGAAGCCCGGCCCGACCGACACCGATCTGACCAAGCAGCACGCCGGCGAGCCGATCGGCGAGCGCATGATCGTCGGTGGCCGGATCCTCGACGAGGACGGGCGGCCGGTGCCCGACACCTTGGTCGAGCTGTGGCAATGCAATGCCACTGGACGCTATCACCATGACGCCGATCAGCACGACGCGCCGCTCGATCCCAACTTCACCGGCGCCGGCCGCGCGATCACGGACGCCGAGGGGCGTTACGAATTCACCACGATCAAGCCCGGCGCTTATCCGTGGCGCAACCACTACAACGGCTGGCGTCCGGCGCATCTGCATTTCTCCGTGTTCGGGCGCAGCTTCCTGACCCGGCTGGTGACGCAGATGTATTTCCCCGGCGATCCGCTGCTGCCGCTCGATCCGATCTTCAATTCGGTGAACGACCCCGAGGCGCGCGACCGCATGATCTCGTCGTTCGACATCGAGCGCACCAAGCCGGAGTTCGCGCTCGGCTACACGTTCGACATGGTGCTGCGCGGCCGCAACGCCACGCCGATGGTGGGCTGACATGAAGCACATCCCGACCCCGTCGCAGACCGTCGGCCCGTTCTACGCGCTGGGCACGACCTGGATGCATACGAGCGACATCGCCCAGGGCGCGACCGCGGGCGAGCGCATCGCGATCAGCGGCACCGTGACGGACGGCGACGGCAAGCCGATCCCCGACGCGTTCCTCGAGGTCTGGCAGGCCAATGCCCACGGCAAGTACGCGCATCCCGACGATCCGCAGGACAAGCCGGTCGATCCGGGATTCACGGGCTTCGGCCGCGTGCCGACCGACAAGGACGGGCGCTTCCGCTTCACCACGGTCAAGCCGGGCGCCGTGCCGGGTCTCGGCAACTCGCTCCAGGCGCCGCACGTCCTGGTCGCGGTGTTCATGCGCGGCATGCTGCGTCACGCCTATACGCGGATCTATTTCTCCGACGAGAAGGCCAACGCCACCGACCCGGTACTCGGTCTGGTCGAGGACGCGGGGCGGCGCAAGACGCTGATCGCCGAGCGCGCTCCGGGCGCGGCCGAGTATCGTTGGAACGTCGTCATGCAGGGTCCCGGCGAGACCGTGTTCTTCGACGCCTGAGCGCAGCGCCGGGCGCGACCATGACGGGCTCGCTCCTGATTCCGCTCTTCGGTTCGCGCGCGGTCGCCGACCTGTTCTCGGACCATGCGCGCCTGCAGGCGCTGCTCGATTTCGAGGCCGCGCTCGCCGCCGCCGAAGCCGCGACCGGCGTCATCCCGCAAGCGGCGGCTGGCGCCATCACCGCCGCGTGCCGCGTCGACCGGCTCGATCTCGCAGGCTTCGCCGACGAGGCGGAACGTGCGGGCAACCTCGCGATCCCGCTGGTCAAACGATTGACCGCGGCGGTGGCCCGCGACGATGCCGGGGCCGCGCGCTTCGTACATTGGGGCGCCACCAGCCAGGATGCCATCGACACCGGCCTGGTGCTCCAGCTGCGCGCCGCGCAGGGCGTGATCGAGGCCGACCTCGCCCGGCTGTCCGATGGGCTCGCGCGGCTCGCGCAGACCCACCGGCGCACGCCCGAGGTCGGGCGCACCTGGCTGCAGCACGCGCTGCCGATCAGCTTCGGCCTCAAGGCGGCGGGTTGGCTCGATGCGGTCGAGCGTCACCGCGCGCGGCTCGCGGCGCTGCGGCCGCGGTTGCTGGTGCTGCAGTTCGGCGGCGCTGCCGGCACGCTCGCGTCGCTCGGCACGCACGGGCTCGCGGTCGCCGAGGCGTTGGCGCACCGGCTCGACCTGGCGCTGCCCGCGATGCCGTGGCACACCGCGCGCGACCGCTTCGTCGAGCTGGGGGCGATGCTCGGCCTGATCGTCGGCACGCTCGGCAAGATCGCGCGTGACCTGTCGCTCCTGATGCAGACCGACGTCGGCGAGGCATTCGAGCCGGCGGGCGCCGGCCGCGGCGGCTCGTCGACCATGCCGCACAAGCGCAACCCGGTCGCCGCCGCGGCGGTGCTCGCCGCCGCGACGCGCGCGCCGGGCCTGGTCGCGACCTTGATGAGCGCGCAGGTGCAGGAGCACGAGCGTGGCCTCGGCGGCTGGCACGCCGAGTGGGTGGCGCTGCCCGAGCTCACGGTGCTCACGGCCGGTGCGCTCGCCCAGACCGCGGACACGATCGCCGGTCTCGAGATCGATGCGGCGCGGATGCGCGCCAACCTCGACGCGACCCGCGGCCTCATCATGGCCGAGGCCGTGATGATGGCGCTCGGCGGCGCGCTCGGGCGGCTCGAGGCACACCATCTGATCGAAGCGGCGTGCCGGCGCGCGGTGGCCGAGGGCCGGCATCTGCGCGACGTGTTGGCGCAAGACCCCGCCGTTGCCGCCCATCTCGACGCGACGGCGCTCGACCGACTGTTCGACCCGCTCAACTATCTCGGCGCCACGGAGGCGCTGATCGATCGCGTGCTCGCCGCGCGCCATGGCTAGGAGGTGACGCGATGGACCTGCCGCTCGAGAAGGGTCTGACGTTCGGCATCCAGACGAGGATCATGACGCCGGACGACGCGCGCGACGCGGTCGCGCTCGCCGAGCGGTCCGGCTATGTGTCGATCTCGGTCGGCGATCATCTGGCTTATGCCGTGCCGATCCTCGATCCGCTGATCCAGCTCGCCACCGTCGCGGCACTGACCCGCAGCGTCACCGTGATGCCGGCGGTCTATCTCCTGCCGCTGCGCCATCCCGGTCCGGTGGCCAAGCAGGTGGCGACGCTCGATCACATGAGCGGCGGGCGCCTGATCTTCGGCGTCGGCGTCGGCGGCGAGTTCGCCAGCGACTTCGAGGTGGCGGGCGTGCCGATCAAGGAACGCGGCGCCCGGCTGTCGGAAGCCATCGAAGTGCTGCGCAAGCTGTGGACCGGCGACAAGGTCAGTCATCAAGGGCGGTTCTACGCGTTCAAGGACATCCAGATGCTGCCCGCGCCGGTGCAGCCGGGCGGTCCGCCGATCTGGTGCGGCGGCCGCTCGGACGCCGCACTGCGCCGGATCGCGGAACTGGCCGACGGCTGGATCTCGTACGTCGTGACCGCCGACACGTATCGCGCGGGCTTGGAGAAGATCGCTGCGTTCGCCGCACAGGCGGGACGGCGGCCGACGCGCTTCGGCACCTCCCATCTGCTGTTCGTTCGGTTCGGCAAGACGCGCGAGGAGGCGCTGGAGGAGGCCGCCAAGCACCTGTCGATCCGATATGCCATGGACTTCCGAAAGCCGGCCGAGCGCTACTGCGCGCTCGGCCGGCCGGAGGACGTCGCGGAGGCGGTGCGCAAGTTTCACGACGCGGGCGTGCGTCGTCTCGTGCTCGACATGATCGGGCGCCCCGAGGAGCGGCCGGGTCAGTTCCAGCGCTTCGCGGAGGAGGTCAAGCCGTTGCTCGCCGGCCTCGGCTGACGCATCCGGCACGTCAGGGCACGATCTTGACCTGGGCGGCGCGTTCGCTGCAGCGGATCAGCAGGTTGATGTCGGCCTCGTAGCCGTGCTCGTTGACCGCCGCCTGATAGATCTCGCGCACCAGCCCGGCGAGCGGCATCGGCGCGCCGCTCGCGATGCCCATCTCGGTCGCCAGCCGCACGTCCTTGTGCATCAGGCCGAGCATGAAGTTGGCCACCAAGCTGCCGTCGACCAGCCGCGGCAACGTGATGTCGGTCGTGTAGCTGCGCGCCGAGCCCTTGGGCAGCACGGTGGCGCAAGTCTCCAGGCTCAGGCCGCTCTTGATGCCCATCGCGACGGCCTCGAAGGTCACCGCGCGCACGCCGGCGGCGATCACGTTGTTGACCAGCTTCATGAGGTGACCGGTGCCGACGTCGCCGGTGTGGAAGATGTTCGGGCTGATGTCCGCGAGCACGGGGCGCGCGCGCTCGAACAGCGCGGCCGGCGCGCCCACCATGATCGCGATCGTGCCCGCCTCGGCGCCGTGCGGGCCGCCGCTCACCGGCGCGTCGATCAGCTGGATGCCGCGCGACGCCAGCGCCGCCGCCATCTCGCGGGTGGCGACGGGGTCGCCGGTCGTCATGTCGGCGATGATGCTGCCGGGCTTCAGGTGCGCGGCGAGCCCGTCGGCGTCATCCGTGCCGAAGATGACCTCGCGCACCTGATTCGAGGTCGGCAGACAGGTCATGACGAGGTCGCACGCGTCCGCCATCGCGCGCAGGTTCTGCACCGGCACGGCACCCGCGGCGGCGAACGTTTGCACGACGTCGGGGCGCAGGTCATAGGCGCGCAGGGGGTTTTTCAGCATGAGGCGGCGGGCGAGCGCCCCGCCCATCTTGCCGAGACCGACGTAACCCAACTCCATGGCTTCCTCCGCGGGCGCCCGATGCGCCGGTTCGGGATTCTCAAGGTATTGAGATAACTTGTCGAATCGCGCGCAGGGTCTTGCGGACTCGGGCGTTAATAAGGACGAGCGGCGACCGCGAGACCGCTTTGAGGAGCACCGGAAATGGTCCTTCGCATGGGGACATGGGGCAATCGGGCGAGCCTGCGCAACGCGCTCTGCCTGTTCTGGCTGCTCGCCCTGATCCTGACGCCCGTCCTGCTGTCGCAGCTGCTGTACGCGACCCTGGATTGACGGGCCGGCCGGCGGGGGCGCCCGACCGGCGAGGCGGGCCGCTCGGCGCTTCCCTCGCGCCGCCCCGATCCTCGACACTGTCCGCCGCCGGTCGGCGACGGAGGATTGCCATGACGACCCCGAACCTGAAGCGCGTGCGGACCCGCACGCTCGATGTCGCCTACGAGGAGAGTGGGCCGCCCGACGGCGCCCCGGTCGTGCTGCTGCACGGCTTCCCCTACGACCCGCGCGCCTACGACGCCATGCTGGCGCCGCTCGCGGCCGCCGGCTGCCGCGTTCTGGTGCCCTATTTGCGCGGCTACGGCCCCACGCGCTTCCTGTCGGCCGACACGCCGCGCTCGGGCCAGCAGGCGGCGCTGGCCAACGACCTCCTGGAGCTGCTCGATGCGCTCGCTCTGCCGAGCGCCGGGCTCGCGGGCTACGACTGGGGCGGCCGCGCCGCCTGCATCGTCGCCGCGCTGTGGCCGGAGCGCGCACGCTGCCTGGTCACCTGCGGCGGCTACAACCTGCAGGACATCGCCGCTTCGGTGAAGCCGGCCGCGCCCGAGCAGGAGCATCGTCACTGGTACCAGTACTACTTCCACACCGAGCGCGGCCGCGCCGGGCTGGAGGCCAACCGCCGCGGCATCGCCAAGCTGCTGTGGCGGCTGTGGTCGCCCAACTGGCAGTTCGACGACGCGACCTTCGAGCAAACCGCGCCGTCGTTCGACAATCCCGATTTCGTGCCGGTCGTGATCCAGTCCTATCGCCACCGCTACGGCTACGCGCCGGGCGATCCCGCGCTCGAGCCGATCGAGCGGCGTCTGGCAGCGCAGCCCGGCATCGCGGTGCCGACCATCGTGCTGCACGGCGACGGCGACGGCGTCGGCCCCGCCGCCGGGTCCGAGCGCCATGCACGCCACTTCTCCGGGCCCTATCAGCGGCGCGTGATCCCGCTGGTCGGCCACAACGTGCCGCAGGAAGCGCCGCGCGAGACCACCGAGGCGTTGCTCGAGCTGATGGCGTCGACCAAACCGCGCTAGCGGATGCGGAACTCGATCATCACCGGGTGGTGATCGCTCGCCAGGTTGCTGGCCGGGCTGTGGACGACCTCGCCCGCCAACACCTCGATCGCGTCGTTGGCGAGAATGTGGTCGATGCGCACCGCCGAGCTCTTGTCGAGGTTGAGCAGGTCGGTCGGGATCGAAAAGCGGCGGCCGGCCGGCGGTACGGCATCCTTGAGCCCGAGCTCGGCGAGCGCGCCGAACACCAGCCGGCCGCTTTCGATCATGCGTTCGACCGTCGGCGCCGCGTCGCCGGTGAAACGCTCGAACGCCGCGATCAGCCGGGCCTGATCGACGCCGTCGTCCGGATTGATGCAGTTGAGGTCGCCGCCCAGGATCAGCGGACCCGTGACGCCGGCGATCATGCGCGCGAAGTCGCGCGCCTTGTTGTCGGGGTAGCGGTGCGGGTGGGGATGGTAGGACGCGACGGTGAAGCGCCCGCCCGGGCTGTCGATCGTAGCCGACAGGCCGCCGCGGTTGTAGATGCGCATCTCCTCCGACTTGGCGATCGGGTGGCGCGACAGGATCGCGTTGCCCCAGGCCTCGTCGTAGAGCCCGGCGGCCTGGAACGGGAAGCCGAACAGCTCGCCGTAGTCGACCATGTGGCCGGCGTGCTGGCGGCAGAACAGCGCCTCGTTGAGGACCAGCAGATCGGGCGACAGCTCGTTGATGAGGGCCAGCGCTGCGTCGGCCCGCTCGCGGTCGATCCGGCGCCGCTCGCTCGGGTCCGGCGCCATCGGTCGAAGCCCTTCGAGGATGTTGAAGGAGACGATGCGCAAGGATGCTCGGCGCGTGTCGGTCATGCGTCATTGTCGTCGTGCCTGTGACAGCCGGCAAGCCGCTGCTAACATCGGCGCAAGACCACGCGCAACCGGGAGGACGGCCATGGATTTCAAGGGCAAAGTCGCGCTCATCACCGGCGGGGCGAACGGCATCGGCCGCGCGACCGCGCTCAGCTTCGCCCAGCAGGGCGCGAAGCTCGTGATCGTCGATCGCGACGCGGCGTCGGGCGAAGGGACCGCGGGGGCGATCCGCCAGCAGGGCGGCGAGGCGCGCTTCGTCGCCGCGGACGTGACCAAGTCGGCCGACGTCCAGAACTACGTCAAGACGGCGCTCGACGCCTACGGCCGGATCGACTGCTTCTTCAACAACGCCGGCATCGAGGGCAAGGTCGCGGTGACCGCGGAGTACGACGAGGCGGTGTTCGACCAGGTGATCGGCGTCAACGTCAAGGGCGTGTTCCTCGGCCTGCGCCACGTCCTGCCCGTGATGCTGAAGCAGAAGGCCGGCGCGATCGTCAACACGGCCTCGGTCGCCGGCCTGACCGCGACACCCGGCATGCCGGCCTACGTCGCCTCGAAGCACGCCGTGCTCGGCCTGACCAAGACGGCGGCGGGCGAGGTCGCACGCGAGGGCATCCGGGTCAACGCGGTGTGCCCGGGTCCGGTCGAGACGCGCATGATCCAGTCGCTCGCCGAGCAGCTCAACCCGAAGGACCCCAACAGCATCGCGGACAAGTACAAGGCCGCGCTGCCGACCGGGCGCTACACCCAGCCCGAGGAGATCGCCAACATGGTCCTGTTCCTGTGCTCGGAGCTCGCGGGCAACATCACGGGCGCGCACTTCGTGATCGACGGCGGGCGCACCGCGACCGGCGGCGCCGTCACCGCGATCCTGAACAAGCGCTGAGCGGAGGCGGCGGTGAGCGGCCTGCTCGACGGGCGCCTCGCGCTGATCACCGGCGCCGGCTCCGGCATCGGCGAAGGCATCGCGCTCGCCATGGCGAAAGCCGGCGCGCGGGTGGTCGCGGTCGATCTCGACGCCGCGGCGGCGGCGCGCACCGCGACGGCGGCGGGCGCGACGGCGGCGACCTATGCCTGCGACGTCAGCGACCGCAAGGCGGTCGACGCGCTCGCGCAATCGGTGCGGCGCGACGTCGGCGCGGTCTCGATCCTGGTGAACAACGCCGGGATCATCCGGCGCGGCACGGTGTTCGACCCGAAGGCGCGCGACGACTGGGACGCCACGCTCGCCGTCAATCTCGACGGGCCGTACCTGGTGACCACGGCGTTCCTCGACGCGCTGAAGGAGACCAAGGGCGCTGTCGTCAACATCGGCTCGGTGCAGTCGTTCGTGGCGCTGCCCAACTCGGCGGCCTACACCGCATCCAAGGGCGGCGTGCGCGCGCTCACCAAGGCGCTCGCGATCGAGCTGTCGCCGCTCGGTGTGCGGGTCAACGCCATCGGCCCGGGCCTGATCGCCACGCCGCTCAACGCCAAGGCACGCGAGAACCCGAACTACATGAAGAATTTCGAGGGCCGCATCCCGCTCGGGCGGATCGGCACGCCCGACGACATCGCGCCGGTTGCGGTGTTCCTCGCCTCCGACATGGCGCGGTACATCACCGGCGTGACCCTTCCGGTGGACGGAGGGTTCCTGTCCTACTAGGCAAGCCGCCATCCTCGGGACAAGCCCGCGCATGACGGTTTAAGGTGAATGAACGAGGAAACGGGAGACGGCGATGAGCTTCGAGCCGAGCGACAAGGTCAAAGCGCTGATGGAGCGCCTGCAGACGTTCATGGATGCCGAGATCTATCCCAACGAGGAGACCTACTGGCACCAGCTCAACAGCGCGCCCGACCGCTGGCAGCCGGTGCGGCTGGTCGAGGACCTCAAGCAGAAGGCGCGCGCCGCCGGCCTGTGGAACCTGTTCCTCGCGCACTCCAAGCGCGGCGCCGGCCTCACCAACCTCGAATACGCACCGCTCTGCGAGATCATGGGACGCGTTCACTGGGCGCCCGAGGTGTTCAACTGCTCGGCGCCCGACACCGGCAACATGGAGACGCTTGAGCTCTACGGCACCGAGGCCCAGAAGAAGGCATGGCTCGAGCCGCTGCTCGCCGGCGAGATCCGCTCGTGCTTCGCGATGACGGAGCCCGACGTCGCGTCGTCGGACGCCACCAACATCCAGTCGAGCATCAAGCGCGACGGCGACCACTACGTGCTCAACGGCCGCAAGTGGTGGTCGTCGGGCGCCGGCGATCCGCGCTGCAAGCTGTTCATCTTCATGGGCAAGACCGATCCCGACAATCCCAGCCGCCACAAGCAGCAGTCGATGATCCTGGTGCCGCGCGACACGCCGGGCGTCATCATCAAGCGCATGCTGCCGGTGTTCGGCTTCGACGATGCGCCGCACGGTCACGGCGAGGTGGTCTACGACAATGTGCGCGTGCCCGCGGCCAACATCCTGCTCGGCGAAGGGCGCGGCTTCGAGATCGCCCAGGGCCGGCTCGGGCCGGGCCGCATCCACCACTGCATGCGCGCGATCGGCCAGGCCGAGTACGCGCTCGAGAAGATGTGCAAGCGCGCGCTGTCGCGCCACCCGTTCGGCAAACCGCTCGCCGAGCAGACCGTCACCCTGGAACGCATCGCCGAGTCGCGCATCATGATCGACCAGGCGCGCCTTCTGGTGCTCAACGCCGCCGACAAGATGGACAAGGTCGGCAACAAGGCGGCGCGGCGCGAGCTCGCCGAGGCTAAGGTCGCGGTGCCCAACATGCTGTGCAAGGTCGTCGACTGGGCGATCCAGATGCACGGCGGCGGCGGCGTGACGACCGACTTCGGGCTCGGCTTCGCTTACGCGCATGCGCGCGTGCTGCGGCTGGTCGACGGACCCGACGAGGTGCACCGCAACCAGCTCGGCCGCGCCGAGCTGAAGAAGTACCAGGCGGCGCGGCCGAACTGAATGGCACGCGGGCCGCTCGCGCGCCTGCGTGAGATCTGCCTTGCGCTGCCCGAGGCGATCGAGCGGGAGACCTGGGAGATTCCGACCTTCCGCGTGCGTGCCAAGATCTTCGTGATGTACACGGTCGACGACAGGCCCGCGATCTGGATGAAGGCGCCTCCGGGCAGCCAGACCATCCTGGTCGGCGCCGACCCGGATCGCTTCTTCGTGCCGCCCTATGTCGGTCACAAGGGTTGGGTCGGCATGCATCTCGATGCGCGGCCCGACTGGCGCGAGGTACGCGGGCTGGTCGAGCGCAGCTATCGCATGACCGCGCCGAAACGCTTGCGCAGCGCGTGCCGGCGCCGTCCGACATGGCGTAGGAGGAGGAATACATGCTCTTCATGGTGAGGAGCCGGCCGCAGCCGGGACGCCCGTCGGAGCTGCGCGGCATCCAGTCGCGCTTCTGGGATTGGCTGAAGGCGCTCGAGGACGCCGGCACCGTCAAGGCGTGCTACGTGCCAGCCGGGCGCGGCGCCATCGTCGTGTTCGATGTCGACAGCCACGAGACGCTGCACCGTCTGGTCAACGAATGGTCCGATAGCGTGCCCGCCCGTTTCGAGATCACGCCGCTGATCGACCGCGCGTTCCAGGAGCGCCGCGCGCGCGGCCAGTAGCCGTCCGCGCCCGACCGTCATGGCGTCCAGCGCGTCGCAGGGCAACCAACCCCAACTGGTTCCGGTGCTGCCGAACCACCGTTTCGACGAGTCGGCGCTGGCGCGCTACCTGGCGGCGCACCTGCCGGGCTTCGACGGCACGCTGACGATCCGGCAGTTCCAGGGCGGCCAGTCGAATCCGACCTTCCACCTGCAGACGCGCGAGCGCGCCTATGTGCTGCGCAAGAAGCCGCCGGGTCAGCTGCTGCCCTCGGCCCACGCAGTCGATCGCGAATACCGCGTCCTCGAGGCGCTCGCCGGCTCGGCGCTGCCGGTCCCGGCCGTGCATCTCCTGTGCGCAGACGAAAGCGTGATCGGTCAGATGTTCTACGTGATGGATTGGGTCGCGGGCCGCGTGTTTCCCGACCGGATGCTGCCGGGCTGCAGCCCGGCCGAGCGCGCCGCCATGTACGATCACATGAACGAGGTCCTGGCGGCGCTGCACCGGGTCGATTGGCGCGCCGCCGGGCTCGAGGGGTTCGGCCGGCCCGACGGCTACGTCGCGCGCCAGATCGCGCGCTGGTCGCGCCAGTACCAGGCCTCGCGCACCGAGCCCCTGGCGGCGATGGACCGCCTGATCGAGTGGCTGCCGGCGCATCTGCCGGCCGGCGACACGGCGGCGATCGCGCACGGCGACTACCGGGTCGGCAACTTGATCTTCCATCCGACCGAGCCGCGCGTCGTCGCCGTGCTCGATTGGGAGCTCGCGACGATCGGTCACCCGCTGGCCGATCTGGCGTATAATTGCCTGGCCTATCGTCTGACCGGCACGCACGATCACGGCTTTCCGCCGGGCGATCTTGCGGCGCTCGGTTTGCCGAGCGAGGCGGATTACGTCGCCGCCTACTGTCGACGGACCGGACGAACCCGGATTGAGGATTGGGAGTTCTTCATCGTGTTTGCGATGTTCCGGATCGCGGCGATCCTCGACGGGGTGCGCCGGCGCGGGCTCGACGGCAACGCCGCCGACGCGCACGCGCTCGAGGCCAGCCGCGACTATCGACTGATCGCCGAGCGGGCGTGGGCGATCGCGGAGCGGCTGGCATGAGCGCGCCCGTCGCCTCCGATCCGCGCATCTCGCGGCTGGGTCTCGACGATCTGACCGAGCTGGCGGCGACGCCGCCGCTGCAGCCGCGTGCGCAAAGCTTCGTGTTCCTGCGCCACGGTGCGACCGACGGCAACGTCACCAAGATCTACCAGCGCTTCGATCAGGAGCTCAACACGCTCGGGCTCGACCAGGCGCGCGCCGCCGCTGCCGCGCTGGTCGCCTATGGCGGCATCCGGCGCATCGTCGCGAGCGACATGAACCGCGCCTGGCGCACGGCGGGCATCGTCGGCGAGGCGCTCGGGCTCGCGCCGACGGTCGAGATCCGTCTGCGCGAGCGCTGGTTCGGCGATCTGGTCGGCACCTCGTCGGCCAATCTCGATTGGCGGCTCGATCCGCCCAACGGCGACAAGTTGACGGACTTCATCGTCCGGACCCGCGCCGGGTTCACGGCCGCGCTCGACACCGACGCGAGCACCTTGATCGTGGCGCATGGCGGCAATCTCTACGTGCTCGCCGCGGCGCTCGGGGTCACGCTCGAGGTCGATCACATGCACAACGCAAACCCTCTGGCGTTCCATCGGGACGGCGGCGCATGGCGCATCCAGCCCCTCATCGCGCATCCGCTCGACGGGTTGCTCGCTCCCTCGTGAGCCCGTCTCAGGCGCCGGTCGCGCGCCGCAGCGCGCCAGCGAGCGCGGCCGGATCGACGCGATAAGTCTCGTACGGCAGGTGATCGTGCCGGATCGGCTCGCCGGCTGGCACCTCGCCGATCACGCGTGTCAGCCGGTGGCCCAAGGTCGCGGCCAGCGTCTCGTAGGTCGCGGCGATCTTGCCGCCGCTGGCCGCAAAGCGCGGTCCGATCAACTCGACCACCGGAGTGCCGGGCGGCGCGAAGACCATGTTGGCGAGGCCGGCGCCGTGCGGCCCGGCGATCACGCTCGCGGCGGCGAACAGCTTGACTTGGTCGACGAACCCGAGGGCCTCCGGACTCACGGGCTCGAACCCGTGCCGGGCAGCAACC
>DATJNS010000084.1:0-13738 GCA_035507915.1 Candidatus Sulfotelmatobacter sp.
CAGCTTCTCGATGGTCCAATTCCTTGGGACGCCCTTCATGTCGTGACGGACTCCGACCGGTTGTTCGCCGTCAGCCTGGCGCCGCTCGGCAAGGACGTGGCCTGGCAGGCGGAGCCCTGGCGCGCCGACGCGCTCGACATCGCGCATTGGTTGCTCCGCTTCGACTCCCCCGCGAACGACTACGTCGCCGGCGCGAGGATTCGCTGGCATCTCGGCACGATGACGGAGGCCTTGTGGCGGGCCCGCGAGATCGCGGGCGATCTGCTCGTGCGCCGCGCCGTGATCGAGCGCGAGGCGTTGCGCGTGGTCCACCGGATGGCCCGCGATGACACGCACGGGACGGGCGAAGCCGGAAGACTGCTGGCGCTGTCCGTGCTCAACGGGAGCCTGGCGCGGGCGTTGCGGAGCATGCCGGGGCGGCCCGGGCGAGCGATCTTCGCCTTCGTTCCGGGAGATGCCGAGTTGGCGGTTGCCCTGACCGCGGATGGGATCGCCAAGGGACGCATCGAGCCCATGCTGCGGGAGCATGTGGCGATCGCGCGCGAAGCGATCGACCTCGATCGAATCGAGCCAGGGCAAATGCTCGAGCTCGAGTTTCTGAGCGGCCAACGTCGGTGCCTCCGACGAACCGAGACCGCATGGGCGATCGACGGTACCGCCGTCAGTCGGGTCGAGCGCGTTTCCGGGGACCTGGCGCTATGCTACACACGGGGCCTGCTGGGCGCCGACGTACCGGCCGCCGAGGGTGGTGCACGGGAGTGAGTGGGACATGAAACGAGCCTTGATCATCGGAGGCGGCTTCGCCGGATGCGCGATGGCGCATCAGCTCGCCCTCGCGGGCGGATGGCAAACCGTCGTCATCGAGGCGCTGCCGTATCTGGGGGCCGGGGTACGCACCCGGTACTGCGGCGGTCATCCTTATACGTTCGGTCCGCGACACTTCCTGACCACCATGGAGCACGTGTTCCAGTACTTGAACGGCCTGGTGCCGCTGCGCCGCTGCGCCGATCATCAGTTCCTGACCTATGTCGAACGCGACAGCCAGTTCTATGGCTATCCCATCCATCGGGACGATATTCCGCGCATGCCGGAAGCCGCGCGCATCGACGATGAGCTGGGTCAGATCAACGTGGCTGCGCTCGCCGGCCTGTCGCAAACCGAGATCGCCGGGATGAAGCCGGCCGACCTCCGCAAGCTGAACATCGCCAGCCAAGCGAAGAATTTCGAGGAGTTCTGGGTCTATTCGATCGGCGATACGCTCTATCGGAAGTTCGTCGACGCCTATTCGCGCAAGATGTGGATGATCGACGACAACAAGCTGATCGACGATTTCACGTGGTCGCCGAAGGGCGTCACGATCAAGGAAGGGCCGCGGGCGGCCTGGGACACGGCGATCTCGGCCTACCCGATCGCCTTCAATGGGTATGACGACTATTTCCGCCTGGCGACCGCGGAGGCCGAGGTCAAGCTCGGCACCACCATCTCGAGCTTCGACATCCCGAACAAGACGGTGGTCTTCGGCGGAACGTCGCACCGCTTCGACGTCATCGTGAACACGATCTCCCCCGACATCCTGTTCGACCGCTGCCACGGCGAGCTTCCCTATATCGGGCGCGAATTGCACGCGATCGTGCTGCCGGTCGAGTTTGCCCTGCCCGAGAACGTCTACTTCTGCTACTACGCGGGCAACGAGGCGTTCACGCGGATCGTCGAATACAAGAAGTTCACCTTGCACAAGGCCCCGACGACGCTGATCACGCTCGAGATCCCGTCGCAGAAGAACAAGCATTATCCGTTGCCGTTCGAATCCGAGAAGGCGAAGGCGAAGAAATACTTCGCCGAGATGCCGGACGGTGTGTTCTCGATCGGACGCGCCGGCAGCTACCTCTACAATGTGGACATCGACGATACCATCGACCAGGCGATGCGCGTGATGGCGCAGCTCAAGTCCTGAGCGGACCTAACGGGCGCGTCGACGCGGGTATGGCCCGAAAACCGGACTGTCGGCGGAGATGACTGCGTCGTCGGTGCATGGACCGCTGCGCATCCTGCTGCCGACCTGGGGTGCGCGCCATGTGCGGCAGTTCCTCGACCTGACGCTGCCGACATGGCTGTCGCCGCAGAACCTTCCGGCGGTCGCGCGGCGCGTGCCGAGCGAGTTCATCTTTTTGACGAGCGCGCAGGATCGGGATGTGCTCGAGGCCCAACCCGAGCTCGCCCGGCTGCGGGAGCACATGCCGGTCGGATTCTTCCTGATCGACGACCTCATCGTGCCGCGCAATCACTCGACCGTGCTGACATTCGCCTGGCAGCGCGCGATCAGGCATTTCGGCGAAGGCAACCCCGACGCCTTTTTCATGCTGATGGTAGGCGACATCCTGTTCTCAGACGGCGCGTTGCTCAGCATGGTCCGTGCGGTCGAGGAGGGCCATCGCGCCGTGATGATGGGAGGCCTCCAGGTCGTCTATGAGGAGGTCGTGGACGCGTTGAGGTCGCGGATCGACCAGTCGGGCGGCGTTCTCGCGCTCGAGCCGCGCGCCTTGGTCCGCTGGGCGCTCGAGCGGCCGCATCCCGTGCTCGCCGCGGCGTTCGTTGATCAAGGGATCTCGCACTCGATCCATCCGAGCCATCTGTTTTGGCGCATCGACGTCGACGCCGTGGTCGCGCACTACTTCAACATCTTCATGTTCTGCGTGCGCCCGGAACGTTGGGATTTCGAGATCCTGGCGCCGTTGGATTTCTGTTTCCTGCCCGAGATGTGTCCGTCCGGGTCGATCAAGGTGATCGAGGATTCCGACGACGGCTTTTTCGTCGAATGCGCGCGCCGGGGCCACGAAGGCGCGCTCCTGGCGCCTGGCGGTCATGACTTCGATGCGATCGCCGCCAGCCTGGCGCGCTGGATGACGGCGGAGCAGCGCAAGCTCAGCGCCGTGCGGACGGTGTTTCATGCCGCAGAACGGCCCGACCCGTCGCATCCGACGGGGCGCGAGGCGGATGACTTCACGGCCCGGTTGATCGCGGCTCTGCCGCCGCAGGCCCAGCCGCACCGAAATCATCCCTATTGGGCGGAGCAGCTGAGCGCATTCGCCCTCGAGCGCGGTCGGCTGGGCGACGTGCCGACGTCGGCGGGTGTGCGCGGCGCGCGGCTGACGGCGCGCGCTCGTATCCGGGAGTTGTTCTGGCACGTGATCGGGCGCATCCCCGACGTTCGGCCGTGGCATCCGTTCTGGCACGATCACCGTACCTTGCTGAGAACGATACGCCGCGAGTGGCTGCGACGCGACCAGCGGATCCTGGTCTTGTACGACGACGTTCAGCCGATCGTGCAATGGCTGGCCGCGCGCAGCCCGGGCGCCGAGTTGCGGCGTCTGGATGCCTTCGATGCCGGCCGCATCGGCGCGTGCCAAGGGGCCTTGATCGCCGTCGGTCCCGCGCGCATTTCCGATCTTGCGCCCGTCCTCGATGCGCTGTCGGCCCGCCTGGCGACGGGCGCGACCGTGCTGGTCCACGTTTCGGCGCCGGACGTTGCGTCCCAGGAGCGGATCGCGCCCCTCATGGTCAGCCACGCCGGAGGGCTGCTGCGGCCTGCTTTTCGCGTCGAGCGCTGCGCCTACGCCAGCAGTCGCGTCCAGTGGCTGACGCATCGCCTCTACGCGACCGCGGCGCGACTCTACACGCGTGGTGGCGCCCGCCGGGTCGCGGCGGCGCTGCTGCTGTTGGTGCCGACGCTCGCGCTCTCGTTGGTCGACAATCTGTTGCGGCGTTCACGCGGGCCGGTCCGAGGACATTGCAGCGCGGTTTCCGTGGTGTTAAAGAGAGCCTGACGGCTCCCCCCACTTGCAGATTGCCGTGGCGCCCGTATTGCGTTGTCGCGGGGCCGACGAGCGGCGTGCGAAGTCGACGGATCGAAATGGCCAAGCGGCCCCAATCCCCGGGTGCGACACACGAGAATCTCGACCGCTCCGACGACGTTCGGGTCGGCTCGGATCGCGTCTTCGGTCTCGTCATTGCGGCCGCGTTGTGCCTCATCTCCGCCGTCAGGTTGTGGCGTGGCACGAGCATCGTCTACCCGGCGATCGGCGCGGCTGCGTTCGCGGTTCTCGCGATTCTCGTTCCGCGCGCGCTCAGGCCGCTCAATATCCTGTGGTTCCGCTTCGGCCTCCTCCTGCACGCGATCGTAACCCCGATCGTGCTCGGGCTCATGTTCTATACGACGATAACACCGCTCGGTTGGCTCATGCGGGCGTTCGGCAAGCGGCCGTTGGCGCTCGAGTTCGATCAGAACGCCGCGAGCTATTGGATCCACCGGACGCCGCCGGGTCCGTCTCCCGACTCCCTATCCAATCAATTCTGAGCACGCTGCGATGGGCGTTGTCGTCGAGCTTTGGAGATTCATGCGGGTTCGGAAGAAGTTCTGGCTTCTGCCGATCCTCGTCATGATGGTGGCGTTCGGCGGCCTGGTCATCCTGACCAAGGGCTCCGCGATCGCGCCGTTCATTTACACGATCTTCTGAATGTTCACTCTGGGAATCTCGGCCTTCTACCACGACAGCGCGGCCGCGTTGCTGCGCGACGGCGAGATCGTCGCCGCCGCCCAGGAGGAACGTTTCACGCGGCGCAAGCACGACGCCTCGTTCCCCCACCGCGCGATCGAGTACTGCTTGAGCGAGGCCGATATCGACGTCGACGATGTCGACTGCATCGCGTTCTACGACAAGCCGTTTCTCAAGTTCGAGCGATTGCTCGAGACCTACCTGGCGTTCGCGCCCAACGGATTCAAATCGTTCCGAATGGCGATTCCCGTCTGGCTGCGCGAGAAGCTGTTCCAGAAGGATCTGATCCGGCGCGAGCTCAAGTCCTACGCCGGAACACCCGACGTCGCGGGCAAGCTCATATTTTCCGAGCACCATCTGAGCCACGCTGCGAGCGCGTTCTTTCCGTCGCCGTTCGACCGCGCCCTGGTGCTCACGATGGACGGCGTGGGCGAATGGGCGACGACGTCGGTCGCGATGGGCGACGGAAACCGCCTCGAGGTCGTCCGCGAGCTCCATTTCCCGCATTCGCTCGGCCTCCTCTATTCCGCTTTCACGTACTATCTGGGCTTCAAGGTCAACTCGGGCGAATACAAGGTGATGGGCCTGGCGCCGTACGGGGAGCCCAAGTACGTCGATCGGATCCGCGACAATCTGATCGACATCAAGCCGGACGGCACCTTTCGGCTCGATCAGAGCTACTTCGAGTACTGCACCGGATTGCGCATGACCGGCCGGCGGTTCGACGACTTGTTCGGGCAACCCGCGCGGGCGCCCGAAGAGCTGCTGACGCCATTCCACATGGACCTCGCGGCGTCGCTTCAGGCGGTCACCGAGGAGGTGATCCTGCGCATGACCGGATCGCTGGCGAGCGAGACCGGCGCCAGGAACCTATGTCTCGCCGGCGGCGTCGCGCTCAATTGCGTGGCCAACGGCAAGGTGCTGCGCCAGGGCAGCTTCGATCGGATCTGGGTACAGCCCGCAGCCGGCGACGCCGGCGGGGCGCTCGGCGCGGCGTTCGTCGCGTTTCACCTGCACCAGGCGAAGCCCCGACAGATCGCGGGCAATCGGCTCGACGGCATGAGCGGCGGCTATCTCGGCCCGTCGTTCAACCAAGCGGAGATCGAGCGGCGCCTGACGCAGGCCGGCGGCCGGTTCGTGCGTCTCGACGCGGCGGAGTTCCCGCGCTCGGTGGCGCAGGCTTTGGCCGACGGCAAGGCGGTCGGCTGGTTCCAGGGACGGATGGAGTTCGGGCCGCGTGCGCTGGGCGCGCGCTCGATCTTGGCCGACCCGCGCAGCCCCACGATGCAGAAGACCCTGAACCTGAAGATCAAGTATCGCGAGTCGTTCCGTCCCTTCGCGCCCTCGGTGTTGCGCGAGGAGGTCGCGGAGTGGTTCGATCTCGACGCGGATTCGCCCTACATGCTGATGGTGGCCGACGTGCTCCCCGGACGCCGTCGCACGATGTCGGCGTCCGAGCAGGCGCTGTTCGGCATCGACAAGCTCAATGTGCCGCGTTCGGAGATCCCGGCGGTCACGCACGTCGACTATTCCGCACGCATCCAGACGGTGCATCAGGAAAGCAACCCGCGCTACCACGCGCTGTTGTCGATCTTCCGCGAGTTGACGGGTTGTCCCGTCCTGGTCAACACGAGTTTCAATGTGCGCGGCGAGCCGATCGTCTGCACTCCGGAGGACGCGTTCCGGTGCTTCATGGGCACCGAACTCGACGTTCTCGCGATCGGCGACTGCATCCTGCTCAAGCACGAGCAGGATCCGTCGCTCAAGGTCGAGTACAAGGACGAGTTCGAGCTCGACTGAGCCGGCGCGCGATCAGCGCGGTGGCGCGGCGCCGCGGGTCGGCCGCGCCTCGACCGCGCCGGCGACGATCTGGGCGATCAGGGCGTTGCCCCTCGCCGTCATGTGGCCGTACCAGCCCGGCCGTTCGTTCATGTTGTAGAGCGTCTTGAATGCAGCGGGATCGCGCCGCTGAAATGCGCGAAGCGGCTGCCAGGTGTCGGTCGTGTTGATCCCCGTTTGGCGCGCGCACGCCAGCACGCGTCGGGCATATACCGGCTCGTCGTCCGGTCCGGCGACCGAGTCGCCGCCATGCTGCATCACGAAATGGAGCGCGATCCGTTTCGCGTCGGTCTCGCCCTTGAGACGCTCGAGCAATAGACACGAGACGTCGACAACGTTGGTGACGATCTCGCGGTATCCGCCGCCCGTCCATCGTTCGTAATTTCCCGAGACGCGAATGACGTAGACCGCGAGGTGCGAGCGCCCGAGCAACGCGCGCAGCCAGCCGCCCGAGGCGGACCGGTCGGCGTCGCGCGGCACCGGAACGTTGTGCGAGACGAGGACGTGGCCGTCGGTGGTGAAATAGGGCTTGCTGCCGCCCCCGTAGGTTGCGTAAGCCGCGCGCAGGATGTCGTCCGCGAGAAAGGAGACGATGATCTCGCGGGGCTCGAGCGGCGCGATCAGGGTCTCGGCGCGAAGCACGATCTGATCGGCGGCCCAGCCGCCGGAGGCGGCGTTGACGACGGGTTCGCCGAGGGTCGCCTCGAGCTGGGCCGGCCAGGTCTCCCAATTGCTGACGCCCGACCCGGCCGTGAACGAATCGCCGACCGCGAGGATCGCGTGACGGGGCACGGGCGCGATCGCATGGCTGTTCATGCGCACGCCGAATTCGCCGGTGCTGAAGGTTCCGCCGGGGTCGGGCCTCTGGTCGTCCGCCTGCACCCAGCCGAGCAGGGCGTCATAGCGGACGAGCGACGAACGGGCGAGCGGATCGGGCGGCGGTGCCAGGAGATCGGTCGTCGAGAGCAGCGGGGCGCCCTCCATGAGGCGCGTCGCGGCTTCGAGGACGATCAGGGTCGACAGGATCGCGACCAGGCTTAGCGTCAGATTTGCAACCGGGCCGCATGCCCGCTGCCAGCCAAGGCGAGCGATCGAGCGCAGCAGCTCGGGACCCGTCGCATCGCGTGGAACGCCGGTCGTGATCGCGCGGGCGACGCCGACCCAGCACCACACGGCGGCGAACGATAGCGCGCCGGAGAACAGGCCCGCGCGGGTCGCGGCGAGCTCCCAGTCGCGATGCGGGAACTCGAAGGCGCCGGTCAGGGGATGCCGGAGCAGGACGCCGATCGCGACCATCGAGGCGCCGGCGCCGAAGATCGCGAGGCGCCTGGGTGCCCGAGAGGCGTGCGCGGCGCGAGCCACGACGCGCCACAGCGCCCACAGGAACGCCGCTTCGCTCGCCGCCACGATGGCGAGCGATCGCGGCCCCAGTCCGCGCATCAGAAACAGGTCGGGCGCGCGGCCGGTCAGCGCGTAGCCGGCGACGAGCAGGCCGATCATGCCGATCGGCAACGCGAGGCCGTCGAGGCGGCGCGTAATCGATCCGCGGTGGCCGCTAGTCTGGCCCACGCTCGGACTCCGCCCCAGCCTTTGCCAGGATCTCGGTCACGCGTCCGAGGTGCGCGTTGTGCTTCACCGCCTGCGAAGCCAGGTTGTGGTCGGACCAGATCGCGCGTTCGGCCCACAGCGCGGCCTCGCGGATCCTGCCCTGGCGCCACAGCAGCAGCGCGACGCGGCGCGCGATCACGCCGCGTCCCGCCACGGTCACGAGGCGCTGGTAGAGATTCAGCGCTGTTTCGAGGTCGCCCGACAGTTCCGCATCGCGACCGACGATCTCGCCCGACCTGACCAGCGCTTCGCGGAAATACACGTTCCGACGCGCCCGCCGCCACAGGGCGTCGTCGGACAGCAGTGCCCGGAACGTCTCGAGCGCCGGTGCGGTCGTGCCGGACTGGAACAGGTTCCAGGCGGCCTCGAAGCGAACCAACACCGAGCCCTGGTGCCGCGCCCGCTCCGGATCGACGTCGCCAAAGAGATCTTGGCGCGTGCGCGTCAGGATTCGCATGACCGGCGCGGCACCCGGATCGATGCCGAGCCGGGCATAGAAGTCGGCGGTCACCGCACGGACCGCATCGACGACGTTGAGCGCCGCCAGCTTGTCGTAGAGCGCGCGGTCTGGCAGGCGCGGCAAGGCCTCCACCAGCCGGTGCTCGTGGTAGATCAGCCGAGGCTTTCCCATCAGCTGTCGGTAGAGGTTCAACGCGAACACCGACAGCCGGCCCACCACCGGAATCCGGGTCATCATGTGATACAGGCTGAAGATGAGCCGTTTCATGGCTGGGGTCGCGTGCCTCCGAGCAGAACGGCCGTGGCGGCGAGGCTCGCCGCGGACGCGTGGTCGGACGACCGACCCGCGTCGATTGCCTGGGCCGGCGGATGCAGGTCGTGGCGCAGCCGATCGACGAGTTGCTCGGGTCCGGCGTAATCCATCTCCGCGTAATACACCAGCAAGTCGGCGGTCAGCTGCTTGCCTTCGGACTTCAGCCTGCCGGTAACCGTTCCCGTCATGCCGCGCTTCAATCGCGGCTCGAAGATGCGCATGCGTCCGCCCTCCGCCGGGTGCGTCAGCAGGGCGAAGCAGCGGCCCTCGGCGAGCCGCATGTGGCCGGGCAGCACGTGGAGCAGGAGGAAGCGTGCCAGCACGTCCTGCGCGCGCGGCGCGCGGTCGATCGCCTTGACGACCGCCTCGAACTGGCGATTGTCGACAGGGAGCAGCAGCGTCACCCT
Organism: Candidatus Sulfotelmatobacter sp.; assembly: GCA_035507915.1. Lineage (GTDB taxonomy): Bacteria > Pseudomonadota > Alphaproteobacteria > Elsterales > Elsteraceae > JACQAI01. The sequence goes on from DATJNS010000084.1 coordinate 9,180, forward strand.
GGGGCCGATGCGGGCGAGGCGCTGTCGCAAGCCCGGCAGGCACGCCGCCAGCGCGATGCATTGGCGGACGACCTCCGGGCAGTCCCGCGCCGTGGTGATGTAGAGCCGGAAGGCGGTCTCGGCATAGCTCAGCAGGCGATTGGCGGCGCGGGCGCGCGGATGGGCTCGCGCGGCGCGGTGCTGCGCCGACGCTCGACCGTCGCGCAGCTCGATCACCGCTTCGGTGTCGGCGTAATCCACGTTGCCCGGCTCTCGGTGATCCGCCGCCCAGCTGGCGAGGTTGACGGTCCGGGAATAGCCGAGCGACAGGGTCGGCCAATGCAGGTACTGATCGAAGTACTTGAACGTCGGCTCGCAGCCGACCCCGAGGATCTCCAGGAACTCGTGGCGTCCCCCATCCGCCAGGGGATTGAAGGTGTAGGACAGGTGCGGGTTGTCGCTTCGCACCGCCATCGAATGGCTCGCGACGTGGCTCAGCGCCAGACGGTCCATGCGCGTGGCGACGAAGAATTCCGGGTGCGTGACGAAGAAGCGCGCGGCGAAATCGCCGATGGCATGCTTGGGGTGGAGGAAATCGACGACCACGTTCGCCATCGCGACGCCGTCGAGCTCGAGTGCGCCGTCGGCGTTGAAGCAGGTGTCGAACCGGCGCGTCACCAGCTCCTGACAGACCTCAGGCACGGGATAGTAGACGATGTCCGAGCGCTCGAGCGCGGCGGCGACGCGGGTGAAGCAGTCCTTCACATAGACGCAGTCGGGGATGAGGAGCAGGAAGCCGTCGAACTCGTCGGCGTAGCTCAGAACCGCGTGATGCCACGGTTCCCAGTGGCTCGAGGCGGGGCCCTGACCGACCCCGTCGAGATAGACCGGGCGGATCTCGGCAAATCGAGAGACCTGCTCGACGCGCGGCGAGCGCTTCAGGCCCTCGAAGGTCGGCCTGTCCGTGTACAAGAGGATCGAGACGTCGTAGCGCGCCGCGAGGCCGGGCAGGTTGCCGGCGGTCAGCAGACTGGGGATGCAGTAATGCTCGAAGAAATACGTGAAGCGTTGCCCCCAGAAGGTGCAGATCAACGCGAGCTTCTTCGGCTCCTTCGCGCGCATTCAGGGGCGCTCCCGGCCGCGCCACCAGGCCACGGTCTCCGCGAGTCCCGCCTCGAGGTCGTATCGCGGCCGGAAACCGAGAGCGGTCAAGCGGTCGACCGCGCCGACCAGCTCGACCGGGTCGCCAGCCGGGACCGGGCGCGCGCCATAGTCGATCAGTTCGGCGCGTCCGGTCAGCGCGCCGATCCGGGCGACGATGTCGCGCACCGGGACGACGGTTCCCGAAGCGACGTTGAGCGGTCCCTCGAACGCACCGTCGAGCAGCGCTACGAGCGCGCGCGCCACATCCTCGACGTGGAGGAAGTCGCGTCGCTGCGTGCCTTCCGATACGGCGACGCGACGGCCAGCCAACAATCCCGCGATGACGTCCGAAACCAGCCGGCCGGACGCCTCATGCGGGCCGTAGAGGAAGAACAGGCGGCCCCACGCCCACGACAGGCCGAGCCGTGCGGCGACCTGCTCGATGCAAGCGCGCACCGCGTTCTTGGCGGTGCCGTAAAGCGAATGCGGCGTGCAGGGCGTCGTCGTCTCGGCGAGCCGGGCATGCGACCAGTCGTACTCGGCGCAGCTGCCGGCTGCCGCCAACCGCCGTCCGCCGTGCGCCGCGAAGCCTCGGACGAGGCGCAGGGTCGCCGCCGCCCAGTCGAGGTTCTCGGGCGCCGACCAGAAGCTGCCCGGGACGGCATACCAGGCGAGATGCAGGAGATGGCTTGGGCGCACCTCGGCGAGCAATGCGCCGACTGCCCGATCGTCGAGCAGGTCGCAAGCGTGCCACCGCACCTCGGCGGTCGCGGCAATCGCGCCGCGCGCGACGGCATGAACCTCGTAACCGCGCTCGATCAGCAGGGGCAAGCTGTGCCGCCCGACGAAGCCGCTCGCCCCCGTCACCAGCACGCGCTTCACGGGCGGTAGTCCGCGTAGCTCGCGTCGCGCTCGGACATGAACGGGTCGGCGATCGGCCAGGCGATCGCGAAGGCCGGGTCGTTCCAGCGCACGCCGCGCGCCAGCTCGGCCGCGTAGGGTTCGGCCATCTGGTAGAGGATTTCGGTATCGTCGACCAGGCTCTGAAAACCGTGCGCGAAACCGGGCGGCACGTAGAGGGCGCGTCGATTGTCCTGCGTCAGCTCGACGGCGAACCAGCGGCAATGGGTCGGCGAGTCGCGGCGCAGGTCGACGATGACGTCGTGGATCGCGCCGTGCGTGCAGCGCACCAGCTTGGGCTCCTCGCGCGGCGCCGCCTGGAAATGCATGCCGCGCAGCGTGCCGCGGCGAATGTTGTACGAGACGCTCGCCTGGACGAACTCGCCGGGCAGGCCGGCGGCGCGAAATTCGTTCCGGCAGAAGGTGCGCGCGAACAGGCCGCGCTCGTCGCGCCGGGGCTCGATGTCGATCACGAAGGCGCCGGTGAGCGGCGTGGCGGCGAAGCGCATCAAATCACCCGGACGCGTGGGATCGGCGTCACGAAGCGACCGCCCCAGCCGCGCACCGCCGCCATCTGCTCGACGATTTCGCGCTCGAGATTCCAGGGCAGGATGAAGACGTAATCGGGCTTGCGCCGCAGGATCTCATCGGGATCGCGCACCGGAATGTGCGTCCCGGGCAGGAACAGGCCCTGCTTGTGTGGGCTGCGGTCGACCGTGCACGCCATCAGCTCTGGGCCGATGCCGCAGTAGTTCAGGAGCGTGTTGCCCTTGGCCGGCGCGCCGTAGCCGATCACCAGCTTGCCGGCGCGGCTGGCCTCGACGAAGAACGCGAGCACGCTGATCTTGGTCTCGACGATTCGGGCGGCGAACGCACGGTAGGTGTCGAGCCGGTCCAGCCCGGCGCTGCGCTCGCGCGCGAGCAATGCAGCGACGGCGGGCGCTTCAGGCAGATCGGCGCGATCGGCATGCGTGGCGAAGATGCGGAGCGACCCGCCATGCGTCGGCAGCTCGTGCACGTCGAAGACGCGCAGCTCGTGGCGCCGCAGCACGGCGATCGCCGCCATCAGCGAGAAGTAATAGAAGTGCTCGTGATAGATCGTGTCGAACTGCGACTGCTCGATCAGGTTGAGGAGGTGAGGGACCTCGATGGTCAGCACGCCGCCGGGCGCCAGAAGGCGCTTCAATCCGCGCACGAAGTCGTTGATGGTCGGCACGTGCGCGAGCACGTTGTTGGCGACGATCAGGTCGGCGGCGGGTCCTTGCGCGCGCAGCTCGTCCGCCAGCGCGCTGCCGAAGAACGCGACTCGCGTCGGCACGCCGCGATCGATTGCGACGCGCGCGACGTTCGCGGCCGGCTCGATGCCGAGCACCGGGACGCCGCGGGCGCGGAAATACTGCAGCAGGTAGCCGTCGTTGCTGGCGATCTCGACCACGTGGGAGCTCGCATCGAGCCCGAAGCGCGCGATCACGTCGGCCGTGTAGGCCTCGGCATGCTTGAGCCAGGTGTCGGAGAACGACGAGAAATACACGTAGTCCGAGAAGATGCCCTCGGGTGCTTCGAAATGGCTCAGCTGGACCAGGAAGCACCGGTCGCACACGAACGCGCTCAACGGAAAGAACGGTTCCATGGCGGTCAGCCGTTGGGCGCTGAGGAAGGCATTGGCGAGCGGCGACATGCCGAGGTCGGCGACGCAGACCTCGAGCGGGCCGCTGCAGAAACGGCACGTTCGCGCGCTCACGCGGGCAGGCTCCCGGGGCCTGCCTCGTAGGCGGCGATCTGGGCATCGACCAGGTGCTGCGCCGGCTCGCCGGCGCCGTTGCGCCGATACCAGTCGACCGTCCAGTCGAGCGCCTGATCGAGCGTGAGGCGCGGCCGCCAGCCGAGCCGCGCGCGCGCCTTGGCGCTGTCGAGGCGCAGCACGGCGGTCTCGTGCGGATGCTCGCCGGCCTGCGCGGTCCAGCCCGCTTGCGTGCCCCAGGCCCGCGCGACCCGTTCGACCACCGCCGAGACCGATCGCGCATCGCGGTCGTCGGGGCCGAAATTCCATGCTTCGGCCGATTGCGCATCGCGCCACAGCCGCTCGGCCAGCACGAGATAGCCGGCCAGCGGCTCGAGCACGTGCTGCCACGGGCGAATCGCGTCGGGATTGCGGAGCGCCACCGGGCGCCCCTGTGTGAACGCCCGGACGCAATCGGGCACCAGCCGATCGGCGGCCCAGTCGCCGCCGCCGATTACGTTGCCGGCGCGCGCCGATGCCAGCGCGACGGCCGTCGGCGCCGTGCCGAGGAAGGCCTGCCGATAGGCGCCGGTGACGAGCTCGGCGCACGCCTTGCTGCTGCTGTAGGGCTCGGCGCCGCCGAGCGGATCGGTCTCGCGATGGGGAGCGCCGTCGGCATGCGCGAGATAGCACTTGTCGCTCGTCACGCTGACGATCGCACGCAGCCCGTCGAGCGTGCGCGCGGCCTCGAGAATGTGCGCGGTGCCCATGACGTTGGTCGCGAACGTGCCGACCGGATCGGCGTAGGAGCGGCGCA
>DATJNS010000085.1:0-10406 GCA_035507915.1 Candidatus Sulfotelmatobacter sp.
CCGCGGCGGCGCGTGCAGGGCGGCGTGGTCGCGGCGGCGCGCGCCGCGCGCGTGCCGATCCTGCCGGTCGCGGTCGCAGTGCGCCGGCGCCTCGTGCTCGGCACCTGGGACCGTTTCCTGGTGGCGCTGCCGTTCAATCGCGGCGTCTACGTGATCGGCGCGCCGATCGAGCTCGACGGCGCGTCGCCCGAGAGCGCGCGGCGGCTGGTCGAGGAGCGCCTCAACGAGACCACGCGCTATGCCGACCGGCTGGCCGGCGCCGATCCCGCCGAGTCCGATCCGGTCGAAACCGCGCCCGGCGCCACGCATGCGCGCGCCTGAGTTCTGGCAGCGCGACGGGTTGTGGCCGCGCCTGATCGAGCCGGCCGGCTGGGCGCTCGCCGGCGCCGGCGCATTGCGCCGCCGGCTGGTCCAGCCCGCGCGCGCGCCGCTGCCGGTGGTCTGCGTCGGCAATCTGGTGGCGGGCGGCACCGGCAAGACGCCGGTCGCGCTGGCGCTCGCGACCCTGCTGGCGCGCCGCGGCCGGCGCGTCTGCTGCCTCACGCGCGGCTACGGCGGCACCCTCGCCGGGCCGCTCGCGGTCGATCCGGGAATCCACGACGCGCACGCGGTCGGCGACGAGGCGCTGCTGCTCGCCGCCGCGGCGCCCACCGTGGTCGCGCGCGACCGCGCGGCCGGCGCGGCGCTGGCGCGCGCGCGCGGCGCCGACGTCGTCGTGATGGACGACGGTTTCCAGAACCCCGGGCTCGCCAAGGACCTGTCCTTGATCGTGGTCGACGGCGCGGTCGGATTCGGCAACGGCCGCCTGATGCCCGCCGGCCCGCTGCGCGAACCGATCGACACCGGCCTCGCGCGCGCCGATGCCGTGGTGATCGTCGGTCCCGACCGCACGCGGGTCGCCGGGCGGGTCGCCGGCGCGGCGCCGATCCTCGCCGCGCGCCTGCAACCCGACCCGGGCTGGGACGTGCTGGTCGGCCGGCGCGTCGTCGCGTTCGCGGGCATCGGCCGTCCGGCGAAGTTCTTCGACGCGCTCGCCGCCCACGGCATCGAGACGATCGCGGCCGTCGGCTTTCCCGACCATCACCCCTACCGCGTGGACGAGCTCGCGCGTCTCGAGGCGCAGGCACACGCCGCCGACGCGGTCCTGGTGACGACGGCCAAGGATGCGGTGCGCCTGACCGCCGCGGTGCGCGCACGCCTCACCGTGCTCGGCGTGACCGTCGCGTGGGACGACCCCACCGCGCTCGATCGCCTGCTCGCGCCGGTGCTCGCCGCGCCGCCCGATCGAGATCGCGGACGATGACGGGCGCCGTCGCGCGCGCCGTGCGGCGCTGGCTCGTCCATCCGGTCGAGGCGGTCGCAGCCGGCGCGATCCTCGTGATGCTGTGGCTGCTGCCGATCGACTGGGCCTCGGGCCTGGGCGGCGCGCTCGCGCGCACGCTCGGACCGCTGCTGCCGGTGTCGCGGCAGGCGCGCCGCAACCTGAGACGCGCCTTGCCGGCGCTCGACGACGCGGCGATCGAGCGCGTGGTGCGCGGCGTGTGGGACAATCTCGGCAGGGTGGTCGGCGAATATCCGCACCTGCGCCGCATCGGCGCGACGCGCGTCGAGCTGATCGGCGCCGAGCATCTCGACCGGCTGCGCGACGACGGCGCGCCCGGCATCTGCTTCTCGGGCCACATCGGCAACTGGGAGCTGCTGCCCGTGATGACCGCGCGCCACGGCGTGCCGCTGTCGAACGTCTATCGCGCCGCCAACAACCGCCACATCGACCGGCTGCTCCGCATCCTGCGCGCCGACTCGGTCGAGCTGATCCCCAAGGGCTCGGCGGGGGCGCGCCAGATGATCGCGGCGCTCGGACGCGGCGCGCATCTCGGCATGCTGGTCGACCAGAAGATGAACGACGGCATCCCCGCCGACTTCTTCGGTCGCCCGGCGATGACGGCGCCGGCGCTCGCGCAGCTCGCGCTCAAATACGGCTGCCCGGTGTTGCCCGGCCGCGTCGAGCGTCTCGGCGGCGCGCGCTTCCGCATGATCGTCGAGCCGCCGCTCGCCTTGCCGCACAGCGGCGATCGCGCCGCCGACACGCGCGCGCTGACCGAGACCGTCAACCGCACCCTCGAGCGTTGGATCGCCGCGCGTCCGGAGCAGTGGCTGTGGCTGCACCGGCGATGGCCGGATTGAGCGCGTCAGCCGACGCCGCGCGCCGCCTGCTCGATGTCGTCGCCGCGCGCCAGTGCCGGCACGACGCCGCGGCGCGTGCAGGCGAGGCCGCCGGCCGCGACGCCCCAGGCGAGCGCCGCATCGAGACCGCCGCCGTCGAGCCAGCGTGCCGCGAAGGCGCCGATGAAGGCGTCGCCGGCACCCGTCGTGTCGACCGCCGTCACCGCGAACGCCGGGCGATGACGCGGCGCGCGCCCGGGCTCGAACAGCCACGCGCCACCGGCGCCGATCGTCAACACGACGGCGCGGCGCACGCGCGGCAGCAGGCGCCCGCCGATCGCGCGCGGATCGGCATCGACCGCAAGGCCGGCCAACGTCGCGCCCTCGAGCTCGTTGGCGACCAGGACGTCGGTCGCGTCCCACAGGGCGTCCGGCAGGCTGGGCGGCGCGGGCGCCGGATTGAGCAGGGTCGCCGCCCCGGCGCGCCGCGCGAGCGCGAAGGCGTGCAGGGTCGGCTCGACCGGCGTCTCCAGCTGCGCGACGACCAGCGCGGCGCCCGCGACGGTCGCCGCCGCGCGCTCGACGTCGGCCACCGCGAGCCGCATGTTGGCGCCCGGATCGTAGACGATCTGATTCTGCCCCGCGGGGTCGACCAGGATGATCGCGACGCCGGTCGCGGCGTCGGCGCGCTCGACCACGGCGGCGGCATCGATGCCCTCGGCGTGCCAGAGCGCGCGCCCCGCGGCGCCGCCCGCGTCGGCGCCGACCGCGGCGACGAACGCGACCGGCACGCCGCAGCGCGCCGCCTGCACCGCCTGATTGCTGCCTTTGCCGCCGTGCGACTCCAGGAAGTCGCGGCCGGCGCGCGTCTCGCCCGGCTGCGGAAAGCGATCGACCGAGAGCCCGAGGTCGCGGTTGTAGCCGCCGACCACCACCAGGCGGCCGCGTGTCGAGGACACGGCTCGGGGCTCGCTGGTGTGCTCCGGCGCCATCCGCGGGCGCGACGTCAGACCGGGTAGGACAGGATCTTGGCGACCGCGGCGACCAGCTCGGACGGCCGGTAGGGCTTGTTGAGCAACTGGCCGTGCACGAACGCCGGGTTGAGCTGCGCGAGATCCATGTAGCCGGTGGCGAACAGGATGCGGGTATGCGCCGCCGACATCCGCACCATGCCGGCCAGCTTGAAGCCGTCGATCCCGGGCATCATGATGTCGGTGAACACCAGATCGATGTCGCCGTGCTCTTGCAGCAGCTTGAAGGCGTCGTGGGCGGTCCCCGCCTCGAGCACGTCGTAGCCGGCATCCAGCAAGGTCTCGACCGCGACATTGCGCACGTCACGATCGTCGTCGACGACCAGAATCCGGCCGCGCGCACCGGCTCTGGGCGGGCTCGAAGGCGGTCCGGGCGGGCTGTCGGTCACGCGCTATCATGAGGTCGCGGCCGGCCCCGGGGCCAGAGGTTTTCGCGCGGCGGCTGTAGTGCCGCCGCCGTCCGCGCAGCGCGGCCGCGGCGTCACTCGCGCGGCGGCTGGCCCTGGTTGGTCAGGTGCTGCACCAGCTTGAGCGTGCTGTGCGTCGGATCGAGGAACTTGAAGCAGGCCGTGGTGCCCTCCATGCGCACGATCTCGATCGCGTCGCTGAAGCTCGTGTCGTTGCCCTCGGCCCTGAACTTGACCTCCAAGCGGCCGCTCTCGGGTCCTTCCCAGCCGGGCAGCGCACCGCCGCCGATCGACCAGCTCGACGCCGAGTAGGTTCGCCCGCCAACGGTGACGAGCAGCGGCGGCGCGCCGAAGCGCTTGTAGCGTCGGCGCTCGTTGTGATGCACCGCCTCGAGCTCCGGGCGCTTGACCTGGGCCAGACGACTCGACTCCTGGCCCTTCTTGGCGACCGCCTTGCTCGAGTCGGTCTGCATGATGACTTCGATCTTCTTCTCGGTGACGACCTTGAAGTCGTCGCCGGCGCCCAGCGCGACCGCGCGCCCGAGATGCTCGCGCACCGGCTTGAGCGCGGTCTGCCGGCCGGCGACGTCGTCGACGCGCGCGCAGTCGGCCGCCTTCTCGAGCCACAGGTCGATCGCCTTCTTGAGCCCGTCGACCTCGACCTTGCGGGTCCCCTCCTTGATCTCGTTGAGGATGTCGACCGGCAGGCGCGACGTCTTGACGATCGTCTTCAGCCGCTCGAGACGCCGCCGCACCGCGTCGATATCGCCCGTCAAGGCGTAATGCGCGGCTCTGGTCAGCTCTTCCTTGCAGCGGGCGACTTGGCCTTCGACGATCCGCTTGAGGACTTCGGGGTCGGCGGTTGGCGGCATGACACTCTAGGTTGAACGGTTCCGGCAGTATCCTGGAATATAAATTAAACTTGCCGCGTGTGGAGTGATTTTCGTCAATTCGCGGCCGCCGGCGGCGGGGGCAAGAGGGGCTGCGGATCGAGGGCGACGCCGAGCCAGTAGAGCGCGAAATGGAGGTGCGGCCCGGTCACCCGCCCGGTCTTGCCGACCCGGCCGATCGGGTCGCCTTGCGCCAGGCGCTGGCCGACCCGGACGGCCAGCGCACTCTGGTGGGCGTAAAGCGTCATCACGCCGTGGCCATGATCGACGATCACGGTGCCGCCGGTGAAGAACAGGTCGGGCTCGGCCAGCCGCACCACACCGGCGGCCGGCGCGCGCACCGGCGCGCCCTCGGGTGCGGCGATGTCGAGCCCGACATGGGGCGCGCGCGGCTCGCCGTTGAGGATGCGCTGGCTGCCGTAGACGCCGCTGATCGGTCCGGTCGCGGGCCAGATCCAACGCTGGCGGAAGCCCTGCTCGGCGCTGTCGACCCCGCGCGCCGCGTCGAGCCGCGTCTGCTCGGCGCGGATGCGCGCGAGCGCCGCGGCATCGGGCGTCACCTGGGCCGGCGGCAATCCGTCGATGCGCTGGACCGGCCAGGCATGCCGCGCGACCTCCAGGCGCACGACGCGCCGCGCCGCGCCGGGGCGGTCGACCGCGAGTTCGACTGGCCCGGCCTCGTCGCGCCCGAAGCCGATCACGAACGTGCCGTCGGGATCGACGTGGAGCCGCTTGCCGCGCAGCCACACGACGGCTCCCGGCGGCGCCCGACCGTGCAGCAGCGCGCCTTGAGCCGGCACGCCGTCGAGCGCGAGCGGCGCGGCGTCGTCCGCGCGCGCCGCCAGCGCATAAAAACCCGCGCACAGGCCCGCAGCGAGCCGACGCAGCGCGGCGCGGCGTCTCACAGCAGCGAACCCTGGCGACCCTTGCCCGCCGGCGGCGCCGGCTTGGCCGTCGACTTGGCCTTGCCCTCGGCCGTGACGGCGATCCGACCGTCGCGGAACTCGAGCTCGAGCGGCTGGCCGGGCTGCGGCGCCACCGCCGACAGCACGGGGCGGCCGCGCGCGTCGCGCACGGCGACGTAACCGCGGTCGAGCGTCTTCTTGTAGGACAAGGTCTCGAGCACGCGCGCGAGGCCGTCGAGGCGCTCGCGGCGCACGTCGAGCGCACGCCGACCGTCGCGCGCCAGCCGATCGGCGAAGCGCGCCAGGCTCGCGCGATGGCGCGCGACCTCGTCGTCGAGCGGCTGCTGGCGCAGCCGGCCGGCGACGCCGGCGAGCCGTTGCACCAAGAGGCGGACCTGGTGGTTGGGATGCGGCAGCCGCGCGCCCACGGTGGCGAGCCGGGCACGCCGGTCGGCGACCACGCCGCGCAGCGCCTGCTCGAAACGCTCGATGCGATCGTCGAGCCGCTGCGCCGCCGCCGCCGCAGCGCCTGCCGGATCGCCGAGGCCGCGCGCGAACCCCGCGACCTGGGCGCGCCGCGCGTCGATCGCACGGCCGAGCGCACCGACCAGCCGGCGTGCATGGTCGAACAGCCGCGCGAGCAGCTCGGTGCGCACCGGCACGGCGATCTCGGCGGCCGCGGTCGGCGTCGGGGCGCGGCGCGCCGCCGCGAAGTCGATCAGGGTCGTGTCGGTCTCGTGACCGACGGCGGCGATCAACGGGATCGCGCTCGCCGCTGCGGCGCGCACGACCTCCTCCTCGTTGAACGCCATCAGGTCCTCGATGCTGCCGCCGCCGCGCGCGACGATCAGGAGCTCGGGGCGCGGCACCGGGCCGTCGGCGGGCAGCGCGTTGAAGCCGCGGATCGCCGCGGCGATCTGCGCGGCCGCGCCCGGGCCCTGGACCAGCACCGGCCAGACCAACACGCGGCGCGGGAACCGGTCGGCGAGCCGATGCAGGATGTCGCGGATCACCGCGCCGGTCGGGCTGGTCACCACGCCGATCACGGTCGGCAGATAGGGCAGGCGCGGCTTGCGCGCCGGATCGAACAAGCCTTCGGCGGCGAGCCGCCGCTTGCGCTCCTCGATCAGCGCGAGCAGCGCGCCGCGTCCGGCGAGCTCGATCGACTCGACGATGATCTGGTACTTCGAGCGCTGGCCGTAGGTCGTGAGCTTGCCGGTGACGATCACCTCCATGCCGTCCTCGGGACGGAGCGCCAGGCGGGCGGCCGTCATCTTCCAGCAGCAGGCGTCGATCACGGCGTCGGCGTCCTTGAGTGAGAAATAGAGGTGGCCGGAGGCGACGCGCTTGAAGCCCGAGACCTCGCCGCGCACCCGCACGCGGGCATAGGCGCCCTCGATCGTGCGCTGCAGCGCGGTCGAGATCTGCGAGACGGTGAATTCGGGGATGTTGTGCGGAAACTCGGGCCCGCCGGCCGGTCGGTCCATCGCGGCATGATAGCCGAGCCGGCGTACGCGGGCGAAATCTCCAATTGCCTGGACCCGACGTCCGCGGCGAAACCCCTCGTTGCCGGGCCCCGTCGAGTTCAGCTTAAATGCCTCGAAGAACGGCTCCAGGTCGGGGGCGTTCGCCATGCCCCGCGGAACCGCGAAAGTTCGCCGATGCGGCTTGCCACAGGCTCGATGACGGCGCTGCTCGGCACCGCGGCCGGCTGCTTCGGCCTGGTCGCGATGGCGGGCTGGCTCATCCGTGTGCCGGCGCTCGTCGAGTTCGGGCTCGGACCGCGCGTGATCCCGTTCGACGCCGGCCTCGGACTTGCGCTCGGTGGCTTCACCTGGGCGTGGCTCTCCGGTGGCGAGCGTGCGGTGTGGCGCGGCGCCGCGCCGGTCGGCGCGTTCTTGATGCTGCTCGGCCTCGCCGTGCTGGCCGAGATCGCCCTCGACGTCGAGTTCGGGCTCGACCTCCCGATGCTGCATCGCTGGCTGCTGCACGACCCCAATCCGGGGCGCCTGGCGGCGCCGAGCGCGCTGTGGTTCGCGCTGTTCGGCGGGTTCCTGATGCTGTTCCAGGCGCGCGGCCACCGCGTGGCGGCGCTCTGCCTCGAGCCGCTCGCCTTCCTGATGCTGCTGGTCGCGATCGTCGGGATCATCGGCAACTGGCTCAGCATCGAGGACCTCTATCGCTGGCGGCAGAGCCCGCGCCTGTCGCTGCCGAGCGCGATCGGGCTCGGCGTGCTCAGCGTCAGCGTGTGGATCGGCGTGCGCCGCGACTCGCGCGTGCAGCAGCTCTACGCGACGCGCGAAGAATGGATGCTCACCATGCTCGCCGGCGAGATCCTCATCATGATGGCGTTCGTCGGCGGGCTCGCCGGTTTCGCCGCCCTGCAGCACAGCCTCGAGGATCAGCTCAGCGGGTCGCTCAGCACCAATCTCGCCAATCGCGCGCAGACGTTCGAGAACGTCATCCTCAACGGCGCGCAGACCAACGCCGTGCTGGCGAGCCGCGCCGCGCTGGTGCGTCCGGTGGCGCAGCTCGACGCCGGCCCCAACCCCGATGCCGAGGCGACGCTGGAGAGCGCGGCGCGCGGCTTCCTGCTGCTCGGCTACAAGCAGATCCGCTATCTCGGGCGCGACGGCAAGGTGCTGGCCGCGGTCGGCGAGGACAGCAGCAGCGATCCCGGCGTGCCGCTCAACCTGCCCGACGACACGCGGCTGGCGTGGGACGCGCACGGCTTCGTGCTGACCCAGCGCATCGCGATGCTGCGCGGCAGCGAGCCGGTGGGCTGGCTCGTGACCGCGCAATATCTGGCGGGGCTGACCGACGACTATCGCGACTTCAAGGGTCTGGGCAGCAGCGCCGACAGCCTCATGTGCGCCAAGCAGGCGGGCGCGCTGTTCTGCTTCCCGGGCCGCGCCGGGGGCAACCCCTCGATGCACAGCCTCGACGACGACGGCGCCGCCGAGCCGATGACGGCCGCGCTCGATGGCGCCAACGGGCTCGCGCGCTTCATCGACGAGAATCGCGAGCAGGTGATCGCCGCCTACGCGCCGGTCGGCACGCTCGGGCTCGGCCTGCTGCTCAAGATGGACCTCAGCGAGCTCTACGCGCCGGTGCGCCGCGAGCTCGAGCGCGTCGTGCCGCTGCTCCTCATCCTGATCGCCATCGGCACCCTGGTGCTGAGCTCGCAGGTGACGCCGCTGGCGAGCCGGCTGCGCCGTCTCGCCACGCTCGACGGCCTCACCGGCGCGCTCAATCGCGCGACCTACATGCGGATGTCGGAGCACGAGCTCCAGGTCGCCAAGCGACGGCGCCAGACGGTCGCGATCGTGATGCTCGACGCCGATCATTTCAAACGCGTCAACGACAATTACGGCCACGACGTCGGCGACGAGGTCCTGAAGCTGCTCGCGGCGACCTGCCGCAGCACCCTGCGGGCGGTCGACGTGGTGGGCCGCCTGGGCGGCGAGGAGTTCGCCCTCACGCTGCCCGACACCCAGACCGAGGGTGGGCAGCTGGTCGCCGAGCGCCTGCGCGCGCGCATCGCCGCGCTCGAGCTGCAGACCAAGAAGGGCGTGCTCAAGTTCACGGTCAGTATCGGGGTTTCCTTCTACCCGGACGACGGCGACGAGATCGCGCCGCTGCTCAAAGCGGCCGACGAGGCGCTCTACGCGGCCAAGCACGGCGGACGCAACCGCGTCGTGCTGGCCAACGCGCACGTCGCCGAAGTCGCCTGACATCGGCCGCCTGAGAGGCCGCGCTTGCCAGATCGCGCAGCGCCGGGCATACCGGCCGGCATGATCTTGGACGCACCCGCATGAGGCTGCTCGTGGTCGGCGGCGGCGGCCGCGAGCACGCGCTGTGCTGGGCGCTCGCGGGCTCGCCGCTGACGACCAAGCTCTATTGCGCGCCGGGCAACGCCGGCATCGCCGCCGAGGCCGAATGCGTGGCGATCGGCCAGATGGATCTCGACGGCCTGGTCGGCTTCGCGCGCGAGCAGCGCATCGACTTCGTCGTGGTCGGCCCCGAGCAGCCGCTGGCCGCCGGGCTGGTCGATCGGCTCGACGCCGCCGGGATCGCGAGCTTCGGACCGACGGCGGCCGCCGCGCGCCTCGAATCGTCCAAAGGCTTCGTCAAGGACCTGTGTGCGCGTCACGCCATCCCGACCGCGCGCTACGGGCGCTTCCGCGACAGCGCAGCCGCGCTCGCCTACCTGCGCGCCCAGGGCGCGCCGATCGTCGTCAAAGCGGACGGGCTGGCCGCCGGCAAGGGCGTGACGGTCGCGACCTCGCTCGACGAGGCCGAGGCGGCGGTGCGCGACGCGCTCGAGCAGAACCGCTTCGGCGAGGCCGGGCACGAGGTCGTGATCGAGGAGTTCCTCGCCGGCGAGGAGGTCAGCTACTTCGCGCTGGTCGACGGCACGCACGTGCTGCCGCTCGCCTCCGCGCAGGATCACAAGCGCGCGCACGACGGCGACCAGGGCCCCAACACCGGCGGCATGGGCGCCTATTCGCCGGCGCCGATCATGACGCCGGCGCTCGAGGAAGCCGTGCTGGCGCGCATCGTCCGCCCGACCGTGGCCGCGATGGCGGCCGCCGGCACGCCGTTCAAGGGCGTGCTCTATGCCGGGCTGATGATCACCGCCGACGGACCGAAGCTGATCGAGTACAACGCGCGCTTCGGCGATCCCGAGTGCCAGGTCCTGATGCCGCGGCTCAAGTCGGATCTCCTGCCGGCGCTGCTGGCGGTGCGCGACGGCGCGCTCGACCGCTTCGACCTGCGCTGGCGCGACGAGGCGGCGATCACGGTCGTGATGGCGGCCAAGGGCTACCCCGACGCCTACCGCAGGGGCACCCCGATCGGCGGGCTCGACGCGGCGGCCGCGCTCGACGGCGTCACGGTGTTCCATGCCGGCACCAAGCGCGCCGGCGACCAGGTGGTCGCCGACGGCGGCCGGGTCTTGAACATCACGGCGGTTGGCGCCAGCTTGAGCGAGGCGCGCGACCGCGCCTA
>DATJNS010000086.1:0-2739 GCA_035507915.1 Candidatus Sulfotelmatobacter sp.
AGCAACGGCAAGCACGTCGATCTGCAAGGCCGCCGCGTCGGGCGCCAGACCGGGCCGATCATCTGGGGCGAGCCGGGCACGGACGGGCAGCACTCGTTCTACCAGCTGATCCACCAGGGCACGAAGCTGATCCCCTGCGACCTGATCGGCTTTCTCAAGCCGCTCAGTCCACTCGCCGGCCAGCACGACCTGCTGATGGCGAACCTGTTTGCGCAGGCGGAGGCGCTCGCCTTCGGCAAGACCGCGGAGGAGGTCGCTGCCGAAGGTGTGCCCGAGTGGCAGGTCCCCTACCGCGTGTTCGAGGGCAACCGGCCGACCAACGTCATCCTTGCCGAACGACTCGATGCGCGCACCCTCGGCGCGCTCGTCGCTCTGTACGAACACAGCGTGTTCACCCAGGGCGCGATCTGGGACATTGACAGCTTCGACCAGTGGGGCGTCGAGCTCGGCAAGGCGCTGGCGCTGCGCATCGCGCCGGAACTGGACCCGCGGCGTACTGGCGGGCTCGATCATGACAGCTCCACGAACGCCTTGATCGAGCGCTACCGGCGCGCGCGCAGCTTGAGGGGGAGCTAGACAATGCGCCTTGGATACGACCGCCCGCTTTACGTCCTGCCCTTCGATCACCGTGCAAGCTTCGAGAAGGGCCTGTTCGGCTTCAAGCCGCCCTTGACGCGAGAGCAGACGGCGATGGTCTCCGCCACCAAACAGGTGGTTTACGACGGGTTCAAGCTCGCGCTGGCCAGGGGGGCGCAAGCGGAGGCCGCCGGCATCCTGGTGGATGAGGAGTTCGGCGCCGCCATCCTGCGCGATGCGCGCGAGCGGCACTTCATCACCTGCGCCCCGGCGGAGAAGAGCGGGCAGGAGGAGTTCGCGTTCGAATATGGTGACCGATGGCAGGAACATATCGACGCTGTCGCGCCGACCTTCGTCAAGGTGCTGGTTCGCTATAACCCGGAGGGCGACGAGGGGATGAACCGCCGGCAGGCATCGCGGCTCAAGGTGCTGTCGGACTACTGCCATCAGAACGGCCGCCGCTTCATGTTCGAGCTGCTGGCGCCGGCGACACACGAACAGTCCAAGCGGCTGAACGGCGACGGCAGCCTTTACGATCGCGATCTGCGCCCTTCTCTGATGGTCGCCGCGATCAAGGAGCTGCAGCAGGCAGGTGTCGAACCCGACGTCTGGAAGATCGAGGGACTGGATCGTCGCAACGACTGTGAAGCGGTGGCGGCCACGGCGCGACGCGACGGGCGGGGCGAGGTCGGCTGCATAGTCCTTGGCCGCGGCTCCGACGAGGTCGGGATTATCGCGTGGTTGCGCGCCGCGGCGCCGGTACGCGGCTTCGTCGGCTTCGCGGTCGGCCGCACGTCGTTCTGGGCCGCGCTGGTCGGCCTGCGTGACGACAAGCTGACGCGCGAGGCGGCCGTGGCGCTGATCGCCGACCGCTACGTCGAGTGGGTGCGCACATTCACCGCTGCGTGCGAGGGAAACGACCATGAATAGCGGCGAACTTGATCTTCTTTGCATCAACACGATCCGCACGCTGGCGATCGATGCGATCCAGAAGGCTAAGTCCGGCCATCCCGGCACGCCGATGGGCATGGCGCCGATTGCCTACGAGCTGTGGCAGAAGCGGCTCAACTTCGATCCGGCGGACCCGATATGGCCGAATCGTGACCGGTTCGTGCTGTCGGCCGGTCACGCGTCCATGCTGCTCTACGCGCTGCTGCACCTGACCAGGACGCGGGCCGTGGACGCCGACTATGAGACGACGGGCCGTCCGTCGGTAATGCTCGACGACATCAAGGCATTCCGGCAGCTCGACAGCGCCTGTCCGGGCCACCCCGAATACCATCTCACCTCCGGCGTCGAAGCGACCACGGGACCGCTCGGGCAGGGCGTCGCGATGAGCGTCGGCATGGCAATGGCGGAGCGGTGGTTGGCGGCTCACTTCAACCGGCCGGACTTCGCCGTGGTGGACTGGCGAACCTACGCGCTGTGCGGCGACGGCTGCATGATGGAGGGGATTTCCGGCGAGGCGGCGTCCCTCGCCGGGCATCTCGGGCTCCACAAGCTATGCTGGATCTACGATTCCAATCGGGTGACGATCGAGGGGCATACCGAGATTGCCTTCACCGAGGACGTCGCCACCCGGTTCCTGGGGTTTGGCTGGAACGTGCTGCACGTGCGCGACGCCAACGAAGACAGAGAGGTGCTGGGCGCCTTCGATCTCGCGGCGCGTGAACGCAGCCGCCCGACGCTGATCATCATCGAGAGTCACATCGGCTATGGCGCGCCGCACAAGCAGGACAGCCCGGAGGCGCATGGCGAGCCGCTCGGCGACGAAGAAGTGCGGCTCACGAAGCGGTTCTACGGCTGGCCCGAGGACGCGCAGTTCCTGGTGCCGGACGGCGTCTACGGACATTTCGCCAACGGAGTCGGCAAGCGTGGAGCCGCGAAGCACGCGGCATGGCGGGATCTGTTCGCGCGCTACCGCGCGGCGCACCCCGACCTTGCCGGCCATTTTGACGCCTTGCTGGAGCGCGAGCTCCCAGCGGGTTGGGATAAAGTTATTCCGACGTTCCCCGCCGATGTGAAAGGCATCGCGAGCCGCGACTCCTCGGCCATCGTGGAGAACGCGATCGCCCAGGCTGTGCCTTGGCTGATCGGCGGCGCCGCCGACCTGGCGCCGTCCACCAAGACGCGCATGACCTTTGAACGCGCGGGCGACTTCCA
>DATJNS010000087.1:0-29661 GCA_035507915.1 Candidatus Sulfotelmatobacter sp.
AGGTCAAGGACTTCGAGGACTTCGTCGGCAAGCTCAGCGTCGAACGCGAGTAGCGCGGCGCATCGAACGCCCTGCACGAACCCCAAGGCGTCATGGCCGGCCTCCGTGCCGGCCATCCACGTCGTCGCTGCGACGGAAAACCGTCGTGCGATCGAGCCCCGTCATCCCACCAGCGCCGCGCGTCGGCCCGACGTGGATGGCCGGCACAGGGCCGGCCATGACGGTCCGGTGAAGATTGCGATGGCGGTTTCAGAGTGGACGAACGGCGGGTGAGGTAAGCTGGGCCATGACGACCGCCGACGATGTCGCCCACATGCGCGCTGCGTTGGCGCTGGCGCGGCGCGGGCTCGGGCGGGTGTGGCCCAATCCGGCGGTCGGCTGCGTGATCGTCAAGGACGGCGCGGTGGTCGGGCGCGGCTGGACCCAGCCGGGCGGCCGGCCGCACGCCGAGACCGAAGCCTTGCAGCGCGCCGGCGCGGCGGCGCGCGGCGCCACCGCCTACGTGTCGCTCGAGCCGTGCTGCCATCACGGCCGGACGCCGCCCTGCGCGACGGCGCTGATCGGCGCCGGCGTCGTGCGCGTGGTCGGCGCGCTCGAGGATCCCGATCCGCGGGTCTCCGGCAGCGGCTTCGCGGCGCTCGAGGCCGCCGGCATCGCGGTGACGCGCGGCCTGCTGGCCGACGAGGCGGCCGAGCTCAATGCCGGCTTCCTCATGCGGGTGAGGGCGGGCCGGCCGCTCGTCACCCTGAAGACCGCGACCACGCTCGACGGCCGCATCGCCAGCCACACCGGCGCCAGCCGCTGGATCACCGGCGAGGCGGCGCGCGCGCGCGGCCATCTCATGCGCGGCCAGCACGACGCCGTGATGGTCGGCAGCCGCACCGCGCTGCTCGACGACCCGGAGCTGACCTGCCGGCTGTCCGGCATGGCGGCGCGCTCGCCGGTCCGCATCGTCGCCGACGGCCATCTGCGCCTGCCGCTGACCAGCCGGCTGGTGCGCTCGGCGCGCCAGACGCCAACCTGGGTCCTCGTCCTGCCGACCACCGACGCGGCCCGGCGCCAGGCCTTCCGCGACTGCGGCGTCGAGCTCGTCGAGGTCGCGGCCGACCGCGAGGGCAATCTCGACCTGGCCGCCGCCCTGACGGCGCTCGGCGGGCGCGGCCTGACGCGCCTGATGGTCGAGGGCGGCGGCCATCTCGCCGCGGCGCTGCTGCGCGCCGGGCTGGTCGACCGCCTGGCCTGGTTCCGGGCGCCTGCGCTGCTCGGCGGCGACGGCGTGCCGGCGGCGGCGCCGTTCGGGATCGACGCGCCCGACGCCGCGCCGCGCTTCGTGCCCGAGGCGGACGTCGCGCTGGGCGACGACCGGCTGGAAACCTACCGCGTCCGGCGATAGCCTTAACCAATGTTCACCGGTATCGTGACCGATGTCGGGCGGGTGGTTGCGCTCGCGCGCCAGACCGACACGACCGACACGCGGATCGCGATCGAGTCGCGATTGGCGACCGACGACTTGACGATGGGGGCATCGATCGCCTGCTCGGGGTGCTGCTTGACCGTGGTGGAGAAATCGGCGGGCCGCTTCGCGGTGCAGGCGTCGGCCGAGACCCTGGCGCGCACCACGCTGGGCGCCTGGGAGGTCGGCACGGCGGTCAATCTCGAGCGCGCGCTCAAGGCCGGCGACGAGCTCGGGGGCCACCTGGTGTCGGGTCACGTCGACGGCGTCGCCAAGGTGGTGTCGCGCCGGCCGGTCGCCGGCAGCACGCGCTGGGAGTTCGATCTGCCGGGCGGCTTCGAGCGCCTGGTGGCCGCCAAGGGCTCGATCGCGATCGACGGCGTGTCGCTTACCGTCAACGGCGTCGACGGGGCTCGAATTAACCTCAATATCATCCCACATACGTTTGAGCACACGACCTTTTCGGACCTCGGCGCGGGCGACCAGGTGAACTTCGAGATCGACCTGCTGGCGCGCTACGTGGCGCGCCTGCTGAACAAGGACCTACCATGACGATGGACGTCACGATCCGCGCCTCGCTGCAGGACATGCTGTCCCCGATCGAGGACATCATCGAGGACGCGCGCCGCGGCAAGTGCATCGTCCTGGTCGACGACGAGGACCGCGAGAACGAGGGCGACCTCATCATCCCGGCCGAGTGCGCGACCCCCGAGGTGATCAACTTCATGGCCAAGTACGGCCGTGGCCTGATCTGCCTGCCGCTGGCGCGCGAGCGCGTCGAAGAGCTCGGCCTGCCCCTGATGGCGCAGAACAACGGCAGCCGCCACAAGACCGCCTTCACGGTGTCGATCGAGGCGCGCGAGGGCATCGCGACCGGCATCTCGGCGGCCGACCGGGCGCGCACCATCGCGGTGGCGATCGACCCCACGAAAGGCCGCACCGACATCGTCTCGCCCGGCCACGTGTTCCCGCTGGTGGCGCGCGACGGCGGCGTGCTGGTGCGCGCCGGACACACCGAGGCGGCGGTCGACACCGCGCGGCTCGCCGGGTTCCAGCCGGCCGGCGTGGTGTGCGAGATCATGAACGACGACGGCACGATGGCGCGCCTGCCCGACCTCGTGCGCTTCGCGCAGTTCCACGGCCTCAAGCTCGGCACCATCGCCGACCTGATCGCCTATCGCCGGCGCCGCGAGAAGCTGGTCGAGCGCACCGTCGAGACGACGTTCGAGAGCGCCCATGGCGGCGGCTTCCGGCTCATCGTCTACGCCAGCAAGATCGGCCCCGCCGAGCACATCGCGCTGGTCAAGGGCGACCTGTCGGGCGGCGGTGCGGTGCTCGTGCGCATGCATGCCGTCAACGTGCTCGACGACATCCTGGGCGACCGCAGCCACGGTCCCGGCGGCGAGCTCGAGAGCGCGATGCGATTGATCGGCGAGGCCGGCCGCGGCGTCGTCGTGCTGATCCGCGAGGGCCGCCCGAAGAGCGTCAGCGAGCGCATCAAGGCGCGCCTGGCCAACCAGCCGGAGAGCCGCAACGAGCTGCGCGACTACGGCGTCGGTGCGCAGATCCTGCTCGATCTCGGCGTGCGCGAGATGATCCTCTTGTCGAACACCAAGCGCACGATCATCGGCCTCGACGGCTACGGGCTCACCCTCGTCGGGCAGCAGTCGCTGCCGCTCAGGGATCTGTGGTGAGCCCGACGACGCCCTCCGTTCCGACCCACGTCCTGATCGTCGAGGCGCGCTTCTACGAGGACATCGCCGACGAGCTGGTGCGCGGCGCCGTCGCCGAGCTCGAGCGCGCGGGCGCGACCTACGAGCGCCTGTCGGTGCCGGGCGCCTACGAGGTGCCGGGCGCGATCGCGTTCGTGCTGCGCGGCATGGCGGGCGGCGCGCACCGCGCCGCGTTCGACGGGTTCGTGGCGCTCGGCTGCGTGATCCGCGGCCAGACCTCGCACTACGACCATGTCTGCCAGGAGAGCGCGCGCGGCCTGCAGGATCTCGCGGTCCAGCACGGCGCGGCGATCGGCTTCGGCATCCTGACGTGCGACAACGCCGAGCAGGCCTGGGAGCGTGCCAAGGTCGATCGGCGCGACAAGGGCGCGGTCGCGGCGCGCGCGTGCCTGCGCATGATCGAGATCAAGCGCGCCCTGGTCGACCGCCGGTCGGCCATCCCCGGCCGGATCGTCGCGCCGGAGGCCGCGCCCGCCGTGGTGCCGCGCCGGCCGGCGCGGTAGGCGGCGTCATGGCCAAGCCACGCAAGGCGCTCGAGCAGACCCAGCATTCGGCGCGCCGCGCGGCGCGCCTGGCCGCGGTCCAGGCGCTCTATCAGCTCGACATGAACGACGTCGCGCCGGCGGTCGTGATCGCCGAGTTCGTCGGCCATCGCCTCGAGCAGCACGCCGACCGCCAGCTGTTCGCCGACCTGGTGGGCGGGGTGGCGGCGCGGCTGGGCGAGCTCGACGGCATGATCGGGCGCGCCTTG
This sequence comes from Candidatus Sulfotelmatobacter sp., assembly GCA_035507915.1. Classification (GTDB taxonomy): domain Bacteria; phylum Pseudomonadota; class Alphaproteobacteria; order Elsterales; family Elsteraceae; genus JACQAI01. Next base: position 3,938 of record DATJNS010000087.1, read on the forward strand.
GTCGAGGGCTGGACGGTCGAGCGGCTCGAGACCGTGCTGCGCGCGATCATGCGCGCCGGCACCTTCGAGCTGGTGGCGCGCCCCGACATCCCGCCGCGGGTGGCGATCAGCGAATATGTCGAGATCGCCCACGCCTTCTTCGGCGGCCGCGAGCCGGGCCTGGTCAACGGCGTGCTGAACCACCTGGCGCGCGAGCTGCGGCCGGCCGATCTCGACGCCGGGTAAGCCCCGAGTGTCCGACGAGTTCGCCCGCATCGCGCGCTACTTCGCGCCGCTGGCGGCGGGCTTTCCCGGCGCCTACGGACTGACCGACGACGCCGCGTCGTTCGGCCTGGCGCCCGGCGAGCAGGCGGTCGTCACCACCGACGCGGTGGTCGCCGGCGTGCATTTCATCGGTGACGAGCCGCCCGGCCTGATCGCCCGCAAGGCGCTGCGCGTCAACCTGTCCGACCTCGCCGCCAAGGGCGCGCGGCCGATCGGCTACACCCTGGCCGCCGTGCTGCCGCGGTCGATCGACGACGCCTGGCTGGAGGCCTTCGCCGCCGGGCTGGCGGCCGACCAGGCGGCGTACGGCGTGCCGCTGATCGGCGGCGACACGGTCGCCACGCCGGGACCCCTGACCCTGTCGATCACGGCGCTCGGCGCGGTCTCGGGCGCCATGGTGCGGCGCGCCGGCGCGCGCCCGGGCGACCGCATCTACGTCTCGGGCACCGTGGGCGACGCCGCGCTCGGGCTGGCCGTGCTCAAGGGCGGGCTGGGCGGCCTCGGCGCGCCGCAGCGTGCGTTCCTGGTCGAGCGCTATCGCCTGCCGGCGCCACGGCTGGCGCTCGGGCGCGCGCTCGCCGGCCACGTCTCCGCCGGGCTCGACGTGTCGGACGGGCTGGTCGCCGATCTCGGCCATCTGGCCGCGTGCTCGGCGGTCGACGCGGTGATCGAGCAGCCCCTGATCCCGCTCTCGGCGGCCGCGGCGGCGGCGCTGGCGGTCGACCCGTCGGGCGCCGAGGCGGTCCTGTCGGGCGGCGACGACTACGAATTGTTGTTCACCGCTTCTCAAGAAAAACATGATATTATTGCTCAACTTGCATCTGCCGCGGGAACTCCGGTGACGGTCATCGGCGAGATCGCGGCGAGCCGGGCAGGGAGCCCCCGGCCGGGCGCGCCGGGGCGTGTCGCGGTACGGGATGGCGCCGGTCGGGACGTTACGCCGGCGGTCGGCGGCTACCTGCACTTCTGAGCGCGGCGAGGAGCGGAGGCGGTCTTGGTAAGGTGGTTCCTGGGGTTCCTGATGCTGTTCGCGATCGGCGGCGCGGTCGCCGGCGTGATCACCTACCTGCGGATTCAACCGTCGACGGTTCAGCAGGCGCTGGGCACCGCCGCGAAGCCTGCCAACGTCGCCTTCATCGAGCTCGAGCCCGTCAACGTGCCGATCCCGCGCCTCGACGACGCCGAGGAGACCCGCACCTACGTCTTCGTGCTCGAGGCCGACCGCGACGCCCAGCTCACCGTGCTGGAGAGCCGCCTCAAGCTGCGCGACCGCTACACGAAATACCTGACCGCGCTGGCCGAGCGCGCCGGGCCCGAGAACATCGAGAACGTCCCCTATATGAAGGACCAGCTGCAGGCCGCGGCCAACGAGCTGCTCGGCCAGAACGTCGTGCACGGCGTGCTGATCCGCTCGGTGATCTCCAACGTGACGGGCTAGCCGTCGCCGCTCGGCCTCTCGTCAATCGACATTCCAGGCCTCTATAGTCGTCGCCCCCGCGCCAGCGGGAGCCTCGAGTCACGCGCGCGATGGTGGTCAGGCGGCCTTGGTTGACATGACGACGCGAGCCTCCCGGGATCGTCGATGATCCGCGCGCGCAAGAACGTCCTGCTGCTGACGCTCGCCCAGGCGCTGGCGATGACCGGGACGATCATCAACGCCACGACCTCGGCGCTCGCCGGCTACGCGCTCGCCAGCGACAAGAGCCTCGCGACCCTGGCGGTCGCGCTGCAGTTCACCGCGACCATGCTGACGACCGTGCCGGCCTCGATGCTGATGGCGAAGATCGGCCGGCGTCCGGCCTTCATGCTGGGCGCCGCCTCGCAGCTGGTCGGCGCGCTGGCCGCCGCCGGCGCGCTGGTGGTCGGCCAGTTCTCCTTGTTCTGCCTGTGCGGCATCTTCCTCGGCGTCGCCAACGGCTTCTCGATCTACTATCGCTTCGCCGCCGCCGACACCGCCGACGAGACGTTTCGCCCGAAGGCGATCTCGCTGGTGCTCGCGGGCGGCGTGGCCGCGGCGCTGGTCGGGCCCGAGTTCGCGCGCTGGTCGCGCGATCTCCTGCTGCCCTACACCTACGCCGGCACGTTCGTGACCCTGGCCGCGATGGCGCTCGTCAACCTCGCGGTGCTCAGCCGGCTCGACATCCCGAAGCCGCCGCCCGCGCGCTTCACGGGCGGCCGGCCGCTGCTCGCCATCGCCGCGCAGCCGCTGTTCCTGGTCGCGGTCGCGACCGGCATGGTGGCGTACGGCACGATGTCGCTGCTGATGACCGCGACGCCGCTCGCGATGGCGGCATGCTCGTGGCGCTTCGAGGATTCGGCGTTCGTCATCCAGTGGCACGCCCTCGGCATGTTCGCGCCGGCCTTCTTCACCGGCCATCTGATCCGGCGCTTCGGGGTGCTCGCGATCATGCGCGGCGGCGCGGCGATCGTGGCGCTGTGCCTCGCCGTCGATCTCAGCGGCGTCGCGGTGATGAACTTCTGGGTCGGGCTCGCGCTGCTCGGCGTCGGCTGGAACTTCATGTTCGTCGGCGCGACCACGCTGCTGACCGAGACCTATCGTCCGGAGGAGCGCGCCAAGGTTCAGGCGATCAACGACTTCTGCGTGTTCTCGGGGTCCGCGACGGCGGCGTTCTCGGCCGGCGCGCTGCAGTTCCACGTCGGCTGGTCGGCGATGAACTGGGGCGTGGTGCCGCTGATCACCGCGGCCTTCGTGGGCCTCATGCTGGTCCGTCGCGCGGCGCCGCGGCCGGCGGTCGCCTGAGCGCGCCGGGGCACCCGTCGGAGCGTCGGCAGAGGCCCCGAAAGCGCCCCGACAGGCCGGTTGCGCCGGTAGATCGAATCTGGCACTTTCGCCGCCTATTTCGGCCGAATTTCGTAAGATTCGCTGGATTCACGTGACGCCTGCGGGCGTCGCCAACGACAACACTGAGGGCATCCATCCATGTCATCGTTGAATTGGCTCGTCATCGCGTTCGGCGTGCTCGCGCTCGCCTACGGCGTGGTCGCGAGCCGGCAGATCCTGGCCGCCGCCACCGGCACCGAACGCATGCGCGAGATCGCGCTCGCGGTGCAGGTCGGCGCGTCGGCCTATCTCAACCGCCAGTACCGCACGGTCGCCATCGTCGGCGTGATCGTCGGCATCCTCTTGTGGTTCATGCTCGGTCGCCACGTGGCGATCGGCTACCTGATCGGCGCGATCCTGTCGGGCACGGCCGGCTATGTCGGCATGAACGTCTCGGTGCGCGCCAACGTGCGCACCGCCGAGGCCGCGCGCACCGGCATGAGCGAGGCGCTCGGCATCGCCTTCAAGTCGGGCGCCATCACGGGCATGCTGGTGGTCGGGCTCGGCCTGCTCGGCGTCTCGATCTACTACTTCATCCTGCGCGGCCTCGGCTACGAGACGCGCCAGATCCTCGAGGCGCTGGTCGCGCTCAGCTTCGGCGCGTCGCTGATCTCGATCTTCGCGCGCCTCGGCGGCGGCATCTTCACGAAGGGCGCCGACGTCGGCGCCGATCTGGTCGGCAAGGTCGAGGCCGGCATTCCCGAGGACGATCCCCGCAACCCCGCGGTGATCGCCGACAACGTCGGCGACAATGTCGGCGACTGCGCCGGGATGGCGGCCGACCTGTTCGAGACCTACGCGGTCACCATCGTGGCCACCATGCTGCTGGCGGCGATCTTCGTCACCGGCCCGATGCAGGAAACCCTGATGCTCTTCCCGCTGGTGATCGGCGCGGTGTGCATCGGCGCCTCGGTGGTCGGCACCATGTTCGTCAAGCTCGGCGCCGACAAGCACATCATGAAGGCGCTCTACAAGGGCCTGATCGCGACCGGCGTGATCTCGGCCGGGCTGATCGCGGCGGTCACGCAGGGCATGATCGGCTTCTCGGCGACGATCTCGGTCGGCGATCTCACGATCAGCGGCAGCGCGCTCTACGGCTGCACTCTGGTCGGGCTCGCGGTCACCGGCCTGCTGGTGTGGATCACCGAGTACTACACCTCGACGCTCTACCGTCCGGTGCGTTCGGTGGCCCAGGCCTCGACGACCGGCCACGGCACCAACGTGATCCAGGGCCTCGCCGTCTCGATGGAATCGACCGCGCTGCCCGTGCTGGTGATCTGCGCCGGCATCATCGTGTCTTTCCTCTTCGCCGGCCTGTTCGGCATCGCGATCGCGGCGACCACCATGCTGGCGCTCGCCGGCATGATCGTCGCGCTCGACGCCTACGGCCCGGTGACCGACAACGCCGGCGGCATCGCCGAGATGGCGGAGCTGCCGCGCGACGTGCGCGTCACCACCGACGCGTTGGACGCGGTCGGCAACACCACCAAGGCGGTCACCAAGGGCTACGCGATCGGCTCGGCGGGTCTGGCGTCGCTCGTGCTGTTCGCGGCCTACGTGCAGGACCTCCAGCACTACTTCCCGGACGTCAAGGTGGTGTTCCAGCTGCAGGATCCGTTCGTCGTCGTCGGCCTCCTGATCGGCGGCGGGCTGCCGTATCTGTTCGGCGCGCTCGGCATGACGGCGGTCGGCCGCGCCGCCGGCTCGGTCGTGGTCGAAGTGCGCCGGCAGTTCAAGGAGATCCCCGGCATCATGGAAGGCCGGGCCAAGCCCGACTACGGCCGCGCGGTCGACATGCTGACCAAGGCCGCGATCAAGGAGATGATCGTGCCGTCGCTGCTGCCGGTGCTGGCGCCGATCGTGCTCTATTTCGTGATCGATGCGATCGCGGGCCAGGCGTCGGCATTCGGCGCGGTGGGCGCGATGCTGCTCGGCACCATCGTGACCGGCATCTTCGTCGCGATCTCGATGACCTCGGGCGGCGGCGCCTGGGACAACGCCAAGAAGTACATCGAGGAGGGCCACCACGGCGGCAAGGGCTCCGACGCCCACAAGGCCGCGGTGACCGGCGACACGGTCGGCGATCCCTACAAGGATACGGCCGGTCCGGCGGTCAACCCGATGATCAAGATCACCAACATCGTGGCGATCCTGCTGCTCGCGATCCTCGCGCACCACTGAGCGGCAAACCAAACAGCCGGCGGACGCTCTGACGCGTCCGTCGGCGCCGGGTCAGAAGCCGCCGCCGCCGCCGCCCGAGCGGCTGAAGGTTCCGCCGCCGCCCTGGTCGCTCGACTTCTTCTCGTTGTCCTTGCCGGTGAAGCGGCCGATGTTGCCGAACAGCTGCTCGAAGAAGCCGAGGCTGTGGCCGGCGGTCGGCGTCTCGCGGTCGTTCATCGCGACCTGGCGAGCGCTCTCGAGGCCCTGCTTCTCGAAATCCTTGACGACGCCCGCATCGTCGAAACGGATCACCAGCACCTGCTCGGCGGTCACCTCGGGGTTGAGGAACGCGATGCGCTCGGTCTTGTAGCCGATGTAGTACCAGGTGTTCTTGTCGAAGGTGGCGATGCTCGACGGCGAGCCGAGCAGCTGCGAGACCTGGGCGCGCGTCGTCACGCCCGGCTTGATGGCGGCGACGGCATCGGCGGGCGCCAGGTTGCCGCGGGTGTCGACGATCGCCGCGCAGGCGGCCAACGCGCCGGCGGCGACGGCGAGCAGCAGAAACGATCGAAGCGTCGCGAGTCGCATGGCGTGCACTCTTGGGGCGGAGCGGGAGAGGGTCGTGGTCGCCGGGCGGTCGCCCCGGGTCGTCGCCTGGATTGACCGTACCGGCGGCCCGTCCCATGTTCTCGGGCGAGAGATTGCCGGGCGCAGGCTCGGCCTGTCAATGTGCCGCTGCCCGATTCGCGCGGAGGTTGCCGCTCTTGGCTTCGTGGTTTCGACGGTCGCCGGATGACGCCGGCGCCATCCGGTTGTACGGCGCGCTGGTCGCGCAGGCGCGCGCGGCCGCGTTCTATCGCGACTACGGGGTGCCGGACAGCCTCGACGGCCGCTACGAGATGCTGGCGCTCCACATGGTCCTCGCGTTGCGCGGCCTGAAGCGGCAAGGCGAGCGCGACCGGGCATCGTCGCTCGCGCAGGCGCTGTTCGACGCGATGTTCGCCGACATGGATCGCTCGCTGCGCGAGATCGGCGTCGGCGACCTGTCGGTCGGCCCGCGGGTCAAGGAAATGGCGCGCGGGCTCTATGGCCGAATCGCCGCGTACGAGGCCGGCATCGCGGATGACGGCGACGCGCTCGAGCAGGCGCTGGCGCGCAACGTCTATGGCACGGTGGCGGCGCCGCCGCGTCCGACCTTGGCCGCGCTCGCCGCCTATGTGCGCGCGGCCGCGGCGCGTCTCGACGCGGTGCCGGCGCGCGAGCTCGCCGCGGCGACGCTGCCGTGGCCCGTCATTCCGCCGCTCGAGGCGTCCGCCTCAGGTACACAGGCACCCGGCGCGGTGCCAGCGGTCGGTTAGGCGCGCGCCCGTGTCGACCGCGTCCGACCTGCCGGAACTCTCGCGCGTCGTGTCGCTCGCGCGCATCCGCGACGGCTGGCTGGTCGAGACCGTGGTCGCCTCGGAGACCGAGTGCGCGGCGCTCGCCGCGCGCTTCGGGCTGGTCGCGCTGACCCGGCTCGAGGCGACCGTCCGGTTGCGCCGCGCGCGCGCCGGCCGCTACGTCGAGGTCGAGGCCGCGCTGACCGCCGCGGTCGTGCAGAGCTGCGTCGTCACGCTCGATCCGGTGCCTGCGGCGATCGACGAGCATTTCGCCCTGCTGTTCGGTCCGATCGGCGACGACGCGGCCGGGTCCGACGCGCCCGATGCGGGCAACGACCTGATCGTCGATCTCGACGCGCCCGAGCCGCTCGATGGCGACGACATGGATATCGGCGAGCTGATCGCCCAGCAGCTGTCGCTCGCGCTCGATCCCTATCCGCGCAGCGCCGAGGCCGAGGCTGCGGCGGCGGAGACCGCCGGCGGCGGCGCGCCGGAACCCGCCGAGAACCCGTTCGCCGTGCTGCTAAAGCGCGGGAAACCTCAATAAAATCGTAAGTTGCTTGCCGCGCCTCGCCTTTTTCGCTAAGTAAGCGGGCCTTCCGCTCCCTCCCAGTCAGCCGAGTTTCCGACGATGGCCGTTCCCAAGAAGAAGACCTCGAAATCGCGCCGCAACATGCGCCGCTCACACCATGCGTTGCGCAGCGCCGCCTACGCCGAATGTTCGAACTGCGGCGAGCTGAAGCGGCCGCATCACGTCTGCGCGGCATGCGGCCATTATGACGGCCGCGAGGTGGTGGCGCGCGCCGAGGCCTGATCGGCGACGGATGAGGAGGCGGGACCCGCCGCGGTGAGCGCCCGACTGACGATCGCCCTCGACGTGATGGGCGGCGACCGCGCGCCCGACATCGTGCTCAAGGGCGCCAACATCGCCCGCGAGCGCTTCCCCAACACCGAGTACCTGCTGTTCGGCGTCGAGCCGAAGATCAATCGCCTGCTCGATCGTCTGCCGCGCCTGCGCAAGGTCGCGACCGTCCATCACACCGACGACGTGGTGAGCAACGACACCAAGCCGTCGGTTGCGCTGCGCACCAACCGGCGCTCGAGCATGGCGCTGGCGATCGCCGCGGTCGCCGAGGGCCGCGCCGCCGCCGCCGTGTCGGCCGGCAACACCGGCGCCTTGATGGCGATGGCGAAGCTCGCGCTGCGCACCCTGCCCGGGATCGATCGTCCGGCGATCGCATCGTTCTTCCCGACCGTCAAGGGCGAGAGCGTGATGCTCGATCTCGGCGCCAACGTCGAATGCGGCGCCGACAACCTGGTGCAGTTCGCCATCATGGGCGACGTGTTCGCGCGCACCGTGCTCGGCCTGATGAGCCCGACCATCGGCCTGCTCAACATCGGCGCCGAGGATCTCAAGGGCCACGAGGAGCTGCGCGAGGCCGCGACGGCGCTGCGCGGCAGCCTGCTGGCGCCGCAGTTCCGCGGCTTCATCGAGGGCAACGACATCGCCGAGGGCACCGTCGACGTGATGGTGACCGACGGTTTCACGGGCAACATCGCGCTCAAGACCGCCGAAGGCACGGCGCGCCTGCTCACCCATTTCCTGCGCGAGTCGTTCCGCCACTCGATGCTCGCCAAGCTGGGCTACATCTTCGCGCGGCCGGCGATCGTCAAGTTCCGCGGCCGCGTCGATCCGCGGCGCTACAACGGCGCGATCTTCCTCGGCCTCAACGGCATCGCGGTGAAGAGCCACGGCTCGACCGACGCGCTCGGCTTCGCCAACGCGATCGGCGTCGCGGTCGACATGGCGATCCACGGCTTCATCGAGAAGATCAAGGCCGAGCTCGGCGCCTTCCAGGTCGCGACCCAGCCCAAGCCCGAGGCGGCGGTCGGATGACCTTGCGCGCCCGGCTGGTCGGCTGCGGCAGCCATCTGCCGCACCGCATCGTCACCAATGAAGAGCTCGCCCAGCGGCTCGACACGTCGGACGATTGGATCGTGCAGCGCACCGGCATCCGCCAGCGCCACATCGCGGCGCCCGGCGAATGCACCTCCGACCTCGCCGAGGCGGCGGCGCGCGAGGCGCTCGGGCGCGCCGGCCTCAAGCCGAGCGAGCTCGACCTGATCGTGCTGGCGACCGCGACGCCCGACAACACCTTCCCGGCGACCGCCACCAAGGTGCAGGCGCGCCTCGGCATGACGAGCGGTTTCGCCTTCGACGTCCAGGCGGTGTGCACCGGGTTCGTCTACGCGCTGGCGATCGCCAACAATTTCCTGATCACCGGCCAGGCGCGCAGCGCCCTGGTGATCGGCGCCGAGACGTTCAGCCGCATCCTCGACTGGGAGGACCGCTCGACCTGCGTCCTGTTCGGCGACGGCGCAGGCGCGGTGGTGCTGCGCGCCGAGCGCGGGCAGGGGACGGTCGAGGATCACGGCATTCTCTCGACCCACCTGCATGCCGACGGCCGCGACTATACCAAGCTGTGGGTCGACGGCGGGCCGTCGACCACGCGCACCACCGGGCTGCTGCGCATGGAGGGCCGCGAGGTGTTCCGCAGCGCGGTCGGCCGGCTCGCCGAGGTGGTCGGCGAGGCGCTCGACGCCAACCGGCTGACCCCGGACCAGATCGACTGGCTGGTGCCCCACCAGGCCAACCGCCGGATCATCGACGCCACCGCCAAGAAGCTGAACATGTCGCCCGACCGGGTGATCATGACGGTCGACCGGCACGCCAATACCTCCGCCGCGTCGATCCCCCTGGCGCTCGCCGAGGGGGTGGGGGACGGGCGCATCCGCGCCGGCCAGCTGGTCCTGATGGAGGCCATGGGCGGCGGTTTCACCTGGGGCTCGGCGCTGGTCCGGGTGTGACCCCCGGCGGGCTTTCCGGCGCCGACCCAATCGGTCGCGGGTCGGGTTGCCGGAATGTCCCATAGATTGCTGTAACGTCGTTAGCCATCCCTTTGTAATTGACGCATTTCACCGCGCCAGCTACCGTGGTTTCTCAACTGCGGGAGGGTGGCATGTCCGATAGCACGGTCACGCGCGCCCAATTGGGCGAGGCGGTGTACCAGGAGGTCGGCCTGTCGCGGAACGAGTCGGCGGACTTGGTCGAGACGGTGCTGCGCGAGATCTCGGACGCGCTCGCCCGCGGCGAGATGGTCAAGATCTCGTCGTTCGGCAGCTTCTCGGTGCGCCGCAAGGGCCGGCGCATCGGGCGCAACCCCAAGACCGGCGAGGAGGTTCCGATCCTGCCGCGTCAGGTCCTGGTGTTCCGGCCGTCGCACGTGCTCAAGAACCGCATCAATCACGGGTTGGGCGAGCTCGAGCCGCACGAGGGTGAGCCCGGATGAGTCCGCAGCAGCAGTCGCCGGCGCCGCTCGGCGACGACGCGGCCGAGGTCGCCGGCCGACGCGCCGGCAAGTCGGCCGCGGCGTTCCGCACCATCAGCGAGGTTGCGGCCGATCTCGACGTGCCGCCCCACGTGCTGCGCTTCTGGGAGAGCAAGTTCTCCCAGATCAAACCGCTGAAGCGCGGCGGCGGCCGGCGGTATTACCGGCCCGAGGACATCGAGCTGCTGCGCCGGATCCGCACCTTGCTCTATCGCGACGGTTACACGATCAAGGGTGTCCAGAAGCTGCTGCGCTCGCCCGGCGTGCGCGCGATGCCCGTCGACGAGGCGGCAGTCGACGCTGCCGCCGCGCCCGAGGCGTCGACGGCCGCGCCGAGCCCGGCGGTTGCCGCGGCCGCCGAGCCGGCCGCCGGCCCCGTGCTCGATGCCGAGCGCCGGGCCGCCGTCGAGGCGGCGATCGACGAGCTCTCCGAGCTGCGCAAGTGGCTCGCCAAGCGGGTCGGCTGACGCCGGTCTGCGCGTTGCCACGGCGCGGGCCGCCGGCCTATAGTCCGGCCAAGGTCGGAGCGTAGCGCAGCCTGGTAGCGCATCAGACTGGGGGTCTGGGGGTCGCAGGTTCGAATCCTGTCGCTCCGACCATTTCAACCAAAGACTTGGCGAGAGTTTCGACGTCGACAGCTTCGGCTGTCTGGGACTCTTGTCTGGGACTTTCGGCCTTTCGGCCGGCACCTAAGCAGTTCGGCGGGCGGCGCCGCGCTCGTCCCAGCCGCGCGTCGCGAGCACGATGCGGACGACCGACAGCATCACGGGCACCTCGATCTGCACACCGACGACGGTGGCCAGCGCAGCGCCCGATTGGAAGCCGGACCGCCAGCTCGAAGAAATTGCTGGCGCCGATCAGCACCGATGGCGGGCGACGCAGAACTCGATGCCGAAGCGGTGGTTCAGCCGAGATCGGCACGGCGTCTCTTGATCTGGGGTTGCGCTCTACATCGTGGTGGGTATCGCACTCGACCCGGGGACATCGTTGACGGTGATCGGGGGCATCGGTGACGCCACATTCTTGCATCGAAGATGAGCCCCGACGAAGACTCGGTAGTGGCCGTCGACGTCGGGCGGCCGAAAGGAGAGGCACGATGAGGCGATATCGTACGTCGATGGTCATCTTGGCCTGCCTTGCCGCCCTGGCGGCGGTCGTCGCGCCGACCAGGGCGGCATCACCGCCAGCCTGGCATCCCGGTTTGGGCGATCTCATGACGATGGCGGTGCAACCGCGGCACATCAAGCTGGCTGCGGCGGGGCGCGAGAAGAACTGGATCTATGCGGCCTACGAGCTCGGTGAGATCAAGGAGGCCTTCGACGATGTCGCGCGCAGCGTGCCGGTCTGGGAATCAATGCCGATCGCCACGATGATACGATCGCTGACCAAGGCACCCCTGGTGGCTCTCGGCGAGGCGATCAAATCCGCCGACCCGAGCCGGTTCGAGGCGGCCTATGGGAAGCTGACCGACGCGTGCAACAGCTGCCACCAAGCCGCCAATCACGGCATGATTGTTATTCGCGTCCCCGACACGGTGCCGTTTTCAGACCAGGATTTCCGCCCGCCCGCCCGCTGACGCGCGCGCTGCGGGGGCGTCGGGCCGCCGATCACGGGGGCGGCCGCGCGGCGACGGGCTGGCTCCAGCGCCGCGGCGGTCAACTCCCTGTGAAACGGGGTCGAACCATCGAAAGCCGACGCGGAGTCGGGAGGCGCGTCAGGGGCGCGCCACGTGCCACGCGCCGTTGAGGAAGCCGTCTCCCGTCGTGTCGCCCGGCTTCTGGTCCTTCGACCAGGCGTAGAGCGGCTTGCCGGCATAGGCCCACTGCTTGGTGCCGTCGTCGCGGCCGACGACCGACCATTTGCCCATCGGCTTCGCATCGGCCATCGCCATCAAGGGCGGCCAGTTCTTCGCGCAGGGCCCGTTGCAGGCGGACTTCCCGCCCGCGTCGTGATCGAACGTATACAAGGTCATGCCCTTCGCGTCGGTCAGCATCGAACCACCGGAGCCTTGTGCGACCTTGGCGGGCTCCGCCATCGACATCTGGCTCCAGGCGCTTTGCTGGGATGCACCGACCACGGTCGCAATTGCGATGACGGCGGCGCAGATATGGATGCCATGTTGACGCATTTCGTTCCCCCGATTCTCCCTGGTGCGGTGGAACGATCGACCGACGGCATCTATTCCGTCGATCGCCGAAACGATGCCGCGCGAGCGTGGCCGCACGAACATCCGACGGGGCCCGCGATGAATCGCAGCGCAGTCGTGCGTCGGATCTCGACTCCGTCCCACGCATGTACGATGTCTGGTCGCCCGAAGATGTAGGCCAGGAAGGCCCTCTCTAGCAGCACCGGCTGGTCGGCGAACGCGACGAAAGCCCATCGCCACGCGGCCAGATTGGGCCCGAGCAGCAGCAAGTAGGTCAGGAGAAGTTTCGCCTTCATCCGCGACGGCCAATCGTTCAACGGATTGGCAAGCGCTGCCATCAGACTTCGCGAACGTGGGTGTGCAGGTGTCGGCGGCCACGTTCGGCGCCATGGGGATGGCGCTCTGTCTGCAGCGCGACCGGAATGGCAACCAGGCTTCCATGACGTACGCCGCGCTGGGCGATCACGTGCTCCGCGAAGCCTCGGATGTCTCGCATGCCGCCGCGCAGCACCGCGACCTCCAGGCAGCTCTTGTGGTCGAGATGCACGTGCATCGTGGCCAGCGAGAGGTCGTGATGGTCGTGAAATGAGCGCGTCAACCGCTTCGCCAAGTCCCGGCCTTCGTGATCATACACGTAGACCAGCGCGGCAACGCCGGACTGCTGGTTCGAGGGCTCGCTCTGCTGGGTCAGTCCGGCGCGCGTGAGGTCGCGGATCGCCTCCGAGCGGTTCTGGTAGCCGCGCTCCGCGACGACCCGGTCGACCCCCGCCAGCAACTCGTCATCGATCGTGATGGTTATGCGTTGCATCCCGGTACCCTCGCACTAGTATGATGATTGCATAGAAACGTCATACTCACCATCGCCGTCGATGCCCTGCCGAGCCGAATGATACGACGTCTCGCCGTCCGTGCGCTGCCGCTCGTCGCGCTGACCGGCGCTGCGGCGGCGCAGACCGTGTCGTCGGCCCCGGGCAGCGCTCAGACGGCGCCCGCAGTGTCGTTGCCCACCGTCGAAGTCACCGCGCCGCGCTGGGATTTGCTCGGGACCGCGTCGACCGCGAGCGAGGGCGTGGTCGACGATCAGGAGCTTCAGCTCACGCCAGCCTATCGACCGGGCCAGCTCTTCGAGACCGTGCCCGGACTGTCGGTGACCCAGCACAGCGGCGAGGGGAAGGCCAACCAGTATCTGCTGCGCGGCTACAACCTCGACCACGGCACCGATCTCGAGACATCCGTCGATGGCATGCCGATCAACCAACCCACCCACGCGCACGGACAGGGCTACACCGACCTCAACTTCATGATCCCCGAACTCGCCGATCAGCTCAGTTACACCAAAGGGCCCTATTACGCGAATATCGGCGATTTCGGTGCAGTGGGCTCGGTGCACGTCAGCTACCGCGACACGATCCCGGACCAGGCGACTGCGACGGTGGGCACGCTCGGCTTCGAGCGCCTGTTCGGCGCGAGCAGCCAATCCATCGGCGACGGCCACTTCCTCCAGGCCGTCGAGGTCCAGCACTACGACGGACCCTTCATCGTGCCTGACGACGCGCGCAAGGAGAATGTCGTCCTTCGCTTCAGCAACGACGGCGCCGATGACAGCGGCTTCTCGCTGACCACCATGTTCTATCACCAGGACTGGACCAACACGACCGACATCCCGGTTCGCGCGATCACGGAGGGCCTGGTGCCGAATCGTTTCGCCTCGCTCGACCCCAGCGACGGCGGACGCGCCACGCGCGCCAGCCTCTCGGCCAACTATCACACTGGGCTCGGCGACGGTCAGCTCAATGCCAGCGCCTTCTACATCTACAACCAGCTCAACCTGTTCAACGACTTCACGCATTATCTGATCGACCCGGTGCACGGCGATCAGGAGGATCAGTTCGAGACGCGCAACGTGCTCGGCAGTGCCGTGAGCTACACGCTGCCGCGGACACTGGCCGGTTTCGAGAACGAGTTCATGGTCGGCGCTCAGGCGCGCTACGACATGCTGAACGTGGGGCGGCTGCCGAGCGAGGGGCAGGTCGCCCTGACGCCGGCGCAAACCGCGAACGACCCGGCGAACTTCTCCAACAACGACGACGTCAGCCTGTTTGCCGGGGCGCTCTACGCCCAGGCAACCACGCACTGGACGCCCTGGTTTCGCACCGTTTTCGGCGTGCGCAATGACTATCAGCACGGCGTCGACGACGATCTGCTGGCGGCGCTGCATCAGGCCGCCGGGTACACGAACAGCGGCGCGCGCGGCCAAGACCTGCCACAACCGAAGGCGAGCTTCATCGTCACGCCGAACGACAAGCTCGAGTTCTACCTGTCCGCGGGCGAAGGCTTTCACAGCTCCGACCTGCGCGGCGTGAACCAGTCGCGGGCGGCCGATCTCGGCCTGCCGTCTTCGCCGTTTCTCGCGCAGCAGTGGGGAGAGGAGGTCGGCGTGCGCACGAATGTCAGCCGCGACCTCACGCTGACCTTCGCGGTCTACAACTTGTGGCAGCGCTCGGAGACGATCATCGACCCGGACGTCGGCCAGGACGTGGCGGGCCCCTCCAGCGAGCGTTACGGCTTCGAGGTGAACACGACTTACAAGATCGTGGACTGGCTGGAATTCTACGGCACTGTCTCTGCCAACCACGCGCGCTTCACCACGCCGTTCGACGACGGCACCGGCCACCTCGGCACCTACATCCCGAATGCGCCGGTCACCGCCGGATCATTTGCGCTCTACATGCACGACATGGGTCCATGGAGCGGCGGCCTCGCCTATCGCTACCTTGGAAACTACGCGCTCTCGTCCGGGCCTTGCGTCAATTCCGCGGCCGTGCACGACTTTCCCAGCGCGACATCGTGCGCCACCGCGCCGACGGCGCCGGGCCAGATCACCGGCAAGGGCTACGGTCAGTTGAACCTCTATGTCCACTATGCCTTCCCCGCAGGATGGTTTGCCTCGTTCGGCATCTACAACCTGCTCAATGCGCACGCGGCGGCCGCGGAGTTCTGGTACGTCGACCGGCTGCAGAACGAGATCGGCACGTACCCCGATGGGCGCGCCGACATCCATGAGCACCCGCTCGAGCCCCTGATGGCGCGAATCACGATCTCCAAGCAATTCTGACCGGGAGCGGATTCCGACGAGCGCGCCGTGTCGCACTCATCGGACGCTTTGCCCAGAAGGGCACGATTGCGGCCATGATCGCTGGTGCGCAAGCGGATGATGAACCGCCCTCAAGGCGAGCGTCGGACGATGCCGCCGTGCTGCGACGCCGACAACATCGATGCCGGAACGTCCAGCACAATCCGTCAACGTCCGCGCAGCTCTGTTCCCTGCATCTTCATGCCCGGCATCGGGGTCATGGCGCCGGGCTTCTCCACCTTGACGGTGACCTGGATCGTGCCGGCCTTCTCGAACGTCAGCGTCATCGGAAAGCTGTCGCCTTCTTTCAGCGGGTTCTTGAGACTCATCAGCATCACGTGATAGCCGCCTGGCGGCGGGCGGCGCCGCGCTCGTACCAGCCGCGCGTCGCGAGCACGATGCGGACGACCGACAGCATCACGGGGACCTCGATCAGCACACCGACGACGGTGGCCAGCGCAGCACCCGATTGGAAGCCGAACAGCGCGATCGCGGTGGCGACCGCCAGCTCGAAGAAATTGCTGGCGCCGATCAGCGCCGACGGGCCGGCGACGCGGAACTCGACGCCAAGGCTGCGGTTCAGCCAGTAGGCAAGGCCTGCGTTGAAATACACTTGAATCAGGATCGGCACGGCGAGCAGCAGGATCACGAGCGGCTGCGCGACGATCTGCTCGCCCTGCAGGCCGAACAGGAGAACCAAGGTCAACAACAGGGCCGACATCGAGATCGGCCCGAGTTGCTTCAGGGTGTGGTCGAGCGCGGGCTGCCCGCCCGCCCGCAGAATTCGGGCACGCCAGAGCTGCGCGACGATCACCGGTATGACGATGTAGAGGACCACCGACAGGATCAGGGTGCTCCACGGCACCGTAATGGCCGTGATCCCGAGCAGGAAGGCGACGATCGGCGCAAACGCGACCACCATGATGGTGTCATTGAGCGCGACCTGGCTCAGCGTGAAGTGCGGTTCCCCGTCGAGGAGATAGCTCCAGACGAAAACCATGGCTGTGCATGGCGCGGCCGCCAGCAGGATCAGGCCGGCGATGTAGCTGTCGATCTGGTCGGCCGGCAGATACGGCCGGAACAGGTGGGCCATGAACAGCCAGCCGAGGGCCGCCATGGAAAACGGCTTCACGGCCCAGTTGATGAACAGGGTGACGCCGATGCCGCGCCAGTGGGAGCGGACTTGCGACAAGGCCGCGAGATCGATCTTGAGCAGCATCGGCACGATCATGAGCCAGATCAGCGCCGCCACCGGCAGGTTCACCTCCGCGACAGTGGCGTTGCCGATCGCCCGGAACGGCAAGGGCATCGATCGCCCGAGCGCGATACCCGCCACGATGCAGAGCGCAACCCAGACTGAGAGATAGCGCTCGACGACACCGAGGCGACGCGATGCGCGTACCGGAGAGCCAACGCTCGCGGTCTCGGTCGTCATATTCGGCCTTCAGCGACGCGCGACGATGTTGTCTTGTCGATCATGTTGGCGCGGTCGTGCTGCAGCACGTGGCCGACGTCGGCGCAGCGGCGGGGCGATCGCAGCACGCGACCGCGGCCTGGGTCTCGAATACCGGCTTGTCGCAACACGCGGCCCCGAGCGCCTCGCGCGCGACGCTGTCGCCGTAGACGGTGCTCTCGCCCGTGGTAAGAAAGGTCTCCCACGACACGCCCTGCGGATCGAGGATCCATGATTTCTCGCCCTCGGCGTAACAGCAGGTCGTCTTGCCCTGCTCGTAGACGGGGCCTTCGGCGGCCGTCAGCCGATCGAACACGTCGTGGAGCTCGCGCTCGTCCTCAACCTGGATGCCCAGGTGATCGATGCCGACCGTCTCGCGGCCGCGCGCCGAGATGGCGAAGTTGACCCGCGGATCGTCGAGCATCCACTTCGCGTAGTCGGGTTTGTGCACCGTCGGCTCGGCGGCGAACAAGGTCGAGTAGAAGCGCACCGAGCGTTCGAGATCATCGACCGATACATGCACGTGGAAGCGCTTCATTGGCGGACCCTCCTCGCTCGTTTGACCGTCGCGGTCCTCGGATCGCAGATCGGGACGCACGCCGCAGCATCGCCCCGGCAGCAATTCTCGGTGAGGAACCCCATCAGCCCGTTCATCGCCTCGAAGTCCGCCGCATAGATGATCGAGCGCCCGTCGCGGCGCGGCACGATGAGGCCGGCGTGGCGCAGCTGGTTCAGATGGAATGACAGGGTAGGCGACGGCAGGCCGAGACGCTCGCCGATCCGCCCGGCCGGAATGCCATCCGCGCCGGCTTGGACCAGCAGGCGAAAGACATCGAGCCTGGACTCCTGCGCGAGCGCGCCCAGCGCCTCGACGACTTTCGACTTTTTCATAACTACATATTATTGGAAATATCGAACGGGCGTCAAGCGCGCTGCGTGGGTCTCAATCCGTGATGAGCCCCACGTGATCTCGAATGTCGACGATCGACTGACCGAGCCGCGACCGATCCGAGGGCAGGAATTCGGCGCTGGCAGGCATGGCGAGGCGCTGTTCCAGCGTCGTCCGGAAGACCGGCCGAAACAGTCGCTGTCGCTCGGGCTCGGATGCGGGCGCGGTCGGGCAGGGGTCGCCGATGCCCGCTGCGAAACGGTCGCGTCAGGGACCCACGCGGCTCAGTCGGCGCCGCTCCCGCTCTTGCGTCGGGCCGCGGCCTGAGGTTGCGCGACCGGGCGGAAGGTCGCGACCTTCACCTGCTTGGTGCAGTGCCGGATGATGGCGAGCTCGTCGTCGATCCGCGTCCCGTGCTCGTCCTCTATCCAGATGTCCTTCGGCTTCTGCCCCAAGGCGCCGCACGCGAAGTCCCTGGCGGCGGCCGGTTGCGCGTATGGGAACTTGCTGCCGAGCACCTTGTCCTGCCCATGCAGCGTCCACTTCACGAAATAGGGCATCGTAGCCTCCTGGTCGTTGACGGTTCGGGCGCGCGGCGGCGGATCATGCGACCGCCGCGTCTGCGGCCACGGCGCTCCGGCGCCGGACTCGGCCGAGGCCCCAGCCGACGGCCAGCCTCGACCGCATCATCGAGTAGTTCGGCGCGACCATCGGGTAGTCGCTGCGCAGGCGCCATTTCGCGCGATATTGATCGGGCGTCATGTCGTAGGCGCTGCGCAGATGGCGCCGCAGCATCTTGAGCTTCTTGCCGTCCTCCAGGCAGACGATGTAGTCGGGCCTGACCGAGTCGCCGATCGCCACGGCGGGCTCGAGCAGCGGCGGCGGCGTCTTGCCGAGCGCGTCGAGCGCACCGAAGACCGCCTTGATGACGGCCGGAACATCGGCAGCGGCGACCTGATTTCTCGCGCAGAATGCGGCAGTGATGTCTGCCACCAGCGTGAGCAGTCCTCGACCTGACATCGTGAGACCCATCCGTTGAAGCGGTCGCATCGCGACCCGTCAGCGCGCGGCTTTCAGGCGCGACAGCCCCGTGCGCATCCCGGGCTGTCGGGTTTTGCCGTGCTCGACGGATGCCGACGCGCGCGCGTCACGGTCGTGCGCACGCGCGTCGAAATCCCGGGCCGTCGCGAGCAGTCGCTCCCGGTCCGCGCCGACCTCGCGGCCGGCCATGTCGCGATACCACCGGGCCTTGCCGTGAAAGAACGCCCCGGAGCGGTCACGATGCCACGTGCGCATGTTCCGGCCCCTGAACCCGCGTCGACCACGCCACGGCGGCGGATTCCAATGTTCGGCATATGGGGACGCGATCCACGATTTACGAACCCCAATATTGATTTTCGAGCTTCCGAATAATCTCCGGTATCTGATTAAGATTTCCCTATGGGGGCCAAAACTCTGAAAATATTTCCAAATATGGGTCTTGGAATGGCTCAAAATATACCCACCTATTATTTTCCGGACGATGGACGGGCGCGATGCTCTCCTGCCCCGGTGGAGGCGCCGGGTCGAAGCCAAGGCGGCCGGCTCGGCGAAGCGGCCAAGACGGGGCGGCGCCATCGGGCGGTCGCCGAGCAGCGTCGAGTCGTTCGAGCAACAGGAAGCGAACCAGCCATGGCCACGCGCACCAGCAGCAAGACCGTCACCTTCATGCGCCCGTTTCGCCTGAGCGCGATGGAACGCGAGCAGCCGGCGGGCTCCTACACGGTCGAAACCGACGAGGAGCGCCTCGAGACGCATACATTGCCGGCTTATCGGCGGTTGGCGACCTTCATTCGTGTGCCGTTGCGGGCGGGCGCTCCCGGCTCCGAGACCATCGTGATCGAGCCGGCGGAGCTCGAGGCGGCCCTGGCGCGCGACGCCGCGCCGGAGCAGTACGGACCGGAGACCGTCGGCGAGCACGCGGCGCGAGCAGGGGGCCGGTCGTGAGGCGGCTGTTCGTTCCCCCGGTCGTCGTGCCGGCGATGCTGCTGATCGCAATCCTGGCCTACGGGCTGCTGCGCGCTGCGGCGTGAACGTCAGGCCATTGCCGGATCGCGACGCGATCCGGCGCGTCGACGCCGAGGCGAAGACCTCGGGCGGCATCATGATCTCGACACGGCGACGGCGAAGCCGGACCGCCGCGCGCAAATCGGCATAAGGAGCACACGCACATGGCCGCGAAAGAAGTCAGGTTTTCGACCGACGCCCGGGACCGCATGCTGTCCGGCATCACGATCTTGGCCAACGCCGTCAAGGTCACGTTGGGACCGAAGGGTCGCAACGTCGTGTTCGACAAGTCCTATGGCGCGCCGCGCATCACCAAGGACGGCGTGACGGTCGCCAAGGAGATCGAGCTGTCGGACAAGTTCGAGAACATGGGCGCCCAGATGCTCAAGGAGGTCGCGTCCAAGACCAGCGACATGGCGGGCGACGGCACCACCACCGCAACCGTGCTGGCCCACGCGATCGTGCGCGAGGGCGTCAAGGCGGTGGCCGCCGGCATGAACCCGATGGACCTCAGGCGCGGCGTCGACATGGCCGTCGAGGCGGTCGTCGACGACGTCAAGAAGCGCTCGAAGAAGATCTCGACCAATGCCGAGATCGCCCAGATCGGCACGATCTCGGCCAACGACGATCGCGAGATCGGCGACATGATCGCCAAGGCGATGGCGAAGGTCGGCAACGAGGGCGTGATCACGGTCGAGGAGGCCAAGAGCTTCGAGACCGAGCTCGACATCGTCGAGGGCATGCAGTTCGACCGCGGCTACATCTCGCCCTATTTCGTGACCAACGCCGAGAAGATGACCGCCGAGCTCGAAGACCCCTACATCCTCCTGCTCGACAAGAAGCTGCCCGGGCTGCAGGCGGTGCTGCCGCTGCTCGAGGCGGTGGTGCAAAGTGGGAAACCACTCCTGATCGTCGCCGAGGACGTCGAAGGCGAGACGCTGGCGACGCTGGTGGTCAACAAGCTGCGCGGCGGCCTCAAGGTCGCGGCCGTGAAGGCGCCGGGCTTCGGCGATCGCCGCAAGGCGATGCTCGAGGACATCGCGATCCTGACCGGCGGTCAGGTGATCTCCGACGACCTCGGCATCAAGCTCGAGACGGTCACGCTCGACATGCTCGGCAAGGCGCGGCGCGTCAGCATCGACAAGGACAACACGACGATCATCGATGGCGCCGGCAAGAAGAAGGACATCCAGGGGCGCGTCGCGCAGATCCGCACGCAGATCGAGGAGACGACCTCGGAGTACGACATCGAGAAGGCGCAGGAGCGGTTGGCCAAGCTCGCCGGCGGGGTCGCCATCATTCGCGTCGGCGGCGGCTCCGAGATCGAGGTGAAGGAGCGCAAGGATCGCGTCGACGACGCCGTGCATGCGACCCGTGCCGCGGTCGAGGAGGGCGTGGTCGCCGGCGGCGGCGTCGCGCTGCTCCGCGGCATCAAGGTGCTGGCCCGGCTGAAGCCGGAGAACGACGACCAGCGCGTCGGCATCGACATCGTGCGCCGGGCGCTCCAGGCGCCGGCGCGCCAGATCGCCGAGAACGCCGGCGCGGACGGCTCGATCGTCGTCGGCAAGCTCTTGGAGGCGAGCAGCGCCGACTATGGCTTCGATGCGCAGTCCGGCAACTACACCGACATGGTGAAGGCCGGCATCATCGATCCGAGCAAGGTCGTGCGCCTGGCGTTGCAGGGTGCCGCGTCGATCGCCGGGCTGCTCATCACCACCGAGGCGATGGTCGCCGAAAGGCCCGACAAGACCGCGCCTGCGATGCCCGGCGGCGGCATGGGCAACATGGATTACTAGAAGCTCATCGGCACGGGAGCGCGCAGTGGACCATTCGCCGACGATCATCTGGCTCGTGGAGCAGGCCGTCAGGGAGTGGGTCCTGGCGTCGAGCAGCGAAGAGCCCCGTCACAGTCTCGGGTCGGCATACCGCGTGTTCTATGCGGACCCGAAGCGGCCCAACGAGATTCAACCCTGCGGGGCCGACCAGGATCGTTGCGAGCTCACGATCGAGCCCTGTGACGTCGTCCCGGGGCGGGGCGGCGCGGCCTTGCTGGTCGATGTGACGATTTCCCACCGCGTCAACGGGGACCCCACGGTGACCGAGTTCCAGGTCTCGCTGAACGAGAACCTCAGGGCGCTGGTCCACTGAGACGGGAGCGCTGAGAGACACGACTCGTTGAGGCTGGGGACGGTCGGCGTCGCGTCGGCGCAGCCGATTGGGCTCGACCGCTACGCGCGCTCGGACGGCGGTTCGGCGGACGACCGCGACTCGGCGAGAAAGCGCTCGAACGCCGTCGCGTCGAGCGGCGACGCGATCAAACGCCCCTGCGCGGCATCGCAGCCCAGACGCCTCAGCGCACTCAGCTGCTCGGCGGTTTCGACGCCTTCGGCCACCACCCGCATGCCGAAATTGCGCGCCAGGTCGACGATCGCGCGCACGACATCGGCCGCTTCGGACGGTTGGCCGCAGCGCTCGACCAGCGTGGGATCGATCTTCACCGTCTCGGCAGCCAAGCGCCTGAGCGTGATGAGCGAGGCCGAGCCGGTGCCGAAATCGTCGATCGCCACCGAGACGCCCAGCTCCTGCAACGCCCGCATCGAGCGAATGACGTCGTCGCTGTCCTGCGTCAGCGCGCGCTCGCTGAGATCGAGCTCGAGCGCGGCGGCCGGAAAGCCCGCCCCGAACAGCTCCATGATCAGCGCCTTGACGTCGTGGATGCGGAATTGGATCGGCGACAGATTGACCGAGAGCTTGAAGCCGGCGGTGCCGACGTCCTGCCAGCGCGTCGCGGTCACGCATGCCTCACGCAGGACGAAGGCGCCGAGCGAGCCGATCAGGCCGCTACGCTCGGCGACCGGCAGGAACTCGCTCGGACTGACCGGGCCATGCTGGGGATGCAGCCAGCGCAGCAGCGCTTCGGCGCCGATGATCCTACCCGAGCGCAGGTCCGCCACGGGCTGGTAGTGGACCGATAGCTCGCCTTTGCCGATCGCGTGAGCGAGGCCGGTCTTGACGGCGGCGAAGCGCAGCGCTTGCGCGCCCAGCGCCGGCGTGAAGAAGCTGCACCGTCCGCGCCCCTCGGATTTGGCGCGGTAGAGCGCGAGATCGCCGTTGCGCAGCAGATCGTCGGGCTGGTCGCCGTCCTCCGGATAGAGCGCGATGCCGATGCTCGCGCCGGCCTGGAGGCTGAGGTCCCCGATCTCGAAGGGCTCCGACAGCCGAGCGATGATGCGGTCGGCGAGCGCACCGACGCTCTCGGCGGTTTCCGTCTCGCCGAGATCCTGCAGGACGGTGAACTCGTCGCCGCCGATCCGCGCGATCGTGTCGACCTCGCGCGTGATCTCGCGGAGGCGCGCCGCGACCATCAGCAACGTCGCGTCGCCCGCGCTGTGGCCGTGGACGTCGTTGATCGGCTTGAAGTTGTCGAGGTCGATCATATGGACCGCGAAGCGCCGGCCCGAGCGGCGCGCCTGCCGCAACGCGGCGGCCAGCCGGTCCTGCAGGTGGGCGCGGTTGCCGATATGCGTCAGCGGGTCGTGGTTGGCGAGGAAGCGCATGCGCTCCTCGGAAACCTGGAGTTCTGCCAGCGTGCCGTCGAGGCGGTCGACGGTCTGGGCGAGCTGCTGCGCGAGCGACCGGTTGTCGGCGAACAGCTCGTTGGTCGCCTGCAGGCGCCTCATCGTCTCGGTCAGGATCGCCTGCATGAAGGCGACGCCGAACGCGGGTTCGGTATCGATGATCCGCTGCAGCGAGTCGCGCGGGAACTGCAGCAGGTCGGTCGGCTCGAGGGCGCTGATCGTCACGCCAGGCGGGGCGTCGCCGACCAGCCCGCCTTCGCCGAAATAGTCGCCCGCGCCGAAGTTGCGGATCGGATGGCCGTGCTTGTCGAGCCGGAGGCTGCCCATGATCACGACGGTGAGCGCCTCGACCGGCCGGTCGGGGGTACAGACGATCTCGCCCAGCTCGACATGACGCTGTCGCGCCAGCGTCAGGACCTCTGATGGAACGTCCACCGACAGCGCCGGGAAGGCGGTCCTCAACAGGGCGACCATCCAGCTCGACGGGAAATCGCTCGGCGCGGGGCGGTCCAAGGCCATGCGGTCGCGCGCTTTCGCTGTGCTCGAACGCAGTTTCGTGCTGGGCGACGTCGGGCGTCATGTGCCGAGTCGACCGACGTTACATTCAGGTTAACCGCTATTCTTCAAAGGGTCACGCCAATCTCCATGCGGGTCGACCGGCCCCCGTCAGCGGCGATGCCCGCCGCCACCGCCGCCGTGGGGCGCGCCGCCGCGCGGGTAACCCTCATGCCAATGGTCCCAGTGGCCGCCGTAGAAGAAGCCGAAGCCATAGCCCGGATAGGCGTAGGCCGGCGGACCATAGAAATAGCTGAGCGGCAGGCAGCCATAGGCCGGATCGTAGCCGTATCCGGGCGGACACTGATAAACGACCTGCGCGTCCGCTTGGCGGGACGTCAGACCGGCGGCGGCAAGCCCGAGCGCGGCGAGCAACAGGAACGTGCCGATGAGCAACGTGGCGCGTGTCATGGCGATCTCCCGTGTCCGGCCGTCAGCCGGCCTTGTGCGGCAGCCGCCCCTGCCGCAGCGGCGCGAATGCCGCATCCGCCGCCTTCTTCTGGGCGTCGGACAGATCGCCGTAGAGCGCATCGAACGCCGGCAGCAGCCGGTTCAGCCCGTCGGCGTGCGCCGTGGTGAGCTCGGCGTACCAGTGCAGGATGCCGGGCGCGCTGGTGTCCCGGTGCTGCGCACGGTCGCGGAACATCTCTTCCATCGCCTGCGCGTTGGCGCGCATGACGTCCGCGAAGCTGTTGAACGCGGCCTCCTGCGCCGGCGTGATGGCGAGCTTCTTGTGGAGGTCGGCGATGCGCCCCTCGACATGCGCCGCCGGGCCTCCGGCCGGCGCCATCGCGGGCACGGCGGCCGCCTTCGGCGCGGCCGGCGACTGCGCGGCCGCCGCCAGGGATGCCAGCACCACGCAGCTCGCGGCGACCGCTGCCAGACGCCATCCGCGGCGACGGCTCGTGCGCATCATGTCCATGCTGTCCTCCGGATCGAGACTCGGCCGGCGCCCGATAGCGCCACGATTAAGATGGGAAGCCTGCGCGGCGGTGCATCGCCGGGCCTTGATCTGGGTCAAGTCGCCGCGCCTGGTGGCGTGGAGAGTATCGCGCAATCGTGCGCGGCGATCTGGCGCGCGCCGCGCCGTGGCGGCGCGTGTCGATCGCCACGGCCGTCGCTGTTGCTCAGTTCGTCGGCGCTGCGGAGGCCGACACGAGCACCGGCTGGTCGCGGTAGAGATCGGGGAAGAGGCGCTTCAGCGCAGCGACCTTTGGCAGGTCGTTGATCGCGATGTAGGGGTAGGTCGGGTTCCGGCTCAGGAAGTCCTGGTGGTAGTCCTCGGCCGGATAGAACGTCCGATCGGGCTCGATCTTGGTCGCGATCGCGGCGCTGAACGCGTGGGCCTGGTCGAGCTGGGCGATATAGGCCTTGGCAACCGAGGCCTGCGCGGCGCTGGTCGGGAAAATCGCCGAGCGGTACTGCGAGCCGACGTCCGGGCCCTGGCGGTTGATCTCGGTCGGATCGTGCGCGACCGAGAAATAGATCTGCAGGATCCGGCCGTAGCTGATCCGGTGCGGATCGAAGGTCACCTCGACCGACTCGGCATGGCCGCTCCGGCCCCGGCTGACCGTCTCGTAGTCGGCCGTGTCGCGCGCGCCGCCGGCATAACCGGAGACGGCGCGCGTGACGCCCTCGACGTGCTGGAACACGCCTTGGACGCCCCAGAAGCAGCCGCCGGCCAGCACCGCGACTTCGCTGGAGGCCGGCGAGGTCGGCTCATCGGCGATCGGCGCGGGCAACGCGCGCGCGGTTTCGGTGGTGAACGGCAGCCACTGCGCGGTGGCGCCGGCCGCGGTCAGGGCCAGCGCGCCGGCGATCAGCAGGCGCGGGCGCCACGACCGCCGCGGCCGACCGGTCACGTCTCGTTTCATGGACGGCTCCTTCGAG